>NZ_JAAXKY010000039.1 GCF_012911925.1 Pseudonocardia xinjiangensis | reverse complement strand
CCTCCCCCCGTGGTCCACCGAGCCGATCACCGTCGTGGTGGCCACCCGAGGCCGGCCGGAGAGCCTGGAACGCTGTGTCCGCGCTCTGCTGGCGGGCGAGCACACCGACATCACCGTGCTGGTGGTGGACAACGAACCGGCCGACGACAGCACGGCCATCGTGGTGAGCCGCATCGGCGACCCCCGCGTCCGGTACGTGCTGGAGCCCCGCCGGGGTGCCTCGGTCGGCCGCAACCGCGGCCTGCAGGAGGCGCGCACGGCCATCGTCGCCTTCACCGACGACGACACGGAGCCCGACAAGGGCTGGGCCGGGCGCATCGCCGGGGCGTTCGCCGCCGACCCGGAGCTGGCGTGCGTGAGCGGTCCGGTGCTCGCCGCCCGCCTCACCACCGCAGAGGAGCTGGCCGCCGACAGCGCGATGGCCTGGAACAAGGGGTTCGAGCGGCGTCGCTACTCGCTGGCCGACCCCCCGGCCGAGTCCGCGATCTTCCCGTTCTCCCCCGGCCTCTTCGGCATCGGCGCCAACCTGGCCGTCCGCGCGGACGTGGCGAAGGCCGTCGGCGGGTTCGACGAGGCACTCGGCCCGGGCTCGCCCACCCACGGCGGCGAGGACTGCGAGTTCCTGGTGCGCCTCATCCTGGCCGATCACGTACTCGGCTACGAGCCCGCCGCCTGGGTGTGGCACCACCACCGCACCGGCCAGGCCGCCCTGCGCGTCCAGCTGGAGGGCTACGCCGTCGGGCTCGGCGGCTTCCTCACGAAGATCGCGCTGGACCCCCGCGCCCGCGCCGCCGCGGCCCGCAGGATCCCGGCGGCGGTCGCCCAGCTGCGCCGCATCTCGGAACGGGAGAGCGACGCGGGCTCCGGCATGCCGGTCGGCGCGGCCGGTGCCCGCCTGCGCGGCCTGGCCACCGGCCCGTTCGCCTACCTGAGGAGCAGGCGGGTGGTGCGGCGGGCAGGCGGCCGCGTCCCACCACTGGTGGCCCCCCGGCTGCCCCTGGAGATCGAGTCCCTCTCCCTCACCTCCACGCGGCAGAGTCCTCCGGACGCGGATCCCTCCTGATCGACGTCCCGGCCGCCGCGCCGGGCTACCCGGGACCGAGCCGCTCCGGCGCTGTGGCGAGCTCGGTCAACCGCTTCTGCGGCTCCGGCAACAACCTGCGGGTGGCTGAGTCGAGCAGCCCCATCCGGCACGTGATCTCGGCTGCCACGGTGTCCGGCCCGCGCCGCAGCGTGTGCGCCATCTCGAACGTCCGGCCCGCCCCGAACGTCAGCCGCGAGTCGACGTCCACCAGGTCCCCGTGGCTCAGCTCCCGGAGGAACCGCACGTGGGTCTCCAGCAGCACGATGCCCATGCCGTGCTCCGTCAACCGGCCCAGGGAACACCCCGCAGCGGTGAGGTGCTCGGTACGCGCGTGCTCCCCGTACCGGTGGTAGACGGCGTGGTTGACGTGCCCGTTGACATCGATCTCGTAGCTGCGGACGGCGATGCGGACGGAGAACCGATCAGGCATCCCCGCAGGATCCCCCAGCTGCCGGCGCACCCCTCCCGGACCCCCGACGAGCACGTTTCGATCATGCAGAACCGCAGGGACGCGTGGCCCGACCCGGGGACGGGGGTGTTGTTGTTCGCCCCTGGGGGCGCCCGTAGGGTTGAAGCGCGGTTGAGACCACAGTCCGCACCACGAGTCCACGACGCCTTTTCGAGGAGCCGGTGCGCATGAGCGGCGATTCCCCCGTCGAGCCAACGAGCGCCGACCTCGCCGACGAGATCGGTGAGGTCGTGCGGTTCGACGTGGTCGGGCACGGCGACGGTGTCCGCGTCATGCACGTGGTCGGCGAGATCGACACCCTCACCGCTCCGGTCCTGCGTGACCGGGTGTACGAGCAGCTCGCCGACGTCTCGCTCCTCGTCCTCGACCTGACCGACGTCACGTTCCTCGGCTCCGCGGGCCTGGCCGTGCTCGTCGCCGCGAAGGACGAGGCCGAACAGCGGCAGTGCCGGCTGCGGCTGGTGCCCGGGTCCCGGATCGTCACGCGGGCGCTGGAGGCCACCGGCCTGCTCGCGCTGTTCGAGATCGCCGACGGGGTGCCGCAGGCTCTCGAGGCCAGTCGCTAGCCTGCGCGTGGAGGCGTAAGGGCGCCTGGTGGCCCCCGCGGTCTTCAAAACCGACGTGGTCGAGCATCTCGGTCAGGCGGGTTCGATTCCCGTCCGCCTCCGCCAACTTTCCCGAACGCGGTTAACGTGGGCTCCGGGGGTTTCGCTCGTCGGAGCCGAGGGAACGGGGCCCACGTGGGTGTTCGTGAGTTCATCGAGCTGTGGCCGGTCGTCCGTCAGCTGAGGGGTTCCGACCCCACAGCCCGCGGTGACGCCGCCCGATCCGCCGGCAGCGAGCACCTGCGACCGCGCATCGCCGAGGCCGACCGGGTGGTCCGGTCGATCTGCCCGTACTGCGCGGTGGGGTGCGGGCAGCGCGTGTTCGTCAAGGACGAGAAGGTCATCCAGATCGAGGGCGACCCCGACTCGCCCATCTCGCTCGGCAAGCTCTGCCCGAAGGGTGCGGCGTCCCAGCAGTACGTCTCACGCCCGGACCGGGTCACCACGGTCCGGTACCGGCGACCGGGCGGCACCGAGTGGGAGGAGCTCGACCTCGCCACGGCGATGGAGATGATCGCCGACCGCGTGCTGGACACGCGACGCCGGACGTGGCAGGACACCGACGAGAACGGTCAGCCGCTGCGCCGCACCATGGGCATCGCCCATCTCGGTGGCGCCACGCTGGACAACGAGGAGAACTACCTCATCAAGAAGCTGTACACGGCTCTCGGCGCGATCCAGGTCGAGAACCAGGCCCGCCTTTGACACTCCTCCACCGTCCCCGGTCTGGGGGCCTCGTTCGGTCGTGGCGGTGCCACGACGTTCCAGCAGGACCTCGCGAAGAGCGACTGCATCGTGATCCAGGGCTCGAACTTCGCCGAGTGCCATCCGGTCGGCTTCCAGTTCGTGATGGAGGCGAAGCTGCGCGGCGCCAAGGTGATCCACATCGACCCGCGGTTCACGCGCACCAGCGCGCTGGCCGACCTGCACGTGCCGATCCGGGCAGGCTCCGACATCGCGCTGCTCGGCGGCCTGATCAACTACGTCCTGAGCGAGGGCAAGGAGTTCCGCGAGTACGTCGTCTCCTACACGAACGCCTCGTCGCTCATCTCCGAGGACTACGTCGACACCGAGGACCTCGACGGCGTCTTCAGCGGGTGGGACGACAAGTCCCACACCTACGACCCGGTGAGCTGGGCGTACCAGGACAGCGAGAGCGACGGGGACGGCCAGGGCGACGGGGACGGGGGCGGCGGCGAGCGGTCCGCCCACGGCGGTGAGCACCAGCGGGAGACCGCGGGTGGCGACAAGTACGGCAGCGGTGGCGCGTCGGTGGCGGAGAAGCCCCGGCGCGACCCGACCCTGCAGGACCCGCGCTGCGTCTTCCAGATCCTCAAGCGCCACTACGCGCGCTACACGGCGGAGTTCGTGGAGGAGGTCGCGGGCATCCCGCAGGACACGTTCTTCGAGCTCGCCCGCGCGATCACGGAGAACAGCGGCCGGGACCGCACCACCAACTGGTCCTACGCGGTGGGCTGGACCCAGCACAGCGTCGGCGTGCAGTACATCCGGGCCGCGTCGATCCTGCAGACGCTGCTCGGCAACATCGGCAGGCCCGGCGGCGGGATCATGGCGCTGCGCGGGCACGCCTCGATCCAGGGCTCCACCGACATCCCCACGCTGTTCAACCTGCTGCCCGGCTACCTCCCGATGCCCGCGGGCGAACGGGGTGGGTCGCTCGAGGACTACATCGAGCCGGACGCCGGCAAGGCCGGGTTCTGGGGCGACATGCCGAACTACATGACCAGCCTGCTCAAGGCCTGGTTCGGCGACGCGGCCACGGCCGAGAACGAGTACGGGTTCGACTGGCTGCCGCGGCTGTCCGGCGACCACAACAACTACGCCACCGTGCTGGACATGGCCGAGGGCAAGGTGCCCGGCTACATCGTCGCCGGGGAGAACCCGGCCGTCGGCAGCGCCAACGGGCGGCTGCAGCGCAAGGCGCTGGAGAAGGCCGAGTGGCTCGTGGTGCGGGACCTGTCGTGCATCGAGACCGCGACGTTCTGGAAGGACTCGCCCGAGATCGAGACCGGCGAGGTGCGCACCGAGGACATCGCCACCGAGGTCTTCTACGTGCCCGCCGCGTCACACGTGGAGAAGGACGGGACCTTCACCAACACCCAGCGGCTGCTGCAGTACCGGCACAAGGCGGTGGAACCGCCCGACGACGCGCGCAGCGACCTGTGGTTCTTCTACCACCTCGGCCGCATCATCAAGGAGCGGCTCGCCGACTCCGACGACCCACGTGACGCTCCGATCAAGGCGCTCACCTGGGACTACGCCACCGAGGGGCCGTCCGCCGAGCCCGTGGCGAGCGACGTGCTGAAGGAGATCAACGGCTACGGCCCCGACGGTGAGCTGCTCACCGCCTACACGCAGCTGCGTGGCGACGGGTCCACCCGCTGCGGCTGCTGGATCTACTGCGGGGTGTTCGCCGACGGCGTCAACCAGGCCGCACGCCGCAAGCCGGCGCGCGAGCAGGACTGGGTGGCCGCGGAGTGGGGCTGGGCCTGGCCCGCCAACCGGCGCCAGCTCTACAACCGCGCCTCCGCCGACCCGGACGGCAAGCCGTGGAGCGAGCGGAAGGCGCTCATCTGGTGGGACGGGGAGAAGTGGACGGGCCACGACGTGCCGGACTTCCCGCCGACCACCGCACCGGACTACGTGCCCCCGCCGGACGCGCGGGCGGGCAAGGCGCTCGCCGGTGACGACCCGTTCATCATGCAGACCGACGGCAAGGCGTGGCTCTTCGCCCCGGCCGGGCTGGTGGACGGACCGCTCCCGACGCACTACGAGCCGGCGGAGACGCCGTTCCACAACCTGTTGCATCCGCAGCACACGAGCAACCCGGCCGCGAAGCTCTACGAGGGGCCGGGCAACCGGCACCATCCGGTGGGCTCCACGGTCTTCCCGTTCGTGCTCACCACCTACCGGCTCACCGAGCACCACACGGGGGGCGGCATGAGCCGGTTCGTGCCCTACCTCGCCGAGCTGCAACCAGAGGCGTTCTGCGAGGTCTCGCCCGAGCTGGCACGCGAGCGGGGGCTCACCCATCTCGGCTGGGCCACCGTCGTCACGGCCCGCAGCGCGATCGAGCTGAAGGTGCTCGTCACCGAGCGGATGCAGCCGCTGCGCATCGAAGGCCGGGAGACCCACCAGATCGGGGTGCCCTGGCACTTCGGCCACAACGGCCTCGCCATCGGAGACAGCGCCAACGACCTCCTGTCGGTGACGCTCGACCCCAACGTCGACATCCAGGAGTCCAAGGTGCTCACCTGCGACATCCGGCCCGGACGACGTCCACACGGCGCCGGGCTGCGCACACTCGTCGAGGACTACCAGCGGCGGGCGGGCCTGGCGTGACCCCCCCGGAGGAGGTCCGGGCGGCGGACGGCGCCGCCTCCTACCTCGGCATGCCGGGCGAGCGGCCGCCCCGGCTGGGGTTCTTCACCGACACCTCGGTCTGCATCGGCTGCAAGGCGTGCGAGGTGGCGTGCAAGGAGTGGAACCTCGTCCCGTCCGACGCGGGCCCCACCGGCAGCAACCCGACCGACCTCGCCGGGCTGCGCGACATGGACCTGCTCGGCATGTCCTACGACAACACCGGTGCGCTGGGGTCCTCCACCTGGCGCCACGTCGCGTTCATCGAGACCCGCACGGAGGAGTCCCCGGCCCATCCCGCGGGTGACGTGCGCTGGCTCATGTCCTCGGACGTCTGCAAGCACTGCACGCACGCCGCGTGCCTCGACGTCTGCCCGACGGGCGCGCTGATCCGCACCGAGTTCGACACCGTCTTCGTCCAGCCCGACGTCTGCAACGGCTGCGGCTACTGCGTGCCCGCCTGCCCGTACGGCGTGATCGACATCCGGCCCGGCGACGGCCGGGCGTTCAAGTGCACGCTCTGCTACGACCGCACGAAGGACGGGCTGACCCCGGCGTGCGCCCAGGCCTGCCCGACCGAGTCGATCCAGTTCGGCCCGCTCGACGAGCTGCGCGAACGGGCCGACCGGCGGCTGGCCGAGCTGCAGGGCAACGGCGTCACCGAGGCCCGGCTCTACGGCCGCGACCCCGACGACGGCGTCGGCGGCGACGGCGCCTTCTTCCTGCTGCTCGACGAGCCGGAGGTCTACGGGCTCCCGCCGGACCCGGTGGTCACCACCCGGGACCTCCCGCAGATGTGGAAGCGGGCGGCGCTGGCGGCGGTCGGTCTCACGGCGGCGGTCGTGGGGTCGTTCCTCGGCGGGCGGTCCCGATGAAGGAGACGGCCCGATGAAGGAGACGGACGTGGCGGGCAACGGCGGCGTCGGCAGGCGCGAGCGGCGGGGTCGCAAACGCATCAAGGGCTCAATGGTCCCCGAGGCGGAGTTCGTCTCCTACTACGGGCGGCCCATCCTCAAGAAGCCGACGTGGAAGAACCCCGACGTGCCGCTCTACCTGTGGGTGGGTGGCATGGCCGGGACGTCGGCGGTGGTCGCGGCGCTCGGCGACGCCACCGGCCGGCCCGTCCTGCGCCGCGGCGGCCGGCTCGTCGCCACCGGCGGGGCGATGCTGGGCACCGTCGCGCTCGTCCACGACCTCGGCCGTCCCACCCGCTTCCTCAACATGCTGCGGGTGATCAAGCCGACGTCGCCGCTGTCGATCGGCTCGTGGATCCTCAGCCCGTTCGCCGCGCTGGCGTCGGCCTCCGCGGCTTCCGAGCTCACCGGCATCGCGCCGGGGCTCGGCAGGCTCGCCGGGTGGGGCGCCGCGTTCCTCGGTCCGCCGCTGGCGAGCTACACCGGCGTCCTGCTGGCGGACACGGCGATACCGGCGTGGCACGAGGCCCGGGGCGAGCTGCCGGTGCTGTTCGCGGCCAGCGGCGCCGCGGCTGGTGCGGGCGCACAGCTGGCGATCACCGGGCTCACCGGGGCCGCCAGGCGGGAGCGCCTGCCGATGGTGCGGCTCGCCGTGGCCGGAGCAGCGGCCGAGCTCGCCGCCGGCGAGATGCTGGAGCGGCGGCTCGAGCCGATCCCCGGCAACGTCGTCGGGGCGTACCGCGAGGGGAAGGCGGGCCGATGGAACCGGCTGTCCCGGGCCCTCACCGCCGCGGGCGGGCTGGGTGCGGTGCTCGCCGCGCTGGGCGGGCGGCGCGGCCGCGTGGCTGCCGTCGCCTCCGGCGCGGCCCTCGCAGCGGGATCGCTGGCCACCCGGTTCGCGGTGTTCGAGGCGGGGATGGCGTCGGCCGCCGACCCCCAGCACGTCATCGCCCCGCAGCGCGAGCGCAAGGCCCGTGGTGAGCAGGCGCACCACGAGGGCAGCTGGCTGGCCGCCGACGGAGCCACCTCCCCCGTCCCCCGCAGCTGACCGGGCGATCGCCCGGCGTCGCGCCGGTCGGCTGCTCCGGCGGGTCTACCACGGACAACGCCTAATCGGTGCGATGGTGGAGGGATGGCCCTCGACGTGACCGCGCTCACCGCGGCCGAGATCGCGGCGCGTGTGCACGACGGGCGCCTCAGCGCGGCCGACGTCGCCCGAGCCCATCTGGCCCGGATCGCCGACCGCGAGCCCTCGGTCGGCGCGTTCCAGGAGCACGACCCGGAGCGGGTGCTCGCCGAGGCGGGAGCCGTCGACACGCGGTCGGACCGCTTCGCCCTGCCACTGGCCGGGGTGCCGGTGGCGATCAAGGACAACATCGACGTCGCGGGGTATCCCACCCGGCACGGCTCGGTGGCCACCTCGGCCGAGCCGGCCCGGCGCGACGACGATCTGGTCAAGCGGCTGCGCGCCGCCGGCGCCGTCGTGATCGGCAAGACCAAGATGCCCGAGCTCGCGATCTGGGGGTTCACGCACTCGGCGTTCGGGGTCACCTGCAACCCGCTGGACCCTGCGCTGGATCCCGGCGGGTCGAGCGGCGGCAGCGCCGCGGCCGTGGCGGCGGGGATGGCCGTGCTGGCGCTGGGCACCGACGGCGGCGGCTCCATCCGCATCCCGGCGGCGTACTGCGGCCTCGTGGGGGTCAAGCCCGGAGCGGGCGTGGTGCCGCTGCCCGGCGGGGCCGAGCAGCACTGGCGCGGGCTCACGGCCACGGGCGCGATGGCCCGCACCGCGAGTGACGCCGCGCTGATGCTCGCGGTGCTCCGCGGGGGCGGCGAGGCCGGGGACGACGGCGTCGCCTACGGCGGGCCGGCGCGCATCGCACTGTCGTTGCGCCACCCGTCGCCGGTCGGACGGCTGCACCCCGACCACAGGGCCGCCGCTGTCGGCGCGGCCGCCCGCCTCCGCGCGGGTCCGAACCGCGCGACCGTCACCCTCGCCGATCCGCCCTATTCACACACCCTCGTCACGCAGTGGACGCGGCGCTGGCACGCGGGCATCGCCGACGAGTTCGCCGACCTCGGCCTCGACGAGCGGAAGGTGGAGCGACGCACCGCCACCGTGGTCCGCAAGGGACGGCGGGTGCAGCGGATGCGGATGCCCGACCCGGCCGCGGCCGCCGCGTGGCGCGGCCGGTTCCTCGACTGGCTCGACGCGGGCGGCCACGACCTGCTGCTCAGCCCGGCGGTGGCCGGGCCGCCCCTGCGGGCCGGCGCCCTGCAGAACCGGCGCTACCTGCCCACCGTGCTGGTGTCCGCCGCCCGCGTCCCGTACACGCAGGCGTGGAACCTGGCCGGCCTGCCCGCCGTGGTCGCCCCCGTGACCGTGCGGGGCGCGCCGGTGGGTGTGCAGCTCGTCGGCCGCCCGGGCGACGAGCTCAAGCTGCTCGCGGCGGCGGCGAGCCTGGAAGGCCGCCCGGTACCCGCGACGGCAGGCTCCCCCCGCCCCCGCTGGCCCCCACGCATTGCAGCAAAGCCACTTTCACGCAACGTGGTTGCATGAAAGTGGCTTTGCTGCAACTTGCCGGGGTGGGGCGGGGCGCCGCGGCTAGTGCTGCTTCTTCCAGGGGCCGCTGATCGCGAACATGATCCCCGGGGTCTGGATGTTGCCGAACAGGATCTTCTTGTCCTGCGAGTAGACCGGGCCGGTGAACTCGCTGCCGTTGCCGAGCTCGTTGCGCGCCAGCGGGAACGGGTCCCCGCCGTCCGTGACGCCGACGAGGTGCTGCACACCCTCGCCGTCCTCGGCCACGATCAGGCCGCCCCACGGGGAGACGGTGATGTTGTCCGGGCCGTCGAACGCGCCGTCCTGGTCGGGGTTCGGGTTGACGCCGAAGCGCACCTTCAGCGTGAAGGTCTCACGCTTGGGGTCGTAGAACCACACCTGCCCGTCGTGGGGAACCGGGCTGTCCTCACGCGCGTAGCTCGTGACGATGTACGCACCGTTGTCGGCCCACCAGGCGCCCTCGAGCTTGTGCCCGCGGGTCACCTGGTCGCCGGTGAACTGCTTGCGGACCGACGTGGTGCGGGCGTCGCGGTCGGGCACCGTCGTCCAGGTGACGCCGTAGGTGGTGCCGATCTCGGTGGCGCGGGACAGGTCGTCGACGAAGGCGCCTGCCTTGTCGGTGCAGCGCATGGCGGCGAGCACGCCGTCGGTCGGGCCGAGCTCCCGGAGCCCGCCCTTCTTGGGCTTGAACTTCTTCGGCGCCTCCCACCGGTAGAGCAGGCCGTTGGGGTCGCCCGCGTCCTCGGTGAGCAGGATGTTGCCCGACTTCGGGTCCACCACGGCGGCCTCGTGGGCGAACCGGCCGAGCGCCTTGATCGGCTGCGGGTCACGGTTCGCAGCCTGGTCGAACGGGTCGACCTCGAACACGTACCCGTGGTCCTTGGTGCGGCCGCCGGAGCCGGCGAGCCCCTCGGTCTCCTCGCAGGTCAGCCAGGTGTTCCAGGGCGTGATGCCGCCGGCGCAGTTCTGGGCGGTGCCCGCGATCCCGACGAACTCGCGGACGCGCTTGCCGTCCTTGTCGGTCTCGATGATCGTGCAGCCGCCCGCGCTGCCCGGGTCGTAGGTGAGGCCCTCGAGGTGCGGCACCGGCAGCGGGGTGTCGGCGAGCGCGCCGCCCAGCTCGTGGTTGTTGACGAGCACCGTGCCACCCCCCTTGCCCGTGAAGGCGCCAGTGCCGTCGTGGTTGCTCGGGGTGAACTCGCCGGACTCCAGCCGGGTCACGCCGGCCTCGGTGACGACCGAGTAGGTGAAGCCCTTCGGGAGGGCGAGGCGCTTGGCCGGGTCGGCCACCAGCGGCCCGTATCCCGCGCCTGCCGGCGCCGGTGCCGCTGCGGCGTTCGGCGCGGTGAGCAGGACCTCGCTCGCGCCCAGCAGGACCACTCCGGCACCTGCAGCGGCGGTCCCGCGCAAGAAGCCGCGGCGGGACATTCCGTTCGTCATGGATGTTCTCCCTGTCACGTACGTGGCCGGTCGATTCACCCGACCGGGTGGTGGCCGGTCGTCACGTTCGCCGATCGACACGGCCGGGAGATGAACGCGGAGCGACACGTACGAGACGGTCATCCGATCGCTGAGGTGATTGATCGGAAGAAGCCGGTGAGATGCCCAATCGGGGGCGAATATCGCGTTGAGTGCTTGATCACCCCGGGCCCGGATCGCCGGCCCGATACCGCAAATCCGGGGGTCTACCTGCGGCCGGGGACGAGCAGCGCCCCGTCCGGCCGTGGGGCGCACCCGCTGGGCGCTCGATGCGGTGCCGGGCCCGTACTGCCGTGCCCCGTCTCCCACCGGCCCGTTGACGCGGGGCACCAGCCGGTGACGGCGGCTCCGGATTGCCGCTACTCCGATCGGCCTAGCCCGGCCCGTCTGTGATATCACCCACCGTGACGCCTACGGCTGTTGCACCGTCGCAGCAAAGGACTCCGTCTGGAGGAACATTGACCCGAGCGACAGGTCCCCGACGTCGGCACTCGACCGGGGCGGGGCGTGCGACGTACCACTCTCCCGGCATACGGGCCGGAGACTTCGGGCGGGACCAACCCGCCGTCGCCCCCACCCTGTGGGGCACCGGACCCACCCCCGAACCGGAACACGAGGTGCCCCCGCCCTCGCGACGGGTGGACTACGCGGCCATCCACTGCAGCCGCGAGTTCTCCGAGCTCCGCACCAGGCTGCGCCGGTTCGTGTTCCCGATGACGTTCGCGTTCCTGGGCTGGTATCTCATCTTCGTCCTGCTGGCGGCCTACGCCCACGACTTCATGGGCAGGCGGGTCGTCGGCCTGGTCACGGTCGGCATGCTGCTGGGCCTGGGCCAGTTCGTCACCACGCTGGCGATCACGTTCATCTACCACCGGTACGCCAAGCGCAACCTGGACCCCCAGGTCAGACTGGTGCGCGCCCTGGCCGGAGAGGGACCGGCGTGAACGTCGCAGCGGTCGCAACCCCGACCGGCAACCCGATGGCGAACATCGGCGTCTTCGCGGTGTTCGCGGTGGCCACACTGGCGCTCGTCTACCGCGTGAGCCGCGGGAGCACCTCCACCGCGGACTACTACGCGGCCGACTCCCGCTTCACCGGCGCCCAGAACGGCATCGCGCTGTCGGGCGACTTCCTGTCGGCGGCCTCGTTCCTCGGCATCGCCGGCAGCATCGCGGTGCACGGCTACGACGGGTTCGTGTACTCCGTCGGCTGGGTCGTGGCCTGGCTGGTCGGGCTCCTGCTGATCGGCGAGCTCCTGCGCAACACCGGCCGGTTCACGATGGGCGACGTCATCGCCTACCGGATGCGTCAGCGTCCGGTGCGGGCCGCTGCCGCGCTCTCCACGCTGGTGATCTCGTTCTTCTACATGCTGGCGCAGATGGCCGGGGCCGGCGGGCTCGTCGCGCTGCTGCTCAACATCACCGACCGCACCGGCCAGTCGGTCGTCATCGCGATCGTCGGCCTGATCATGATCTTCTACGTGCTGGTCGGCGGCATGAAGGGCACCACATGGGTGCAGATCGTCAAGGCCGTGCTCCTGCTGCTGTGCGTCACGACGATCACGGTGTTCCTGATGGGCCAGTTCGGCTTCAGCTTCTCCGCGATCCTCGAGAAGGCCGTCGCCAACAACCCGCTCGGCGACGCGATACTGGCGCCGGGCACCCAGTACGGACACAACGAGCTGGACTTCGTCTCCCTGGCACTGGCGCTCGTGCTGGGGATCTGCAGCCTGCCGCACGTGCTGATCCGGTTCTACACGGTGCCCAACGCCGTCCAGGCCCGCCGCTCGGTGGTGTGGGCCGTCTGCACGATGGTCGTGTTCTACCTGTGCACGCTGGTGATCGGTTACGGCGCAGGCGCGCTCGTCGGCTCCCGGGCCATCCTCGCGGCTCCGAGCGGCGAGAACTCGGCGGCGCCGCTGCTGGCGCTGGCCATCGGCGGGCCGGTGCTGCTGGGCATCGTCTCGGCAGTGGCCTTCGCGACGATCCTGGCGGTCGTGGCAGGGCTGACGCTCGCCGCGTCGGCGTCCTTCGCCCACGACGTGTACGCCAACATCATCAAGCGCGGGCGGACCAACCCGCGCCGGGAGGTCCGGGTCGCCCGGATCGCCGCCGTCGTGCTCGGCGTGCTGGCGATACTCGGGGGGATCCTGGCGAACGGGCAGAACGTGGCGTTCCTCGTGGCGCTGGCGCTGGCGCTGGCCGCGTCGGCGAACCTGTCGACGATCCTGTACGCGCTGTTCTGGAAACGGTTCAACACCATGGGCACCCTGTGGAGCCTGTACGGCGGCCTCGGCTCCTGCCTGCTGCTGATCGCGTTCTCGCCGGTGACGTCGGGCAGCCCCACGTCGATCTTCCCGATGGTGGACTTCCACGTGTTCCCGCTGAACAACCCCGGCATCATCTCGATCCCGTTCTCGTTCTTCTGCGGCTGGTTCGGAACGATGCTCGGTGGCCGCAACGAGAGCTCCGACGTGCAGAAGGAGATGGAGGTCCGGTCCCTCACGGGCATCGGCGCCGACCTGCGCCAGTAGCGGGTCGCCCCCGGCCGGTCAGGTCGGTGGGGGCGCCCACTCCCCGGTCGCGAGGAACCGCTCGATCGCCGCCGTGTAGGGCGGAAGATCCATCCCCTGCGCCGCCACCCAGCCGTCGTCGTAGTAGCTGTGCCGGTAGCGCTCCCCGCCGTCGCAGATCAGCGTGACGACGCTGCCGCGCACCCCGGCGTCGCGCATCCGCGCCACCAGGTGCCATACGCCCCACAGGTTGGTGCCCGTCGAGCCACCCGCGAAGCGGCCGGTGACGGCGTGCAGGTGCCGCGCCGCGGCCACGCTGGCCGCGTCCGGTACCGGGATCATCAGGTCGATCAGGGTGGGGACGAAGCTCGGCTCCATCCGCGGCCTGCCGATGCCCTCGATGCGCGAGGGCATCCCGGTGCCGTAGTCCGCCGCACCCGTGGTCCAGCCGGGGAAGAACGCGGAGTTCTCCGGGTCGACGACGGCGAGCCGCGTCGGATGGCGGCGGTAGCGCAGGTAGCGGCCGATCGTCGCGGAGGTACCCCCGGTGCCCGCTCCCATGACGATCCACTCGGGGATCGGGTAGCGCTCCAGTGCGAGCTGACCGAAGATCGACTCGGCGATGTTGTTGTTGCCCCGCCAGTCGGTGGCGCGCTCGGCGTAGGTGAACTGGTCGATGTAGTGCCCGCCGCACTCCGCGGCGAGCCGCTGCGCCTCCTCGTACATCGCCGGTGCGCGGTCCACGTAGTGGCAGCGGCCGCCGTACCGCTCGATCAGCGCGATCTTCTGCGGGCTGGTGGACCTCGGCATCACCGCCACGAACGGCACCCCGATGAGGCCGGCGAAGTACGCCTCCGACACGGCGGTGGATCCCGAGCTCGCCTCCACGACCGTGGTGCCCTCGACGATCCAGCCGTTCACCAGCGCGTAGAGGAACAGTGAGCGGGCGAGCCGGTGCTTGAGGCTTCCGGTCGGGTGCACCGACTCGTCCTTGAGGTAGACCTCGATCCCCCACTCCGCAGGCAGCGGGAACGGATGCAGATGCGTGTCGGCCGACCGGTTGGCATCGGCCTCCACGAGCCTGATCGCCTCGTTCACCCAGGCGCGGGTGTGGCTGCAGGAGCGGTCGACGGGATCGGGCACGGCTCGCGACGCTAGTCCCTGCCGACGGCGCCCGGCACGGGTCGCCGCTGATTACCGCCGCCCGGTGGTGCACCCCACCAACGGCCCAACTTCCCGCCGAGCCATTGACCAGGCCCGGGGACGCCCGTAGGACCAGTTACGGGACGTATCGTTTCAATGACCAGCCGGTCATGCAGAAGTCGACTGTGACGCGGTCCGGTCCCGCGAGGAGCCTCGATGCGGTCAGCGGCGCGACGGACGATCGTGACCACGACGGACGGCACCACGGACGGGCCCACCACCGCCGACGCGCGCGGCGCGGGGCACGCCCGGATGGCCGGGGTGTCGGGGGTGGTGTTCGCGCTGCTGTTCACCGCCGGCCTGGTGCTGGTCCACCAGGTTCCGGGGCTCTCCGCGCCGGACTCGGACTACGTCGCGTTCTACACGGCCGGTTCCCGGGACGTGCTGGTCGCGCTGGGCCTCTACATCGTCCCGTTCGCGGGCATCGCCGGTCTCTGGCACATGATCGCGACCCGGACGCTGCTGCAGGTGCTCCGGCCGGGGTCGTGGTCGCAGATCCCGCACTGGCTGCAGCTGGCCTCGGGCGTCCTGTTCGTCGGCACGCTCTTCACCGGAGCGGCCGCCGTCGGGGCGGTGGCCCTGCTGTCACAGCTCTCCCCCGCCCCCCTGCCACCGCCCGACGTCGCCCGCGCCCTGTCGGCCGTCGGTTACGCGATGGTCTTCGTCTACGGCGTCCGGGCCGCCGGCATGTACATGATCACGACAACCAGGCTGGCCTGGACCGCCGGGCTCCTGCCGCGGTGGGTAGCCGCGCTGAGCTACGTCATCGCGGCGTTCCTGCTGGTCAGCGTGACCTACCACCCCGGAATCCTGCTGGTGTTCCCAGCCTGGGTGCTCGCCGTGAGCATCCTGCTGCTGGTGCGCCCGCCGACAGAAGGGACACCATGAACGCACCGATCGGCATCGACGAGATCCCCGGCCCCCGCGGGATCCCGCTGCTGGGCAACGTCTTCGACCTCGACGCCGCTCACCCCATCGACGCGCTGATACGGATGGCCGACGAGTACGGGCCGCTGTACAAGCTCACCGTCCCCGGTGGCGTGCGGTTGTTCGTGTCCGGCCCCGAGCTCGTGGACGAGATCTGCGACGACCAGCGGTTCGACAAGCAGGTCGGCGGCGGGCTGTCGAACCTGCGCCGGGGCGGCCTGTCGAACGGGCTGTTCACCTCCAGCACCGACGACCCGCTGTGGCACCGCGCGCACAACATCCTGATGCCGCCGTTCAGCCTGCAGGCGATGCGCGACTACATGCCGAAGATGCTCGACATCGCCGACCAGCTGATGGAGAAGTGGGGACGGCTCAACCCGGGTGAGGACGTCGACGTACCCGCGGACATGACCCGTCTGACGCTCGACACGATCGCGCTGTGCGGGTTCGGCTACCGGTTCAACTCGTTCTACCGCGACACCCCGCACCCCTTCGTCGAGGCGATGGTCCGCACCCTCACCGAGGCCCAGACCCGGACCCGGCAGCTGAAGCTCCAGTCGCGGCTGCGGATCCGGGCCCAGCGCCAGGCGGAGGAGGACCAGGCCTTCATGGACAACCTGGTCGACGACCTCATCGCCGAGCGCCGCGCCCAGGGCGACGCCGCCGACACCACCGACCTGCTCGGCCGGATGCTCGTCGGCGTGGACAAGCAGAGCGGGGAGGGGTTGCCCGACGCCAACATCCGCGCGCAGTGCATCACGTTCCTCATCGCCGGCCACGAGACGACATCGGGGCTGCTCTCCTTCGCCGTCAACTACCTCCTCAAGGACCCGGCGGCGATGGACCGGGCGCGCGCGGAGGCCGACGAGGTGCTCGGCACCTCGGCGTGGCCGACGTTCGAGCAGGTGCAGCGGCTGCGCTACATCCGGCAGGTGCTCGACGAGACGCTGCGGCTCTGGCCCACGGCACCCGCCTTCAGCCGCACCCCGTACGAGGACACCGTGATCGGCGGCCGGTACGCGATCCCCGCAGGCACGACGCTCACCGTGGTGATCCCGGCGCTGCAACGCCAGGAGTCGGTGTGGGGTCCCGACGCCCACGACTTCAACCCGGACCACATGGCGGCGGAGCGGTTCTCCCAGCTCCCTCCGAACGTCTACAAGCCCTTCGGCACCGGCCAGCGGGCCTGCATCGGGCGGCAGTTCGCGCTGCAGGAGGCCGTGCTCGTGCTCGGCATGCTGCTGCAGCGGTTCGAGCTCGTCGACCACCTGAACTACCAGCTGAAGACCAAGACGACGCTGACCGTCAAGCCGGACGACTTCCGCATCCAGGTCCGGCCCCGCACCGACGTGCGCATCGAGCGGGCGGCGCCGCCGGCGGCTGCCGACGCGGACGCGCTGACCGGGTCCGCCGCCGCGGCGCCGGCCGCGGCGCCCGCCCCGGTGGTGGCCCGGCACGGCACCCCGCTGTCGGTGCTGTTCGGCTCGAACCTCGGTACGGCCGAGGGCATCGCCACGCGGCTGGCGCAGGAGGGCGCGGAACGCGGCTTCGACGTGACGCTGGGCGCGCTCGACGACCACGTCGACGACCTGCCCGCGGGCGGAGCCGCGGTGGTCGTGTCCTCGTCCTACAACGGGACCCCGCCGGACAACGCGGCCGCGTTCTGCCGCTGGATCAGCGGCGCGGGCGACGGTGCCGCCGACGGCGTCACGTACAGCGTCTTCGGCTGCGGCAACACGGAGTGGGCCAGCACCTACCAGTCGGTGCCCACGATGCTGGACGAGCAGCTCGAGGCCCACGGCGGGCGCCGCGTGCACCGCAGGGGCGAGGGCAACGCCGCCGGGGACTTCGACGCGCAGTACCGCGACTGGCACGGCGACCTCTGGTCCGACCTCGCCGCCGCGCTCGACCTGCCTGCCGAGGTCGGTGCCGCGGTCGACACCGGTCCACGGCTGGCGATCACGCTGACCAACCGGCAGCTGACCAACCCGGTGATCATGTCCTACCGGGCCCGCCCGGGACGGATCACCGAGAACCGTGAGCTGCTGCTGGGCAGCAACGGCAAGCCGGCGGAGCGTTCCACCCGCCACGTCGAGATCGCGTTGCCGCCGGAGATGGTCTACCGCGCCGGTGACCACCTCGGCGTGCTCCCGCGCAACAACATCGACCTGATCCGCCGGGTGATGACGCGCTTCGGGCTGGACGCCGGGCAGTACGTCACGATCATCCCCCGCAGCGGCTCACACACCCACCTGCCGATCGAGGAGCCTGCGCCCTTGCTCGGGGTGCTCGGCAGCTGCGTCGAGCTGCAGGACGTGGCCGCCCGCGACGACATCGAGACCCTCGCCCGCTACACCACCGATCCGGGGCAGAAGGCCCAGCTCGAGTCCCTGACCGGCGACGACGAGCAGTCCCACGCCGCCTACACCGAGCACGTGTACGAGCCCAACCGGTCGGTGCTCGACCTGCTCGACGCGTTCCCGGCCTGCGAGGTGCCGTTCGAGGTGTTCCTCGACATGCTGCCGCCGCTGCGCCCGCGCTACTACTCGATCTCCTCGTCGCCGATGGCGGACGCGGGGGTCGCCAGCATCACCGCGGGCGTGCTCCGCGGGCCGGCCCGGTCGGGGGTGGGCACCTTCACCGGCGTCTGCTCGGGGCACCTGGCGGCCGTGCCCGAGAAGGGCACGGCCTTCGTGTTCGTCCGCGAGCCGTCGATCCCGTTCCGGCCGCCGGAGAACCCGCACGTGCCGATGATCATGGTCGGCGCCGGAACGGGTCTCGCGCCGTTCCGCGGGTTCCTGCAGGAGCGGGCGGTCCTGCAGGAACAGGGGGTACCGATCGCGCGGTCGCTGCTGTTCTTCGGCTGCCGCCGCGCGGACAGCGACCTGCTCTACGCCGACGAGCTGCAGCGGTTCGAGCAGCAGGGCGTGGTGCGGGTGGAGAACGCCTTCTCGCGGGCGGACGGGCGCTGCCGGTACGTCCAGGACGCGATGGTCGACTGCGCCGCCGAGGTGTGGCAGCTCCTGCAGGAGGACGGTGTGGTGCTGGTCTGCGGCAACGCCGGCACCATGGCGCCCGCCGTGCGGACCGCACTGCAGCAGATCTTCATGGACCGCACGAGCGCGGGAGCGGCGGACGCCGCGGCCTGGCTGGCCGGGCTCCGCAGCTCGAACCGGTTCCTGGAGGACATCTGGGGCGGCTGAGCCCCGGGTGCCGGCCGGCGCAGGTCGGGTTCAGCGCAGGGCGATACGGCCCGTACCCCGATGCACCCGGCCGATCACCGCGGCCGGGTGGCCCAGCTGGGCCACGGCCGCCGCCGCCTGCTCCGGGGCGGCCCCGAACAGCAGGCCGCCGGAGGTCTGGGCGTCGGCGAGCAGCAGGACGTCCAGCTCCGCGAACCGGCCGGGATCCACCGACGGCGCCACCCAGTCCCGGTTGCGCCGCGTGCCGCCCGGGATCGTCCCGGCCTCGGCGAGCTCGCGCGTACCGGGCAGGAACGGAACCGCCGCCACGTCGATCTCCACGTCGACGCCGGACGCGGCCGTCATCTTCGACAGGTGCCCGAGCAGCCCGAACCCGGTGACGTCGGTGCAGCCGGTGGCACCCGCTGCCACAGCGGCCGCCGCGGCGGCGGCGTTGCTCGTGGTCATCGACGCGATCGCCGCCTCCTGCACGTCGGCCGACGCCGTGCCCGCCTTGATCGCGGTGGTGGCGACCCCGACCCCGAGTGCCTTGGTGAGCACCAGCACGTCCCCGTCGCGCAGGCCGGCGTTGGTGAGGATCCGGTCGGGGTGCACCTCGCCCACCACGGCGAGCCCGTACTTGGGCTCCGGGTCGTCCACGCTGTGGCCGCCGACGACCGCGAACCCGTTCTCCGCGCCGATCTCCGCCCCGCCGGCCAGCACCTCGGCGAGCATCGACGTCGGCAGCTCCGACGAGGGCCACGCCACGAGGTTCAGCGCGAACAGCGGGCGCCCACCCATCGCGTACACGTCCGACACCGCGTTCTGGGCGGCGATCCGGCCCCAGGTGCGCGGGTCGTCGACCAGCGGGGTGAAGAAGTCGGTGGTGGCCACCAGCGCGCGGGTGGCGTCCAGCCGCCACACGGCCGCGTCGTCACCGGTCTCGGTGCCGACGAGCAGGTCCGGATGGCTCTGCGGGGTCAGCGTGCGCAGCACCTGCGCGAGGTCTCCCGGTGCGAGCTTGCACGCGCACCCCGCACCGTGGCTGAACTGCGTGAGACGGCGGACGATCGTGGCGTCGGACATGCTCAGAGACTAGGTCGCCCGGACGGCGGCAGCAGGTGGGACGGAACGGGTGAAACCGCCCATCGCACCAAATCGCCCGTCCACCGATCGTTCGTAGAACTCGCCCGTTCGGACGAACAGGCTACGCGCCGTGACGATCAGCTCCCAGAACTCCGCTCACGGCATCCCGAACGTGCAGAGCGCCGGAAGCAGCAGTCCGTCCCCCGGCGGGGCCTCGTTCGACGTGGTCCGGCGCGGGTACGACCGCGACCAGGTCGACGCACAGATGCGGGAGCTCCGGGACCGGTTGGCCACCGCCGAGGCAGCGCGCCAGGGCGCCGAGCAGCACGCCCGCGCCACCGAGAAGGAGATGCGGGCCCGTGCGGCGGCCCAGGGCGAGGCGCCCATGTCCCAGGAGAGCTTCGGGTTCCGCGCCGAGAAGATCCTCCGCCTTGCCGAGCGCGAGGCCGCCGACGTCCGCAACCGCGCCGCCAACGAGGCCACCGCCCTGGTCGAGCAGGCCCGTGCCGACGCCGAGCGGCACCGGCACGAGGTGGAGCAGGCGCTGATCGCCCGGTCGGCCGAGCTGGACCAGGAGGCGACCCAGCGCAACGTGGCCCTGCAGGAGCGCGAGCAGCAGGCCGCCGCCACCCTCGCGGCCGCCCGCGACGACGCCGCCCGCATCACCGACGACGCCCGGCACGCCGCCGACGCGGTGCTCAACGAGGCCCAGAACCGCGCCGACGAGGTGCGCCAGCGCAGCGAGCAGGACCTCAAGCGCCGGCGCGAGGTGGCCGAGCAGGAGCTGCGGCGCCTCGGGACGCTGCACGAGGGCGTGCGCACCGAGATGGGCAGGCTGCACAAGCTGCTCGGCACCGAGCTGAGCACCAACCCGGACTCCACGGCATTCGCCAACGACGCCGAGGGGGACGCGGAGAGCCGCACCGCACGGCCCACGCCGCGCGAGCGGTCGACCGTCGGCTGACCTGCGCCCCCGGCCACGCACCGCTCGGGATACGGGCCGCGACGCCTGGTCGTAGGGTGCTGCAGTGACCAGGGTGGACCCGCGCCGCGGGGTACCGCGCACCGACACGGTGCTCGCCGAACCACGCATCGCCGCCGCGGTGGACCGGCTCGGCCGTGACCTCGTGAAGGCGACGGTCGCCGCCGCGCAGGACCGCGCCCGGCGGGGCGAGCTGCCGGTCGACCACGAGGCCGTGGTCGGCGCCGTGCTCGCCTCCCTGCCGGACACCGCTACCGGGCTGCGGCCGGTGCTGAACGCCACCGGGGTGCTGCTGCACACCAACCTCGGCCGCGCCCCGCTCTCCGCCGCCGCCCGCGCGGCGCTGGACCTGGCCGCCGGGACCTGCGACGTCGAGCTCGACCTCGGCACCGGCGGACGGGGCCCCCGCGGCAACGCCGCCATCGACGCCCTGCTCTCGGCCGTCCCGGGGGCCGCCGCGGCGCACCTGGTGAACAACGGCGCCGCCGCGCTGGCCCTGGTGGCCGTCACGCTGGCCGCCGGTGGTGGTGACGGGCGCCGGGAGATCGTCATCGCCCGCGGGGAGCTCGTGGAGATCGGTGACGGGTTCCGCATCCCCGACCTGCTCACGGCCACCGGCGCGCGCCTGCGGGAGGTCGGCACCACCAACCGGGTGAGCCGCGCCGACTACGCCGCCGCGGTGGGTGACGACACCGCGCTGATCCTCAAGGTGCACCCGTCGAACTTCGTCGTCACCGGGTTCACCCGTTCCGTCGGTATCGAGGAGCTGACCGGCCTCGGGGTGCCGGTGGTGGCCGACATCGGATCCGGGCTGCTCACCCCGCACCCGCTGCTGCCCGACGAGCCCGACGCGGCAGGTGCGCTCGCCGCAGGCGCCACGCTCGTCACGGCGTCGGGCGACAAGCTGCTCGGGGGCCCGCAGGCCGGACTGCTGCTCGGTGCCCCCGGTGAGGGGGCCGAGCTCGTGCAGCGGATCCGGCGCCACCCGCTGGCCAGGGCGATGCGGGTGGACAAGCTCACCCTGGCGGCGTTCGAGGCCACCCTCCGCGGCCCCGTCTCCCCCACCCGGGCCGCCCTCGACGCCGACCCGGCCGTCCTGCGCGGCCGGGCCGAGAGGCTGGCCGGATCGCTCACCGCCGCCGGTGTCGAGGCCACCGCGGTCGGGTCCGCCGCCACCGTGGGGGGCGGTGGCGCGCCCGGCGTCACTCTCGCCAGCGCCGCGGTTGCCCTGCCCGAGCGTTACGCGGCCGCTCTGCGGGCAGGCGAGCCCGCGGTGCTCGGCCGGGTCGAGCACGGCCGCTGCCTGCTCGACCTGCGAGCCCTGCCCGTGGAGGCGGACCAGGAGCTCGCCGCCGCGGTGCTCGCCGTGGGAGCAGGTCGTGCCCGGTAACACGGGGGCCCCGGCCGTGGTGGCGACCGCCGGGCACGTCGACCACGGCAAGTCGACGCTGGTCCGCGCGCTCACCGGGATGGAGCCGGACCGGTGGGCCGAGGAACGCCGCCGCGGCATGACCATCGACCTGGGTTTCGCCTGGACGGAGCTCCCGTCGGGAGCCACGGTGGCGTTCGTCGACGTCCCCGGCCACGAACGCTTCGTCACGACCATGCTGGCCGGGGTCGGGCCGGTGCCCGCCGTGCTGCTCGTGGTGGCCGCCGACGAGGGGTGGATGCCCCAGTCGGCTGAGCACGTCGACGCGCTCTGCGCCCTCGGTGTGCGGGACGGTCTGCTGGTCATCACCCGCAGCGACCTGATGGAACCGGAGCTGGCCCGCGACGAGGCACTGGAGCACCTGGCGGGCACGCCACTGGCCGGGCTGCGCACGGTCTGCGTCTCGGCCGCCACCGGAGCCGGCATGGACGAGCTGCGCCGCGCGCTGGACGACCTCGTCAGTGCCCTGCCGGCCCCGGACGTCGCGGCGGACGTCCGCCTCTGGGTGGACCGGGCGTTCACCATCCGCGGCGCCGGCACCGTCGTCACCGGCACTCTCGGCGCCGGCCGCATCCGGGTGGGCGACGAGCTGGAGCTCGCCACGGCCGACGGCGTCCGGAGCGTGGGCGTCCGTGCCCTGCAGAGCCTGGGCGCGGCCGTCCCGGAGACGCGCGGTGTGTCCCGGGTGGCGGTGAACCTGCGCGGGTTGCCACGGGAGGCCGTGACGCGCGGCGACGCGCTGCTCACACCCGGCGCCTGGCTCGCCACCGACCTGCTCGACGTGCGCCTGCACGAGGTGCGGGCCGCCGGCTCCACCGGCGCCGGCGAGCTGCCCGAGGAGCTGAGCCTGCACATCGGCGCCGCGGCCGTCACGGCCCGGGTCCGCCCGCTCGGCCCCGACACCGTGCGGCTGCGGCTGCGCCACCCCCTCCCGCTGCGGATCGGCGACCGCGCGGTGCTGCGCGACCCCGGACGCCGGTTGGTCACCGCCGGGGTGACCGTGCTGGACGTGCGGCCGCCGCCGTTGCGCCGCCGGGGCGCCGCCGCCCGGCGTGCCGGCGAGCTCGCCACCATGACCGGCGTCGCGTCGGCCGCAGCCGAGCTGGGCCGCCGGGGCTTCGCACGGCGGGCGGAGCTGCTCGCCATGGGCGTCACCGCCGCCGACCTCGACACGACCGCGCACAGGGCCCCCGGGGCAGCCGGCTGGCTGGTGGACCCGGCACGGGCCACCGAGATCGCTGCGACGCTGGTGGCCGCGGTGACGGACCACGACAACGCGGACCCACTCGACCCCGGACTGCCCACCGAAGCCGCACGGCGCGCCGCCGGGCTCCCCGAACCACGCCTGGTCGAGGCCGTGCTGCGGCACGCTGCCCAGGCAGGCCCCGACCCGGGCCTGGCGCTGCGCGACGGGCGGGTCGTGCGCTCCGCTGCGCGCTCCCTGCCTGCTCCGGTCCGCGCCGCCATGGACGCGCTGCGCACCGATCTGGAGCGCAGCCCGTTCGCCGCACCCGAGGCCGGCCGGCTGACCGAGCTCGGCCTGGGGCCACGCCAGCTCGCGTCACTCGTCAGGGCGGGCGAGCTGATCCGGCTCGCGGACGGCGTCGTGCTGCTTCCCGGCGCCGACTCACGCGCGGTGGAGGTGCTGGCGGGCCTCGGCCCCGAGTTCACGCTGAGCGCGGCCCGCCAGGCCCTCGGCACGAGCCGCCGGGTGGCCGTGCCACTGCTGGAGCACCTGGCCGGGACGGGCCGAGCCGTTCGCACTCCCGAGGGAGGACATCGACTCGCCCGGGCACAAGATGATGCCTGAAGTGGCACACACGCCACCGGGGTCCTACCGTGAGCGTCGATGTCCGAGACTCGTGAGAACCTGCCGTCCGACCCGCCCTCGACCCGGCGTGGGGGCGACGTCGACGACCAGATCACGCTCAGCCACACCACCCCCTCGCCCGGCCAGGTCGTGATCGAGGTCGGGGGTGAGGTCGACATGCTCACCTCACCCCAGCTGCGTACCGCCGTGGTCGAGCAGTTCGACGCCGAGGCGGGCGTTGAGCTGGTGGTTCTGGCGCTCGACGGGGTGTCCTTCCTCGGCACCAGCGGGCTGGCCGTCCTGATCGAGGTGCGAGAGGCGGCCCACACAGCCGGGGTCGGGCTGCGTCTGGCGTGCACCGCACGTCGCGTGCTGCGTCCGCTGACGATCGCCGGGCTCGTCCCGCTGTTCGACATCCACGACTCGGTCGAGCAGGCGTTGTCCGCCACGTAAGGCTGAACGGATGACCTGGTCCGATACGTGACCTGTATCACACTCGTTCGAGTGGTGCAGTCCCCGCTGCGGAGTGGGAACAGGGATACGGACAGTCAACGGGGGGCCTGACCTGCTCGAACGACCGAGCAGTCGCTCTTCGGGGGCCTGCGGTGAGGCGGATTTCCGCGCCGGAGCCGCGTCCGGGGTCGACTCGTGTCCGAATCTTGGTGTTTGGCCCCTCAAGCAGCCGGGGATTAGCACCTCGATCGCCCGGTGCGTCGGGCACGAACGACAAGAGGTGACGATGAGCGACGTATCCCGGCTTCCCGGCCCGATGGACCACGCCTGGCAGTGGCAGCGTTTGGGGACCTGTCGGGGAATGGACAGCGCCGTGTTCTTCCACCCGGACGGGGAGCGCAACCCGTCGAGAGCTCGTCGGACCGCGCAGGCCAAGGCGGTGTGCCACCGCTGCCCGGTCATCGAACAGTGCCGGGAGTTCGCCCTGCAGACCCGCGAGCCGTTCGGCGTGTGGGGCGGCCTCGCCGAGTCGGAACGCCGGGTGATCCTGGAGCAGCGCGGGGTACCGCTCGCCAGCTGAGCGATACCACCGTCGAATCGAGGGGGGCGGTCCTGCCGGGGCCACCCCCCTCGTCGTCCGCTCAGGCGCTCTCGTCACCCACGACGGACAGCTCGAGGCAGCGGTAGCGCAGCAGCGGGATGCCGTAGACCTGCGCGATGCGCTGCGCCGCCCGGTTGACCACGGTGCGGCCGGCGTCGGACGGAGCCGGGTTCGGCGCCAGGCAGTACACGCCCGGCTCGGGATCGAAGCCCACCAGTTCGCTGATCGCCGCAACCACGTCGTGCTCGGCCCAGAGGCCGAGCGGCGTGCGCAGCCCCAGGCGGTGCAGGTGCAGGCCGGACAGACCCAGACGCTCGATCTCGTCGCGGACGTCGTCATGCTGAGCGTCGCCGTAGCCGTCGACGTAGTCGTCCAGCACCTCGACCACGGCCGCTCCCACCGGTTCGTCGTCGCCGACGACCAGCAGATCGACGTGCGGGAACTCCTCCACCAGCCGCGCGAGGTCGGACTCCGGCCGCAGCAGCTCCATCGAGCTCACCGCGACGGCGACAGCCCGCCGGTGATGCGTAGACACAGGCGTTCGACCGATGACGGACGGTGCCGTCACCGGTCCGGAGAATGGCATCTCCGAAACCGCGACCATCGAGAACGTCCCCCTAGACGCTTGCTGACCCCTCGCCCCCCGAGGCGCCTCTCTTTCTATTGAGAATTGAACCGTAGGCTTCTGACAGCTGCTCGCTTCCCGGCAGCTCGAACGACAAGCGGCGCGCCGCAGTACGCCAACGGCCTCTACCAGCGGGTAACCGTCGGCGGACCAATGGTTCAACCGTTCAGCGATTCGGAGTATCCGGTCGATCAGTCGAGGCGCACAGCGAGTAACGCCACGTCGTCCCGGAGTCGCGGGGGAATGCAGACCTCCAGTACCTGTTCGACCACGGCCTCCGGGTCCGAGCCGGGCGGCATCGCGGCGACCGTCCGTTCGAGCAGTTCGGTGCGCTCGTCGGCGTCCTCACCGGCGACGTCGGTGAGGCCGTCGGTGTAGAGCAGCAGGATCGACCCGGGCGGGCAGCGCAGCGTGGCCTCGGTGCGGCCGGGGCCCTCGGGCCTGCCGAAACTCCGGACGGCCCCGATCATCGGGGAGCTGTGCTCGTCGAGCCGCACGAGCTTCCCGTCCGGACCGAGGAGCAGCGGTGCAGGGTGCCCGGCGTTGGCGTACCGCAGCAGCCGGTCGCTCCCGCCGTCGACCGGTTCGAACCGGGCGTACACCGCGGTGGCCATGGCCGCCATCTCCAGGCCCTGGACGAGCTGGTCGCAGCGATCCAGCACCGACCCGGGTGACCCCCCGTCCCAGGCGTAGGACCGGACCACACCGCGCAGCTGCCCCATGGCCGCCGCGGCCCGCAGGTCGTGCCCGACCACGTCACCGACCGCCAGGCCGAGCGCCCCGCCGGGCAGGTTCAGCACGTCGTACCAGTCCCCACCGACCTGGTTGCCGTCGACGCCGACCAGGTAGCGCGCCGCCACCCGCACACCCTCGACCTCGGGCACGGCGGGCAGCAGGCTGCGCTGCAGCGTGACGGCAGCGGCGTGCTCCACCTCGTAGAGCCGCGCGTTGTCGACGGTGAGCCCGGCCCGACCGGCGATGTCGGTGGCCAGGTGCAGGTCCCGCGCTCCGTACCGGCGCCCGTACGGATGCTGGGTGACGAGGGTGAGCGCGCCCAGCACGCGGCCGCGGGCCCGTACGGGCACCACCATCACCGAGCGGAGCCGCAGGACGTCGTACACGGCCGCGGCCGCCGGGTCGTCGGGGTAGCGGTCGATGCCGCGCTCCGGGAGCTCCGACACGAGCACAGGGCGCTCCCCGGCGAGCACGCTCCCGGTGTCGCTGCCGCTGCCCGCGTGGTAGTTGCGCAGCCGGCCCAGCTCGCGCAGGCGCTCCTCGTCCGCGGGCTCCCTCGCCGCGACGGCGACGCGTTGCGGTGGCCCCGAGCCGGGCCGTTCCAGCAGGTCGACGGCGCAGAGGTCGGCCAGCCCCGGCACCAGGCTGCGCACGAGCCGCTCACACGCGTCGGTGACGCTCAGCGCGCCGGTCATCTGGGTGGTCGCCTCGGCCAGCAGGCGCAGCTCGCTGCGGGCGTGCTCGGCCTCCGCCAGCGCGGTCCGGCGCTCCTGCTCCACCATCACCCGCTCGGTGACGTCGTTCTGCACGCCCACGAAGTTGACCAGCTCGCCGTCCCCGTCGAACACCGGGGAGATCGACACCTGGTTCCAGAACGCGGTGCGGTCGCGCCGGTAGTTCAGCAGCACCTCGGTGACGGGCTCACGACGCCGCAGGGCCTCGCGGATCCGCTGCACCGCTGCCGCATCGGTGTTGGGCCCCTGCAGCAGCCGGCAGTTGCGGCCGACCACCTCCTCGTAGGTGTAGCCGGTGAGCCGGGAGAACGACGGGTTGACCCAGATCAGCGGGTCGCCGTCCTGCCGGGGGTCGGTGATGGAGAACGACATGTCCGTGGCGACGACAGCCCGGTCGCGCAGCGCCTCCAACCGCCGCCGGTCGGCGTGCTCGGCCCCCGAGACCTCGAGGAACACGACCAGCGCGAGGCCGTCCACCTCGGTGGCGAGGTCGGACGGCACCACGGCGTCGGGCACGCCGGTGAGGCTGAAGCCGGTGACCCACAGCAGCCTGCCCTCGCTGGCCTCCCGCTGGGCACAGGTGGCGGAGGAGCCGCGCCGCACAGCGTCGTGCACCGCCACCGGTTCCCCGGCGACCGGTATCCCGCTCGCCACGAGAGACAGCGGTGAGCGCGTGTCGCTCATCCGCTTGCCGCCGAGGTCGGTGAGCCCCGCCGCATCCCCCCAGCGGTCGATGTCCACGGGCAGCCGCACCCGGTTGCCCGTGAGCTCCACCGCCCCCGCGTTGGCGTAGACGACCTGCCGTCGCTCCCGATCGATCACCAGTATCGCGGCGGGGGCGCGGTCCAGCACCTGGGGAAGATCCAATACAGGGTGCATCGTCCCCGCGCCCGCGAGGTCTCCTCCATCCTCCACCCGACCAAGCGTAAGGGCAGCCGTCTGACTGCGCGCTCCGATGCGCGACCTGCCGTCAGGATTAGGGGGTGTCCCGCGGATCTTCAATCGCGATAGCCGCGCCCAGGCGGCCCCTGGCGACACCGTCGAACCGCCCGGATACGCCCGGTATGAGGGCGATCCAGCGGCGCCCCCAGGAACCACCTGGATCACGGCTCTCATCGACCAAGATCCGAGGGACACCCCCTAACCGATTCCCACCCCGAAGACCTCCAGCAGGGTGTACACGCCGAGCAGCCCGATCGCGATGCTGCTGACGACGAGCAGCCCGTTGAAGACCGAACCGCCGTAGAGCCGCGGGTCGGTCTCGGTGCGCCGCAGGTACCAGACCGCCACCACCGTTGCCACGAGGAAGACCCCGGTCATGACGCCGCCGATCTGCACCATGAGCACCGGCGACTGGATCGTCAGGTAGGCCACCGCCCAGAGGACCGGCAGAACCACCGTGAAGACGCGGATCCAGCGGAGCCGGGCGACCGGGTCCTGCCAGTCGAGCACACCCATCGTCGCGAGCAGGTTCACGTACATGCGCGACCAGCTGGGGATGGCGGCCCACATCGTCGAGCCGAGTACGGCGATGGCACCGAGCAGGAAGACAATGTTCGCCCACTCGCCGAGGGTGTCGGTGTAGATGCGCGACAACGTGGTGATCATCCCGTTGCCCTCGGGGACCAGGCCCTGGGGATGCAGCACCGCCGCACCCATGAGGTAGAAGGCCAGCGTGCCGAATGTGTAGACCACCCAGGAGACCAGCGCGTCCTTGTACATCACGCGGATCCAGCCGTTGGCGCGGCGCACCCACTCGTCGCTGCCGTCGTTGGGGCCGGTCCAGCGCGCGTAGCCCTTCTCGATGCACCAGTAGGTGTAGAAGGTGATCTCGTCGGCCCCGACACCGGTGATGCCGAACATCGCGAGCGCGGCGCCGAGCGCCCCCGCGGGGATGAGGAACGTCAGGCCGCTGCCGAGGTCGCCCGCGCTGTAGGCGAACGGGGTCAGCGGGAGACCCAACGCGATGAGGATCGTGACGAAGGAGAAGACCACCACGAGGAAGACC
This sequence comes from Pseudonocardia xinjiangensis, assembly GCF_012911925.1. Lineage (GTDB taxonomy): Bacteria > Actinomycetota > Actinomycetes > Mycobacteriales > Pseudonocardiaceae > Pseudonocardia > Pseudonocardia xinjiangensis. The sequence goes on along the minus strand of NZ_JAAXKY010000039.1, from coordinate 18,823 downwards.
GCGCCGCGCTCGATCAGCGAGTAGTTGTTCGAGTAGAGCAGGGCGATGCTGCCGACCGCGAGGAACACGGTCCAGATCAGCAGCGACGTGAAGTCGAGCGAGTCGCCACCGATGGGCATCAGGATGCTGAACGCGACGGCGGTGCCGCCGATGATGCCGCCCAGCTGGAGCAGCTTCGTGAGCGCCAGCACCATCCAGAGGATGTTGACCCAGCCCATCCGGCCGAGCCTGGGCGGCACCCTGTTGTAGCCGGTGAGAGCGGGCTGACCGGTGGCAATGGTCCACCGCGCGAGCTCGACCTGCACCGCGACCTTCACGAACGTGCTGAAGATGACCAGCCAGAGCAGCGCGAAGCCGACCTCGGCTCCGAGCGTGGTGGTGACGATCAGCTCGCCGGACCCCACGATGGACGCGCTGAGGATCAGGCCGGGGCCGAGGTACCGGAAGCTGGCACGCCAGCCCACCGGCGGTTCCTTGATCCCCTCCGGCGTGAGTGTGTAGGGGTCCGTACGGGCGGCCTCGGGTGTGGTGGACATGCATCGGCTCCTTTGCCGGTGGTCCCCGTCGTGTCGACAGCGGAAACAGATGATGGACAAAAACGGCTGGTCGGGTCAATGCACCATCCGCACCACGGATGGACATCGGCTGCGCGCAGTCAGCTGAGCGCGGCCGGCGGACCCTCGTCGGCGCCGATGGCGCGCTGGACGAAGGCGACGTCGTGCCACCTGCCGTGCTTCCAGCCGAGGCGGCGGAAGGTCCCGGCCTCCTCGAACCCCATCGCGCGGTGCAGGCCGACGCTCGCGTCGTTGGGCAGGGTCATGCCGGCGACGACGGTGCGGAACCCCCGCCCGGCCAGCCGCGCGAGCAGCGCCTCGTAGAGGACCCGTCCCCCGCCGGTGCGCCGCCTGCCGCGCTCCAGGTAGACGCTGACCTCGCACGACCAGTCGTACGCCGCGCGCGACCGGAACGGGCCGCCGTAGGCGTAGCCGACCACCTGGCCCTGCTCCTCCAGCACGAGCCAGGCGTGGGTGCGCACGGCGTCGGCGATGCGCCGGGCCATCACCGCCGGTTCCGGCGGATGGTCCTCGAACGAGACCGCGGTGTCGGTCACGTACGGGGCGTAGATCGCCGCGCACGCCTCGGCGTCGGACTCGCAGGCGTCCCGGATCACGGTAGCCACAGCTGTCATGGCGATCATAGTAGGCGGAAGGTTCCCTATAGTGGCAGCCGTGAGCGACCCCCTGTCCGCGTCCCTCGCGGCCACCCTCGCCGCCGCCCGCCGCGAACGCGCCCTCTCGGTCAACGCTCTCGCGGAGCGGTCCGGCGTCTCACGGGCGATGATCGGCAAGGTCGAACGCGCCGAGGCGCAACCGACCGCCGCGCTGCTCGGACGCCTGTCGGCGGCGCTGGGGATGACGCTCTCCGAGCTGGTCGCCAGGGCGGAGGGCGGCGAGCGGCGGCTCGCGAGAGCGGCGGAGCAGCCGACGTGGACCGATCCGGAGACCGGCTACCGGCGCCGAGCGGTGTCACCGGTGAGCGGGGGGCCGCTCGAGCTGGTGGAGGTCGAGCTCCCCGCGGGAGCCGAGGTCTCCTTCGGCGCCGACACCTACGCCTTCCGGCACCAGCAGATCTGGGTGCTGGAGGGCCTGCTCGTGTTCCGGGAGGGCGACACGGAGCACGGGCTCGCCGCGGGCGACTGCCTGCAGCTCGGACCGCCTGCCCCCTGCACGTACGCCAACCGGACGCGGGAGCCGGTGCGCTACCTGGTGGCGCTCAGCAAGCGCGCAGGCTGACCCACCGACCGGGCTCCCGCCGCAGGCACGGCGGGAGCCCGGTCGCCCGTCAGTGGTTGTCGCGGGGCACGCCCATGGTCTGGGCCACCCGCTGGTAGGCCACCGCGGGCTTGAGCACCATGCCGCCCGACAGCTGGTCGACCATCGAGCGCTGGATCTCCTGCCACGGAGTCTGCGACGGAGGGATCGGGTAGCCGCCGGCCTCCGCCAGCTGACGGCGGCGCTCCGCCAGCTCCCCGGCGTCGATGAGGATGTCGGCCGTGCCCTTGTCGAGGTCGATGCGCACGGTGTCGCCGGTGCGCAGCACCGCCAGGCCGCCGCCTGCCGCGGCCTCCGGTGAGGCGTTGAGGATCGACGGCGAGCCCGAGGTGCCCGACTGGCGGCCGTCACCGATGCACGGGAGCGAGTGCACCCCCCGCTTGATCATCGCGGCAGGCGGCTGCATGTTGACCACCTCGGCCGAGCCCGGATGACCCAGCGGACCCCCACCCCGGATGACCAGCAGGCAGTCCTCGTCGATCTCGAGGTCGGGGTCGTCGATGCGGGCGTGGTAGTCCTCCGAGCCGTCGAAGACGATGGCGCGGCCCTGCAGGATGTTGGGGTGGTCCGGGTCGCTCAGGTAGCGCTCCCGGAACTCCGCCGAGATCACGCTCGTCTTCATGATCGCGCAGTCGAAGAGGTTGCCGCTCAGCACGAGGAAGCCGGCGTCGTCGACCAGCGCGTGGTCGAAGGTGCGGATCACCTCGCGGTCGGTGGCGACGGTGGCGCGGCAGTTCTCCCCGATCGTCGCCCCGTTCACGGTGCGGGCGCCCTCGCGGATGAGGCCGTGGGCCATCAGCTCGTTGACCACGGCAGGAACGCCACCGGCGCGGTGGAACTCCTCGCCGAGGTACTTGCCCGCCGGCTGCAGGTCGACGATCAGCGGCACGGTGAGCCCGATCCGCTGCCACTCCTCCATCGCCAGGGGGACGCCCACGTGTCGCGCGATCGCGGTGATGTGGATGGGCGCGTTGGTGGAGCCGCCGATCGCGGAGTTGACGACGATGGCGTTCTCGAAGGCCTCCCGCGTGAGGATGTCCGACGGCTTGAGGTCCTCGTGCACCATCTCGACGATCCGCCGCCCGGTGGCGTGGGCGATGCGGGCGCGGTCGCGGTGGGGGGCCGGGATCGCCGCACACCCGGGAAGGCTCATCCCGAGCGACTCGGCCAGCGCGTTCATCGTGGACGCGGTGCCCATCGTGTTGCAGTGCCCCGGCGAGGGCGCCGAGGACGCCACGAGCTCCACGAACTCGGCCTCGTCGATCTCCCCGGCGGCCAGCATCTCCCTGGCCTTCCAGACGATCGTGCCCGAGCCGGTGCGCTCGCCGTTGTACCAGCCGTTGAGCATCGGGCCGCCGGACAGCACGATCGCCGGGATGTTCACCGTGGCCGCCGCCATCAGGCACGCCGGCGTGGTCTTGTCGCAGCCGGTGGTCAGCACCACCCCGTCCAGCGGGTAGCCGTAGAGCACCTCGACCAGCCCGAGGTAGGCCAGGTTGCGGTCGAGCGCCGCCGTGGGGCGCTTGCCGGTCTCCTGGATGGGGTGCACGGGGAACTCGAACGCGATGCCGCCCATCTCGCGGATGCCCTCGCGCACCCGGTCGGCCAGCACGAGGTGGTGGCGGTTGCAGGGCGACAGGTCCGAGCCGGTCTGGGCGATGCCGATGATCGGCCGGCCGGACTGCAGCTCCTCCCGGGTCAGCCCCCAGTTCATGTACCGCTCGATGTACAGCGCTGTCATCCCCGGGTTGTCCGGGTTGTCGAACCACGCCTGGCTACGCAGACGCCGCGGCTCGTCGCCGTTCATGCAGGGCTCCGATCGTCCTCAGGGGGTGAGCTGGCCGCCGTTGATCTCGAGCACCTGGCCGGTGATGTAGCCGCTCATCGCGGGCGAGGAGAGGAACAGCACCGCGCCGACGCACTCGTCGGGCCGTCCGGGACGCCCCATCGGGATGCCGCTGACCATGGCGTCCATCTGGGCGTCCGAGGTGTGCCGCTCGTGGAACGGGGTGGTGATGATGCCCGGCGCCACCGCGTTGACGCGGATGCCGTCGGTGGCGAGCTCCTTGGCGAGGCCGCGGGTGAAGGTGCTGACCGCGCCCTTGGACGTGGCGTACGCGACCGACCCGCCTGCGCCGCCCGTGCGCGCGGCCACCGACGTGACGTTGACGATCGAGCCGGCGCCCTGACCGCGCATCACCGGGATGGCCTGGCGGCTCGTGGCGAAGACCGACGTCAGGTTGATGTCCATCACGCGGGCGAAGTCCTCGTCGGACATGTCGGTGATGGGGATGCGGTGCAGGAGGTCGCCCGCGTTGTTCACCAGCACGTCCAACCGGCCGTGCCGGGAGACGACGCCGTCCACGAGGGCCGCCGCCGCGGCGGGCTCCGCGAGGTCCGCCGCCGCGCTGGTGGCCGTGCCCCCTGCCTCCTGGATCGCGCTCACGACCTTCTCCGCCCCCTCGCGGTTGCGGTGGTAGTGCACCACCACCCGCGCGCCGAGGCCGGCGAAGCCCTCGGCCACGGCCGCGCCGATCCCGCTGCTGGCGCCCGTGACGAGCACGACCTGGTCACCGAAGTCGAGCATTCCGTCCCCCATCACATGACCGCCCCGAGCTGCCACGGCACGAACTCCTCCTGGCCGAAGCCCAGCTCCTCGCTGCGCGTCCGGCGCCCGGACGCCGTGTCGAGGATGAGCTGGAACAGCTCCCGGCCCACCTCCTGCACCGACGCCGAGCCGTCCACGATCACCCCGCAGTTGAGGTCCATGTCCTCGGCCATCCGCTCGTACATCTCGGTGTTCGTGGCGAGCTTCAGGCTGGGGGTGGGCTTGCAGCCCAGCACCGAGCCGCGTCCGGTGGTGAAGCACATGACCGTGGCGCCGCCCGCGACGATGCCGGTGACCGAGACGGGGTCGTAGCCGGGCGTGTCCATGAACGTGAAACCCCGGTCGGTGACCTTCTCGGCGTAGCCGTACACGGCCGTCAGGTTGGTCGTCCCGCCCTTCGCCACGGCGCCGAGCGACTTCTCCAGGATCGTGGTGAGGCCGCCTGCCTTGTTGCCCGGCGAGGGGTTGTTGTCCATCGACCCGTTGTTGGCGGCGGTGTAGCGCTCCCACCACCGGATCCGCTCGACGAGCCGGTCGGCGACCTCCGGGCTCACGGCCCGGCGGGTCAGCAGGTGCTCGGCGCCGTAGATCTCCGGCGTCTCCCCGAGCACCGCGGTGCCGCCGTGGCGCACCAGCAGGTCGACGGCGGCACCCAGCGCCGGGTTCGCGGTGATGCCGGAGTAGGCGTCCGAACCACCGCAGTTGAGGCCGAGCACGAGCTCGCTCGCCGGGACCGTGGTGCGGCTCACCTCGTTGGCGGCCGGGAGCATCTCGAGCAGCGCCTTGGTGCCGGCCCGCACGGTGGCAGCGGTGCCGCCCTGCTCCTGGATCGTCATCGTGCGCACGGGCGTGGCGGGGTGGATGGTCCACTCGTCGGCGACGGCGGAGATCTGGTTGACCTCGCAGCCCAGCCCGAGCATCAGGAAGCCCGCGAAGTTCGGGTGCTCGGCGTAGCCGGTGAGCGTGCGCTGGAGGACGGCGAGGCCTTCGCCGTCGGCGGCCATCCCGCACCCGGTGCCGTGGGTCAGCGCCACGACGCCATCGACGTTCGGGAAGTCGTCGAGCAGCCCGGGCCTGCGGAACTGGTCGGCGATGAGCTTGGCCGTGGTGGCCGAGCAGTTCACCGAGGTGAGGATGCCCAGGTAGTTGCGGGTCGCGACGCGGCCGTCTGCCCGCACAATGCCCTGGAAGGTGGCCCGCTCCTCGTCGGGCACCAGCTCCGTCGGCGTGACGTCGGCGCCGACGGCGTAGTCGCGCTCGAACGCCTTGAACTCGACGTTGTGCGTGTGCACGTGGTCACCGGGCTCGATCGCGACCGTGGCGAACCCGATGATCTGGTTGTACTTGCGGACGGGCTCGCCCACCGGGATGGCGGCGGTGGCGACCTTGTGCCCCCTTGGCACGGCCTGGCGCAGCGTGAGACCGGCCGCGGCCGTCCCCTCGTCGAGGTCGCGGTAGGCGACCACGACGTTGTCGGCGGCGTGCAGCCGCACGCCGATCTCCTCGGCGGACCCGACATCCTCGTAGGGTTCTGCCACGGTCATCAGCTCTCTCCGGTGGTGGTCGGGGCGGTGGAGGTCGGGGCATGGGTCCCGGACAGCAGCCGCCCGTCGGAGTCGAAGGCCATGGGCACGGCGTCGCCCGTGATCTTCAGGCCCGGGTGGTCCAGCACCTGGTCACGCAGCGACTCCGACACCCACAGGTGCTCCAGGTCCAGCGTGTTGCGCATCCGCACCAGCGTGACGCCCTCGAAGTCGGGGCGCCCGCAGGTGAGGATCGCGGCGGCGATGGTGCTGCGGTCGTCCGGCATCGCCATCGGGATCTGGGCGCGCTGCGGACCGCCGAGCCCTGAGGTCATCGCGTTGATGTAGACGCTGCGCAGGTCGAGCCGCTCCAGGAGCCGGAACGGGACGAAGTCGGCGAGCCCGAGCCCGACGGCGTTGCCGTGGGAGGCGTCGCTCACGTCCAGCACCGCGATGTTGCTGATGCGCGGCCGCTCGAACTCGGCGCTGCCGCGGATCATCATCCGCCCGATCACGTTGGTGTCCATGCCGGACCCGGAGAAGTTCTTCCCCATCAGGTCGACCACGGCTACGTCGATCTCGTCGAAGGGCAGCGTCGCCATCCGCCGCTTGGCGTCGGCCAGCAGCGCCGTTTCCGCCGGACCGCCGATGTCCCGGGCGTCGAGCAGCTCGATCCGGGCCGCCCGGTCACCGGCGTTCTCGATGATGGCCAGCCCGCCGAGCACCTTGCCCGTCTCGATGATCCGGCCGGCCACCTGCGGGACCCAGACACCCAGGTTCGCCGGACCGAACCGGTGGATGCCCTCGGCACCGCGCTGCTTCCCCAGCCCGATGGCGATGATCTTCGCGAGGCCGCTCTCGATCTCGGCCGAGAAGTCGGTGTGCGCCTTCACCCGGTTGACCGCGAGGATGCCGTCGGCCTTGGCCGCGTTGGCGTCGAGGTGCACCGCCGGGCCGCCGGGCAGGCGGTCCAGCTCGACCGTCTCCATCGTGGCGCGGATCGGCATGCCGAGCGTCTCCTCGGTCATCCCGAGGTCGGCCAGCATCTCCACCTGGCCCTCGGCCGTGGCACCGCCGTGCGAGCCCATCGCGGGCACGACGAACGGCTCGGCACCGGCTGCGCGCAGCCACTCCCCCGCAGCGCGGACCACCTCGCGCTTGTCGTGGATGCCGCGGCTCCCGGCGGTGATCGCCACCGTCATGCCGGGGGTGACCCGGGCCCGCAGCGGCTCCAGCGCGGAGGCGGTGGCCGCCGCCACGTCCTCGACGCGCGTGGCGTCGAAGTCCTGCCGGACGGGCAGCAGCCGCGGGAAGGGCGCATCGAAGTGCAGGGGGCGCACCGCCTCGAACGGGCCCAGGTCAGCGGACACGGCTCTCTCCCCTCAGGTACGGGCGGCGGCGCGCGCCTTCGCCATCGCCGCCCCGACCGTGATGGCCTCGACGAGGCTGTCCGCGCTCGCCCGCCCGGTGCCGGCGATGTCGAAGGCCGTGCCGTGGTCGACGCTCGTGCGCACGATCGGCAGCCCGATCGTGGCGTTCACGCCGGTCTCGAAGCCGAGGACCTTCACGGCGATGTGGCCCTGGTCGTGGAACATCGCGATCGCCACGTCGAAGTCGCCCGCGACGGCGCGCCCGAACAGCGTGTCGGCTGGCCACGGGCCGCTGGCGGCGATCCCCTCGGCCTTCGCCTGCTCGATGGCCGGGATGATGACCTGCGCCTCCTCGTCACCGAACAGGCCGCCCTCGCCTGCGTGCGGGTTGAGGCCCGCGACCCCGACGGACGGCTCGTCGATGCCCATGTCACGCAGCGCGCGGTCGGCGAGCCGGATCGTGGTCAGCACGCGCTCGGTGGTGACGCGCTCGAGCATCTGCCGGATCCCGACGTGCGTGGTGACGTGCACGACCCGCAGCTTCAGCGCGGTGAGCATCATCGCGAAGTCGGTGGTGCCGGTGAGGTCGGCGAGGATCTCCGTGTGGCCGGGGTAGGGGTGCCCGGCGAGCGCGATGGCCTCCTTGTTCAGGGGTGCGGTGACGATGCCGTCGATCTCACCGGCCAGCGCCAGCGCGACCGCGCGCTCGACACCCTCGAACGCGATCTGGCCCGCCTCGGCGGAGAGCTTCCCCACGGGGACGGCGACGTCGGACGGAACCGCGATCACGTCGAGCGTCCCCGGCTCGAAGCGCGCCTCCGCCGGAGTGGCCACCGCGTGCAGTGCGGGAGCGTCGGCCACCACGGCGGCGGCCGCGCGCAGAGCCTCGAGGCTCCCGATCGCGACGAGCCTCACATCGGCGATCCGCGGGTCACCCGCGGCCTTCAGGGTGACTTCGGGTCCGATTCCTGCCGGATCCCCGACGGTCAGGCCGAGCAGCGGTGTCATGAGTTGTCCTCCAGTGCCTCCGCGGCGCGGCACAGCGCATCGTTCGCACCGAACCCGCCGGATTTGGTGACCGTCGGGATCCGGCGGTCCCCCACCACCATCTCACCCTTCGGCAGCCCCGCCGTCACCTCGGACAACAGGCGCAGTTCGCCCGCTCCGAGTGCCGTCGCCACGCCGAGGGCGGTGGCGCCGCCGGTGAGGACCAGCCCGGCGGACGGCGCCGCGGCGAGTACGTCCGCCGCGGCCTTCGCCAGGTCGACGCCCAGTGCCACCGCCTGGGGGCTGTCCGGTTCGACCTCGCCGGGGACCTCGCTGGTCAGCACGACCCGCCGGCCGGCCCGCAATGCGGCGGCCGCCGTCTCGACCGGGGAGCGGCCCGTGTCGCCGATCACGACGAACTCGGCCCCGTCCTCGAGGACGCAGGTCGTCTGGGACCTGGTGACCGGGTGCGCCGTGCCGACCACGAGCAGCACGCCCGTGACCGGGCCGCCGCGCTGTGGCGGACGGCCCGGGTGGCCGAGCAGGGCGGCGAGCGCACGGGACAGCCCACCCGACCCGACCGCGACGGCCCCGTCCTCGACGATCCGGCGCGCGATGTCCGTCAGGTGGTCGTCGTGCTCGGCGTCGGCCACGTGGACCCCGGGCGGGAAGTGGTCCCCGACCCGTTCGACGGTGGTCGCGCCGTGGACCACGAGAGCACCGTCACGGACCGCGCGGCCCTGGGCGGGAAAGGCGGGGGTGGCGACCGCACTGCCGCCGCCCCAGGCGTCCAGCGCGACCTCGACGTCGGCGAGCACCCGCCCGCGCAACGTCGAGTCGATCTTGACGAACAGCATCTCGGGACCCCACTCCCGGATGCGGGAGACCGCGGCCCGCATCCGCTGCGCAGCCTCCGGCGCCGGACGCCAGCGGTTGTCGGTGAGCAGGGCGAGCACCTCGGCGTCCCCGGGCAGGGGGCCGGACAGTGCGACGGAGACGGCCAGCCCGCGTGCGGCGAAGGGAGCCGCGGCGTCGGCGGCACCGGTCAGGTCGTCGGCGACGACGGCCAGCTGACGGACGGTGCCTGTGGCCACTCGGGCGATGACCTCCGTCGGTGGGGGGCAGCTTCTCCTCGAAGCTACGTGCAAGCGCTTTCCGATGTCAACGGGACCGCGGCCGCTACTCCGCCACGGCGTCGCGTGCCCGGCGCGCGACCTCGCGGAGCGGCAGGCCGAGCGCGGTGGCCGCCGCCGCGACGTCGTCGTGCTCCGGCTTGGCGCCCCACGGTCCGTGCTTGACCCGGACCTGCTGCCCGTCGACGTCCACGGTACTCGTGCTGCGGGGCAGGGCCAGCCGGTCGACCGGGCTGCGGCGCAGCCCGAGGCTCCCGGTCTCGGCGAACACGATCCGCTCGCAGCCCGCCGCCCGTTCCGGCGTGGTGAGCACGTGGACGGTGTGCGCCGGACGGCCCTTCTTCATCACGATCGGCGAGAGCCACGCGTCCGCAGCGCCCGCGGCGAGCAGCTGACCGACCAGGTGCCCGAGCACCTCGCCGGTGACGTCGTCGACGTTCGTCTCCAGCAGCACCATCGGGGTGGCGGCGTCCTCGGCGGCGCCGAGCACGGCCTGCAGGACGTTCGGGCGCTCGGGTGGGTTCCTCGTGCCCGCGCCGTACCCCACGGCCCGCAGCGCCATCGTGGGCACGGGCCCGAACCGCGCCCCTGCCGCGAGCAGCAGGGCGGCGCCGGTGGGCGTCACGGTCTCGCCGGTGCCCGCCCCGGTCACCTGCGCACCCGCCGCGGTGAGCAACGCCACCGTGGCGGGCGCCGGGACGGGCAGGACGCCGTGGCGGGTGGAGACGGTGCCGGACCCCAGGGCGAGCGGGCCGCAGTGCACCTCGGTGACGTCGAGCAGCTGCAGCGCCGCCGCGACACCCACCGTGTCGACCACGGTGTCCAGCCCACCGATCTCGTGCAGGTGGACCTCGGCGGGGTCGCTGTCGTGGATCCCCGCCTCCACCTCGGCGACGGCCCGCACGGCCCGTTCGGCCAGCGGGGTCCCGGCCCGCTCCACGTGCGCCAGCAGCGCGGCCGCGCTGCGGTCGGTGGCGTCGTCGGAGACGGTGACCACGGCCCTGGTCGCGCCCACGGCCCCGCGCGTCACCCGCTCGGCGTCGAGGCTCCAGCCGGAGAGACCGGTTCGCGCCACGGCCTCCCGGATCCCGTCGAGCGGGGCACCCAGGTCCAGCAGGGCTCCGAGCAGCATGTCACCGGAGATGCCGCTGACGGGGTTGAGCCAGAGGATCACCGGGAGCCCGCCATCCGGTGTGCGGCCACCGCAGCACCGAACCCGGAGTCGATGTTCACCACGACGAGACCCGGAGCACAGGAGCTGAGCATGGCGAGCAGCGGCGTGACGCCCTCGAACGTCGCCCCGTACCCCACCGAGGTGGGCACGGCGATCACCGGGCAGCCGACGAGCCCGCCCACCACGCTCGGCAGGGCGCCCTCCATCCCGGCGATGCAGATCACGGCGTCGGCCCCGGCCAGTACCTCGACCTCGGCCAGCAGCCGGTGGATGCCGGCGACGCCGACGTCACGCAGCTCACGAACGTCGAGGCCGACGGCACCGGCCACCGCGGCCGCCTCGGCCGCCACCGGCGCGTCGGAGGTGCCGGCGGAGACGACGACCACACGGAACGCGCGCCGCGGCGCGGGCCGCCACACGAGCAGGCGGGCGGCCGGGTCGTGCTGCCCACCGGGAACGGCGGCGCCGACCGCAGCAGCGACCTCGTCGGAGAGCCTGGTCACGAGCACCGGGCCGGTGTTGGCGGCGAGCAGGGACCGCACGACGCCGATGATCTGCTCGGACGTCTTGCCGGGGCCGTAGACCACCTCCGGCAGGCCGAGCCGCCGTTCGCGGCCCGTGTCGGCCCTGGCGTAGCCCAGATCCTCGAAACCGTCGGTCATGGCCGGCCGGTCATCGGCCGGTCGGCATGACGGCCGGCTGGGCCGGCATGCCGAGCAGGACGTTCATCCGGCCGCTCGCGAACCCCTGCAGGTCCAGCGCGCAGAACTCGAACCCGGCCGTGCGGACGGCCGCGTCCAGCTCCGCACGCAGCGCTGCGGCGCGTGGCACCTCGTCGGCGGGAACCTCGATCCTCGCGACCGAGCCACCGCTGTGGGCCCGCACCCGGCAGACCGGGAACCCCAGCGCCCGCACCTCGACCTCGGCCCGCTCGATGCGATGCAGCAGGCCGGGCGTCACCGGCTCCCCGTACGCCACCCGTGAGGAGAGACACGCCGCCGCCGGCTTCTCCGCGGTGACCAGCCCCATGGCCGCACTCACCCGGCGGACCTCGGCCTTGCCGAACCCGGTGTCGACGAGCGGCGCGATCGCCCCGCGCGCGGTGGCGGCCCGCTGGCCCGGCCGGTGGTCGCCCAGATCGTCGAGGTTCGTGCCGAGCGCGATGCGCGCCCCCGACAGCGCGGCGAGGGGTGCGAGCGCGTCGAACAGCGCGGACTTGCAGTGGAAGCAGCGGTCGCCGGAGTTGGCGACGTACTCGGGACGGTCGAGCTCGTCGGTGTCCACCTCCACGTGCGCCATGCCCCGGCCGCGGGCGAACTCCTTCGCTGCCGCGCGCTCCGCGCGGGGCAGGCTGGCCGAGACGGCCGTGACCGCCACGGCCCGCTCCCCCAGCTCCTCGGCCGCCACCGCGGCCACGAGTGCCGAGTCGACCCCGCCCGAGAACGCCACGAGCAGCCGTTGTTCGCTGCGCAGCCGACCCCGCAGAGCGGTGAGCAGGGCGTCGTCCGGTTGCTGCGGATGCATCGCGTCACTGTAGGTGCGCATCGTGCGCACCCACCACCGGACGGTGGAGCGGTGTGCCGCCGCCCCCGGACGCCGGGGTAGGGTCGACCCGACGACGCCCCGACCCCAACCGTTCGACGCCGGGGTTCCACCGGAGCTCCGGACGGGTCCTGCCCGATCCGCACCGGGGCAGCATCCGACCGGCGCCGGAGGTGGAGAACATGCCCGACCCCGCACCACCCGGCTCGGAAGCGACCGCTTCCGACACCGCGAGTGAGTTCCTCGACACCACAATCACGCGGCCCCGCACCGGCACCGCCGTCCTCGAGGTGGAGGGCGAGGTCGACACCCTCACCGCCCCCCGGTTCTCGTCCGCGGTGGACGAACTGATGAGCAGCCACGAGCCCACGCTCGTCGTCGACCTCAGCGGTGTGACGTTCCTGGCCTCCAGCGGACTGGCCGTTCTCATCCAGGCCGCGCACCGGGCGGAGGAGCGCAGTGCGAGACTGCGCCTGGTCGCCGCCACCCGGGCCGTGCGGCGGCCGTTGGAGATCACCGGCACCGACCAGCTCTTCGACATGCACGAGAACGTGCACGACGCGACCGGCGGCGACGATTGATCCCCCAGACCCCGGGTAGCAAGATGACCGACGTTCACCGCACGACCGGAAGGAGACCCGGCAGCGTGTCCGACCTGGACGGCCCCTCGCCCGCCGAAACGCTCGACGGGGCCTCGACCGTCGAGGTGCGGACGACGGCCAGCGCCGCGCTGATCCCGACGATCCGCGCCGTCGCCTCCGACCTGGCCGCGCGGGCGGACTTCGACCTCGACGCCATCTCCGACCTGCGGATGGCCGTGGACGAGGCCTGCGCAACGCTCGTCGACGTCGCCGCACCGTCGTCGACACTGCAGTGCACCTTCCTGGTGCGCTCCGAGCGCATCGAGGTGCGGGCGGTGGTCCAGGCCGGGCACCCCGATGCCGAGGTCTCCACCGACACGTTCGGCTGGCGCGTGCTGCAGACCCTCGCCGACGACGTCGCCGTGTCCCACGAGCCGGGCACCGGCGGAGCGGGGCCGACGGTCGGCATCCGCCTGGACAAGCGCTCCGGCGATCTACCCCGGTGACCAGGGCCGATCCCGAGTACGGCCACCTCGCTCCCCTGCTCGAGCGCTACTCGACGCTGGAGCCGGACCACCCGGAACGCGAGGCGCTGCGCGAGGAGCTCGTGCGGGGATTCCTGCCGGTGGCGCAGCACATCGCCCGCCGTTTCTCCAACCGCGGTGAGCCGCTCGACGACCTCGTGCAGGTGGCGACCGTCGGTCTGATCAACGCCATCGACCGGTACTCCCCGGAGCGGGGCAGCGACTTCTTCTCCTTCGCCGTGCCCACGATCAGCGGCGAGGTCCGCAGGCACTTCCGCGACCTCGGCTGGTCGATGCGCGTGCCGCGCCGGCTCAAGGACCTCCACGTGTCGATCAACGGCGCGGTGTCGGAGCTGTCACAGAACCTCGGTCGTGCACCGAAGCCCACCGAGATCGCCGAGCTGCTCGGCGTCCCGGTCTCGGACGTGCTGGAGGGGCTGGAGGCCTCCGAGGCCTACCGCAGCTCGTCGCTGGACGAGATGCTCTCGTCCGAGCAGGGCAGCGCCACCGTCGGCGAGCTGGTCGGCGAGGCCGACGCCGAGCTGGACCGCGTCGACTTCCGGCAGGCGCTGCGTCCGGTGCTGTCCGAGCTCGCCGAACGCGAGCGCACCATCGTCCTGCTGCGGTTCTTCGGCAACATGACGCAGACGCAGATCGCCGACCGGGTCGGGATCTCGCAGATGCACGTGTCCCGGTTGCTGGCCCAGACCCTCGACCGACTCCGCACCCGGCTGGACCCCGAGACCCGCGTCAGCTGACGTGTTCGTCGGCATCGTTTCTGCGGAGGGGGCAGATCATGACCGGTCAACCTGAGCACGTGATGGTCGTCGGGGCGGGCCTCGCCGGCCTGCGCACCGTCGAGCAACTCCGTTCGGCAGGGTTCCAGGGGCGGATCAGCCTCGTGGGCGCGGAGCCGCACGCCCCCTACGACCGGCCGCCGCTGTCCAAACAGATCCTCACCGGCGACTGGGAGCCGGAGCGGATCGTGCTGGCCCAGCTCGACACGCTCGAGGACCTGGGGGTCCGCGTGCACCTGGGGATGGAGGCGGTGGCGCTGCGGCCCGGCGACGGCGGCAGCGGATGGGACCGGGGAGCCCCCGGCCACGAGCTGGAGCTGTCCGACGGCGCCACGCTCCACGGGGACGCCGTGGTGATCGCCACCGGGCTCGCGGCGAGGACGCTGCCCGGCCAGCCCGCCCACGTCTACACCCTGCGGACGCTGGACGACGCGCTCGCGCTGCGCGACACCCTGACCAGGATCGAGTCGCTGCTCGTGGTGGGCGGCGGGTTCATCGGCGCGGAGGTGGCCACCGCGGCCGTGCAGCGCGGGATAGCCGTGACCGTGCTGGAGGGGCTGCCGGTGGTGCTCGCCCGCGCGCTGGGGCCCGACGTCGGGGCGCTCGCCGGGCGACTGTTCACCGAGGGCGGGGTCGACCTGCACACCGGCGTGGCACTCACCGGGTTCACCGAACCGGCCGGTCCGGGCGTCGCGGTGGAGCTGGCGGACGGAACGACCCGTTCCGCGGACGCCGCCGTGGTCGGGATCGGCGGGGTGCCGCGGGTCGACTGGCTGGCCGATACCGGGATCGACCTCTCCAACGGGCTGGCCTGCGGGCCCACCGGGCGGATCCACGGTCTCGACGCGGCATGGGCCGTGGGCGACGTCGCCGCGTGGGACGACCCGGTGCACGGCGAGCGGTACCGGGACGAGCACTGGACGAGCGCCTCGGACCAGGCCGCGATGGCGGCGCGGGACATCCTGGGTGCCGCTCCACCACCTGCGACCGTGCCCTACTTCTGGTCCGACCAGTTCGGGCTCAAGATCCAGCTGCTCGGCCGCCCGGAGCTGGCCGACGCCGTCGTACAGCTGCACGGCACGGGTTTCGACGGCGGCCCCGTGCGGGGCACCGTCGCCGGCTACTTCGACGGCGACCGGCTGATGGCGGTGGTCGGCTTCGGGGCGGCCCGGATCGTCACCCGCTACCGCATGCAGGTGGCCGAGGCCGCGGTCGACTAGATCCCGGCCCCGGTCAGCGGAAGAGGCGGCGGATCATCGCAACGGCGATCAGCGCGCCCACCGCCATGAGGCCGTAGCGGATCCGCGGGTCGGTGAGCTGCTCCTGCACGCTCTCCCGGCCGGCGTCCACCAGGCGCTTCGGGTGGGCCCGCTCCCCCAGTGCGTCCAGGCTGTCGGCGAGCGCGTCCCTGGCCTGCTCGATCTCGCGCTGGATGGTGTCCGGGTCGCGCGCCACGATGCCTCCTACTGCTGTTCGCACTGTCACGACGAAGGTGCCACGACGAAGCTGTCACCGTAGATCACGCGTGCTCCGCCGGTGGGAGCGGCCGGGCGGGTCGGCGCGGCGCCCCCCGGCCGTGGTGCCAGTATCGCCGTCATGAGCACTCGACTGGCGGTGGGCGACGCCGCCCCGGACTTCACGCTTCCCGACGCCGACGGCAAGCCGGTGTCGCTGTCGGACTACCGCGGACGCCGGGTCATCGTCTACTTCTACCCCGCGGCGAGCACCCCCGGCTGCACCAAGCAGGCGTGCGACTTCCGCGACAGCCTCGCCGACCTCGGCGACGCGGGGCTCGAGGTCATCGGCATCTCGCCGGACAAGCAGGCCAAGCTCGCGAAGTTCCGCGACGCGGAGGGCCTGACCTTCCCCCTGCTGTCCGACCCCGACCGGGAGGTGCTCACCGCCTGGGGCGTCTACGGGGAGAAGCAGATGTACGGCAAGACCATCACGGGCGTGATCCGCTCGACGTTCCTGGTCGACCCGGACGGGAAGATCGAGCAGGCCCTGTACAACGTGCGCGCCTCCGGGCACGTGGCCAAGCTGCGTCGCGACCTCAAGGTCTGACCCCGGCGCCGAGCACCGCGGCCACCCCGGGCAGCTCCGCGCGGTAGGCGGCCACGAGGTCACGGGCGACGGCCACGGAGTCCACCAGCGGGTGCCCGGCGAAGGCCCGCACCGCCAGCGCGGCCGACCCCGTGACGGCGGCCTCGATGGTGTCCTGCTCCACCGCCTTGACCTGCTGTAGGAGCCCGAGCATCGACCCCGGCAACGGGTCGGTGGCCAGCGGTGTGACGCCGTGCGGGCCGACGAGGCAGGGCACCTCCACCACCGCATCGGCCGGCAGCCCGGGCACCGTCGCGCCGTTGCGGACGTTCAGGATCAGCGTGCGGCCGGCCCCGCCGGACAGGGCGGCCATCAGCTCCAGCGCCACCTGCTGGTAGCCCCCGACCGCCATGTCGGCGGCCTCCCGCTCGCCTGCCCCGCTCGCCCGGCGGCTCTCCGCCATGTACGTGGCGTCGCGCTCGTCCCGCACCTGCCTCCACCGCAGCAGCGCGTCGCCGGGGTCGGTGGCGGCCGCGGTGTCGTAGAAGCGCGCCTGCTGCTCGTGGAGGAACTCGCCGCGGGTGCGGGGGGCCGACCGGATCGCCGCCACGGCCTCCCGAGCGCAGTAGTAGTAGTACAGGTACTCGTTGGGCAGCGCCCCGATCGCGCGCGCCCAGTCCGGGCCCACGAGCCGGACCTCCTCGATCGACCGCAGCGCGGCGTCGTCGGCGAGCAGGTCCGGGAGCCGGTCGACCCCGTCCACCCGCAGCACCCGCAGCCAGCCGAGATGGTTCAGGCCCACATAGCCGACGCTCAGGTCGTCGCCGGCGTCGACGCCCATCCCCTGGATTGCGCGCACCGCCCGGTGCGCGAGTCCGACGGGCGAGTCGCAGATGCCCACCACCCGCTCACCGAGCACCCGCTGCATCGCCTCGGTGATCATCCCGGCCGGGTTGGTGAAGTTGATGACCCACGCCTGCGGCGCCACGTCGGCCACCCGCTCCGCCACGCGCATCGCCACCGGCACCGTGCGCAGCCCGAAGGCGATGCCCCCCGCGCCGGTGGTCTCCTGACCCAGCACCCCGTGGGCCAACGCGACACGCTCGTCCACGGTGCGCCCGGCCGCCCCGTCCACCCGGATCGCCGAGAACACGAACCGGGCGCCGTCCAGTGCGTCGTCGAGACGGGTGGTGGTGCGCACGGCCGGGGCTCCCGGACCGGACAGCTGGGCCAGCACGGCGCGGATCGCGGCCAGCCGCGGCTCCGACACGTCGTGCAGGACGACCTCGGTGACCGGCGAACCCCCCGCCGCCAGCGCGGCGTACACCAGGGGCACCCGGAAGCCGCCTCCGCCGAGGATGGTGAGCCTCATGCGATCGCCTGCCGGGACGGAACCACGCGCCGACGGTAACGCAGGGCGTCCTGCCATCCGAGTGAGCGAAGCCACACCCCGGGTGCGGTCGCATTGCCACGTGCGAGGAGCGGACGGCACTATCCGAAGAGCCAGGTTTTCTGGAGGGGGATGAGTTCGCTGTGAGCAGCGCAGCGCGCGACGCGCTGCCCGAGCCGCAGGCATCTGCGGCCGGGCCGCTCACCACGCCGCACGAAGCGGTCTGGTGGGACCCCCTCGTCGACGTCCGGGACGGCAACTGGCCCACCGTCGACGTGTTCATGTCCGGCACGGTCTTCCTCGACATCGTGTTCACCGGCCTGCCCGCACTCCCCGAGGCGGGCACCGAGGTCTGGGCCGCGGGAATGGCGTCGTGCCCCGGCGGAATCGCCAACCTGGCCGTCGCCGCCTCCCGGCTCGGGCTGCGCACCAGCCTCGCGGCAGGCTTCGGCGACGACGTCTACGCCGACTTCTGCTGGCGCACGCTCGCCGAGCAGGAGCGGGTCGACCTGAGCTCGTCGCGGCAGTTCGCGGGGTGGCACTCCCCCGTCACGGTCTCGATGGCCGTGCAGCGCGACCGCAGCATGGTCACCCACGCGCACAGCATCCCGATCACCGGTGACGCCCTGATCGGCACGCCGCCGCCGTCCCGTGCGGTGATCACCAGCATCGGCGGCGGTGCCGCCGACCCCGTCCTGCCCACCTGGGTGGCCCGCGCGCGGGAGAACGGCGCGATGATCTTCGCCGACGCGGGCTGGGACCCCACCGGCGTCTGGGACCCCGCCCTGTTCTCCTCGCTCGCCGGCTGCGACGCGTTCATGCCGAACGCCGTGGAGGCCATGAGCTACACCCGCACCGACAGCCCCCGCGACGCGCTGTACAAGCTCGCCGGGCACGTGCCGCTCGCCGTGGTCACCTGCGGCGGCGACGGTGCGATGGCCATCGACGCGGCCACCGGCGAGGAGGCCTCGGTCCCCGCGCTGCCGGTCGACGCCCTCGACCCCACCGGAGCGGGCGACGTCTTCGGTGCCGCACTGGTGCTGGGCACCATCGCGGGCTGGCCCCTCGAACACCGGCTGCTGTTCGCCGGGGTGTCCGCCGCGCTCGCCGTGCACGAGTTCGGCGGCTCGCTCGCCGCCCCCGGCTGGGGCGACATCAGGGACTGGTGGCAGGGAGTGGAGACCCAGGCTGCCGCGGGCCACCGCGGAGCCACCGAGCTCCGGAGCCGCTACGGCTTCCTCGACGACCTGGTCCCCCGCACCCACGTCTGCGGCGTCCGCCGCGCGGCCGCCACCATCGCCCGCCAGTCGGACCTGACC
>NZ_JAAXKY010000038.1 GCF_012911925.1 Pseudonocardia xinjiangensis | reverse complement strand
CCCGCCCTCCCTCGGTGACCACCGAGAGCAGCTCGGGCACCTGTGAGCCGGCGGCGTGCAACCACCAGATCGTCCATGGGTTGCCGGGATCAGCCCAGTAGGTGTGAGCCAGCCGCGGGGGCAGGACGAGGGCGTGGCCCGGCGCGACGACGGTGGTCCGGTCCGCCACCTGGCACCGCCCGATGCCGTCGGTGCAGATGATCACGACGGCCTCGTCGGCGCCCTCCGGTCGGCGTCGGCCGTGGTTCGCCGCGCGCGGGAAGTATCCGGCGTCGGTGACGAGGAGGCTCGCCGTCGGCGGCTGCCGCAACGCGGACGAGACGAGCGGGCGAGGGAGCACGCGCAGCCGTTGGCCGGGGAACCCGTCGGGCAGCAGCACGGTGGCACCGTACCCCTGGTCGTCGGATCGTCCAGGTAAGTCGGTCGATTCGGCTATGCAGACGCGCCGCCGTCGCTCGTAGCGTCTCGGCATGCTCGACGGCGAGTCACGACTGCAGCTCCCACCCCGCCCTGCCGCGCAGGCCGGCGCCGGGGTGGCCGTCTGGCGGGACCCGCTGACGATCGACAGCTACCTCCCGGAGCCGCCCGACCGCTACCCGGCCTACCTGGATCATCGCGTCTACCAGGGCTCGTCGGGCCGGGTCTACCCGCTGCCCTTCCACGACCGGATCAGTCCCGCGAAGGCCCCCGTGGAGTGGGCGGCGGTGCACCTGGAGAACCGGTGGCTGCGGGTGCTGGTGCTGCCCGAGCTGGGCGGCCGGATCCACGTGGGGCACGACCGCAGCTCCGGCTACGACTTCTTCTACCGCAACCCCGTGATCAAGCCGGCGCTCGTCGGACTCGCCGGCCCGTGGATCGCGGGTGGTGTGGAGTTCAACTGGCCGCAGCACCACCGCCCGGCGACGTTCCTGCCCACCGACGTCGAGGTCGAGCACGAGCCCGACGGCGCGGTCACCGTCTGGTGCTCCGACCACGATCCGTTCACGCGGATGAAGGGCATGCACGGCATCCGGCTGCGGCCCGACCGCGCGACGCTGGAGCTGCGGGTGCGCCTGTACAACCGCAGCGAGCAGACCCAGACGTTCCTGTGGTGGGCGAACGTGGCCGCTCGCGTCGGCCCCGACTACCAGTCGTTCTTCCCGCGCGACGTCCGCGTGGTCGCCGACCACGCCCGGCGCGCCACGACGGCGTTCCCCGCCGCCGACCGGCCGTACTACGGCATCGACTACCCGCGCCGGCACGACCGGATCGGGCTCGCCGCCGACGGCAGCGAGGTCCGTGGCGACCGTCTGGACTGGTACCGCAACATCCCCGTGCCCACCTCCTACATGTGCGTGGGCAGCCGGGAGGGCTTCTTCGGCGGCTACGACCACGGCGCCCGCGCGGGCTTCGTGCACGTGGCCGACCGCGTCCTCTCCGTCGGCAAGAAGCAGTGGACGTGGGGCGACGCGCGCTTCGGGCACGCCTGGGACCGCAACCTGAGCGACGACGGCGGCGCCTACGTGGAGCTGATGGCGGGCGTCTTCACCGACAACCAGCCCGACTTCGCGTTCATCGCCCCCGGCGAGACGAAGGTGTTCTCGCAGTTCTGGTACCCGATCCAGGAGATCGGCCCCGCGCACGCCGCCACCGTCGAGGCGGCCGTGCGCGTGGACGTCGAGCCGGACGGCGCGCACATCGGCCTGGCGACCACGTCCGAGCGCGCCGGCTGCGTCCTGCGGTTGGAGGACGGCGACGGCCGGGTGGTGGCCGAGGAGGCCGCCGACGTCGCACCCGGACGGCCGTGGCTGCGGAGGCTTCCCCTGACCGCCGCGCAGGCGGCGGCCCGGCTGCGGCTGCGCGTGCTGCACGGCGGTGCCGAGCTCGTGGCCTGGGACTCCCGCGTCCCCGACTGCTCAGAGGACGTCGTCCCCGCCCGGGAACCCGCCGCGCCGGCGGACGTCGCGACCGTCGAGGAGCTCGCCGTGATCGGCGCCCACCTCGAGCAGTACCGGCACGCGACCCGGTCGCCGGAGGCGTACTGGCGCGAGGCGCTGCGCCGCGACCCCGGGCACGTCGCCAGCAGCGTCGGGCTCGCCGCCAGGGCGTACCGGCGCGGCGACCTGGCCGAGGCGGAGTCGCTGCTGCGGGCCGCCGTCGCGCGGCTGACCACGCTCAACGGGAACCCGCAGGACACCACGGCGCACTACGCGCTCGGTTTGGTGCTCGAACGGCAGGGCCGGCCTGACGACGCGTACACCGCCTTCGCCACCAGCTCATGGACCCGGCCGTGGCGGGCCGCTGCCGGGTACCGGATGGCACGCCTGGACGCCGCCGCCGGGCGCGACGACGCTGCGCTGTCCCGGCTGGAGGACGTGCTGCGCGTCGAGCCGGAGCACCTGCAGGCCCGCGCGCTGAGTGTGATCGTGCTGCGCCGCGCGGGACGCCACGAGCGGGCCGCCGAGATCGCCGGTGCCACGCTCGCCCTCGACCCGCTCGACTGGTGGACCCGCGACGTGCTCGGGCTCCCGGTCACAGCCGACGCACAGACGTGCCTGGACGTGGCGGTCGAGCACGCCGGGGTCGGCGAGCTCGACGCGGCGCTGCGGATGCTCGATCTCGCCGCCGAGCGGGAGCCCGCCCGCGCGATCGGGCAGACGGCAACGGGGCCGCTGCTGGACTACCACCGCGCCGACCTGCTGCAGCGGCTCGGACGGGCCGATGACGCACGGCAGGCACGGGAGCGGGCGCGCACCGGCGACGCCACCTGGTGCTTCCCCGCACGGCTCGACGACGCGCTCGTGCTGGAGCGCGCCGTGGCCGCCGACCCGGAGGACGCCAGGGCCCGCGCGCTGCTCGGGCACTGGCTCTACGCGCACGACCGGCGCGGCGACGCGGTGGCGGCGTGGCGGGCGAGCGGCGATCTCGACCCGACCGATCCCGTGGTCTGGCGCAACCTCGGGCTCGCCGCCCACAACCACCTCGGGGACGCCGAGAGTGCGCGGGAGGCCTACGACCGTGCCCTCGCCGCCGCGGGCCCGGACGCGCGGCTGCTGTTCGAGAGCGACCAGCTGGACGCGCGGCGCGGTGTGCCCCCGCAACGGCGGCTGGAGCGGCTGCTCGCGGCCCGGGAGCTCGTCGAGTCCCGCGACGACGCGACCGTCGCGCTGGCGCACCTGCTGCTCACCGCGAGCCGCCTCGACGAGGCCCGGGCGCTGCTGCTCGCCCGTACCTTCCAGCCGTGGGAGGGCGGCGAGGGCGAGGTGCTGCGGGCGTGGGACCGGCTCGCCCGCCTACAGGCGCAGCGCGAGCTCGCCGCAGGCGGCGTCGATGCCGGGCGGGTGGCCGTTGCGCTGCTCGACGCGGCGCTCGACCCGCCGCTCTCGCTCGGCGAGGCCCGCCACCCGCTCGCGAGCACGGCCCAGCTGCAGCTGCTGCGTGGCGACGCGCTGGCAGCGGCGGGTGACAGGGACGGCGCGATGGCCGCGTGGGAGTCGGCCGCCGACCAGCAGGGCGACTTCCTGGTGATGAGCACCCAGCCCTACTCCGAGGCGACCGCGGCGTCCGTGCTCGCACTGCGCAGGCTCGGCCGCGACGACGAGGCCGGGCACCTCACCGACGCCCTGCGCGGGTTCTGCGCCGCGCTCGCGGCGACTCCCGCCACCGTCGACTACTTCGCCACGTCGCTGCCGTCGATGCTGCTGTTCACCGAGGATCCGGACGTGGTGCAGCGCAGGCGGGTCGCGTTCCTCCGGGCCCAGCTCGCCGTCCTCGACGGCGACGAGAGCGACGCCCGGGACCGGCTGGCGGAGCTGCTGGCGGACGATCCACACCATGTCGACGCGCTCGAACTGCTCGCGTCGATCACTCCGTCGACCGTCCTCGAGGAGGCCTGATGCCGCCCGACGATCCGCTCCCCGAGCGCCTCACCATCACGCTGTGGGACTTCTCCTGGTACGTGCGCACCGGCCCCGGGGAGCCGTTCGCCGACCTCGACGCCGCGTTCGCGCAGGCCGTCGAGCGGGGCTACAACACGGTGCGGATCTGCGCGATGCCGTTCCTGCTGTTCGGCTCCGGGCTCGACACGGCGGCGCTGGCCCTCGGCCCGCTGGGGGGCGACTTCGCCCAGCGGATGCGCTGGTACGACGTGAAGGAACCGACGACGATCGACGCCCGCGAGCACCTGCTCGCCCTGTTCCGCGCCGCGCGCAGGCACGGCTGCTTCGTGATCGTCTCGTCGTGGGAGTACCAGCAGAGCTCGGCGTTCGCGGCCGATCCGGCCTGGTGGGACGCCCTGCGCGCGGTGCCGCCCGCCGAGCGGCCGGGCCGGCTCGCGGCCGCACACGCCGACCTGCTGGACCTGCTCGTCGCCGAGGGCCTCGACGATCGCGTGGCGTTCACCGAGATCCACAACGAGGTGCAGGTCGGCCACCTCGCCGACGGGCTTCCCACCGACGCCGACCCCGTCGTGGCGCTGCGGCCACTCCTGCAGGAGGCGGTCGACGAGTTCCACCGCCGCCACCCCGGCCGCCGCTGCACCGTCAACTACGCGCGCGTGCCGCACGAGAGCATGCGTGGCATCCCGGAGAACGTCGACGTGCTCGCCGTCCACCCCTACATCTACGGCGTGCTCGACGCGCTCATCGACGAGTTCGGCCTGCGCCGGCCGGTGGCGCAGTTCCCGCAGGAGAGAGCCGCCCACATCCTGCGGCCCGGGGCGCCCCCCGCCGGCGGGTGGACGGTGCCCGCCGAGCACCGCTGGCGTCTCGACGCCACGATCGTCTCGGCTGCCGAGGCGTACGGCCACGACTGGGCCGACCCGGTGGCGTTCGACCGCTGGCTCTACGACCACTACGGCGAGCACCGCATCGCCATGGCCGAGAAGCTGCGGTTCTGGTTCGACGTGGCCGCCGACTGGGCGGCCGCCCACGACGTCCCGGTCGTCCTCGGCGAGGGCTGGGTCGGCTACACCCCGCTGCACGGCACGTTCGAGGAGGGCCCGGTCGGGGCCGAGATCTGTCGCCAGGCCGTGACGCACGCCCGGCGGATCGGCGCCTGGGGCACGGTCGTGTGCTCCAACGCGGCGCCGCAGCACCCCATGTGGTCCGACGTCGCGCTCCAGCAGGAGTGCAACGCCCTGTTCTCCGCGGCGTCCGCGCCGCGCACGTCCCCCGTGTTCCCCGCGCGGGAGCCCGCCCCGCGATCCGCCTGATCCCGACCGCGCCAACGACGGCGCGCTGGAGGTTTCCGTGAGTACTCCACCGTTCTCCCGCCGCTCGTTCCTGCTCGGCGCGGCGAGCCTGACCACCGTGCCGCTGCTCGCGAGCTGCGTCGGCACCGGCGCCGATGGCGGGGCAGGCGGCGGGACGACCGCCCTGACCCTGCAGTCGTGGATCCAGGACGCCGGGCCGAAGGCGGCGCTGGAAAGCGTCGTAGCGGCCTTCGACGGGCCGCCGGTCACGTTGAACTCGGTGGCCACCGAGCA
The DNA here is from genome assembly GCF_012911925.1 of Pseudonocardia xinjiangensis. GTDB lineage: Bacteria > Actinomycetota > Actinomycetes > Mycobacteriales > Pseudonocardiaceae > Pseudonocardia > Pseudonocardia xinjiangensis. The sequence continues at coordinate 42,786 of NZ_JAAXKY010000038.1, read as the reverse complement.
GTTCCGGGCGCAGCTCTCGACGTACCTGACCAGCGCCACACCGCCCGACGTGCTCGGCTGGTACGCGGGATCGGTCGCGAACTCCTATGCCGATGAGGGGCTGCTGCTCGACGTGTCGGACCTGTGGGCCCCCGGCGGCGCGTGCGCGAACTTCTCCGACGCCCTGCGGGCGCTGTCGACCGGCGCGGACGGCAAGGCCATCTTCGTGCCACAGAACTACTACTGGTGGTCGATCTTCTACAAGAAGTCGGCGTTCCAGCAGTGGGGCGTGCAGCCACCGAAGACCTGGGACGAGTTCATCGCGCTGTGCGACACGCTCAAGGCCCGCGGCATCCACCCGCTCACCAACGGCATCGGGTCGACGGCCTGGATGTCGGCGGGCTGGTTCGACTACCTGAACCTGCGGATCAACGGCGCCGGCTACCACCGGGAACTGCTCGCGGGGAAGCACTCTTTCGAGGATCCGCAGGTGACCGCGGTCCTGGAGCAGTACGCGCGGCTCGTCCCCTACTTCCACCCCAACCAGACCTCGTGGGACGCCCAGCAGGCGGTCACGCCCATGGTCAACAACGAGGCCGCGATGTACCTGGTCGGGGCGTTCTGCACGGAGTACTTCCCTGCGGACCAGCGTGACGACCTCGACTTCTTCTCCGTGCCGACGATCGACCCCTCGGTGCCGAGCGCCGAGGAGGCCCCCACCGACGGGTTCTTCGCCGCGGCGGGCAGCCAGAACCCCGAGGGGGCCAAGCAGTTGCTGTCCTACCTCGCGTCGGCGCCCGCGCAGCAGTCCTTCATCGAGAAGTCCGGGTCGTCGAACCTGCCGACCTCGCCGGACGTCGACACCTCGACGTTCAGCCCGCTCGTGCAGAAGGGCATCACGCTCCTCAACGAGACCGCCGAGATCACGCAGTTCTTCAACCGCGACTCCAGCGACGCCCTGCAGACCACGGCGGACGCCGCGCTCACGCAGTTCATCGCGAACCCCTCGGACATCCGCGGCACCCAACGGCAGTGGCAGCAGGCCGCCCAGCAGGTCTTCTCGTCATGACCACGATGCAGCGGGCACCGGCGGGTGCCGCGCCCTCGACGCGCGGCACCCGGGACCGGCGCCGCGGTGGACCGCTGCGGCGGGTTCCGCTGCTCGTGTGGATGTTCCTGCTGGTGCCGCTGGCCGTCGAGCTGTTCTGGGTGTTCTGGCCCGCGATGAACAGCTTCTCGCTGTCCTTCACCAGCTGGAAGGGCGTCGGCGCGGCGAAGCCCGTCGGCCTGGAGAACTACCAGCGCCTCGCCGCCGACCCGATCTTCCACACGGCGCTGCGCAACAACGTGATCTGGGTGGTCGGGTTCGGCGGCCTGTCCGTCGTGGGTGGGCTGGCGCTCGCCGTCGCGCTCAACCGTCCCGGGCGCGGGGTGGGGTTCTACCGCAGCGCGATCTACCTGCCGATGGTCATCTCCCTCGCCGTGACGGGCCTGTTCTGGCGCGTGATGTACCAGCCGGACGGGCCGATCGACGCCGGCCTCGGTGTGCTCGGACTGGACTGGCTGCAGCGGCAGTGGCTCGCCGACCCCGACACCGCGCTCTACGCCGTGCTGATCGCCGCCGTCTGGCGGCAGGTCGGCTACATCATGGTGCTGTACCTCGCGGGGCTGAAGGGCACCGACCCGACGCTCGAGGAGGCCGCGGCCGTCGATGGCGCGAACGCCTGGCAACGGTTCTGGCGGATCGTGATGCCGCAGCTGCGAGGCGTGAACACGGTGGTCTTCGCGGTCACCGTGATCGACTCGCTGCGCACGTTCGACATCGTCTGGGCGATGACCCGCGGCGGTCCGTACAACACCACCCAGCTGCTGTCGACGTACATGTTCCAGCAGGCGTTCACGGTGGTGAACCTCGGTTACGGCTCCGCGATCGCGGTGGTGATCTTCCTGCTCGCGATCGCGTTCATCATCACCTACCTCGCCCGCCAGGCTCGTGCGGAGGAGAGCTGACATGGTCACCGCGACCTCCACGTCCCCGGCCCGCCGGAACCACGCCTCCCGGTCGCCGTGGTTCCACGTCGTCATGGTCCCGTTCACGATCCTGTGGCTCGCGCCGATACTTTTCGTCGTCCTCGTGGCGCTGCGGAACTTCGACGACATCGCAGCGCGCGGCCTCGGCGCGCTGCCGGCGAGCCTGTCGCTCGACGGCTTCGCCGGTGCCCTCGCCGACGGCCGGGTGGGGCGCGCGCTTGTCAACAGCGCGATCGTCACCGTGTTCACCGTGGTCGCCTCGCTCGCGCTCGCGTCGGCCGCGGCCTACGCACTCAGCCGCTTCCACGTCCCGCTGCGCCGCACGATCCTGCTCGTCATGCTGGCGGGGAACCTGCTGCCCCCGCAGATCCTGCTCATCCCGGTCTCGCGGATCACCCAGGATCTGGGCATCTACGACACGTTGACCGCGCTGGTGATCGTGCAGGTCGGCTTCGGGCTGGGCTTCTACACGTTCGTGCTGCACGGTTTCATGCGGTCGCTGCCGGGCGAGATCTTCGAGGCGGCGCTGCTCGACGGCTCGGGGCCGGCCCGCACGTTCTGGAGCATCGTGCTGCCGCTCTGCCGCCCCGCGCTCGCCGCACTCACCGCGCTCGCCACCACGTGGATCTTCAACGACCTGATCTGGGCCATGACGGTGCTCCGGACCGAGGCGCAGTTCCCCGTCACCGCGGCCCTGCTCAACCTGCAGGGCGGCTTCTCCAACTCGTGGAACGTCATCGCGGCCGGCTCGCTCGTCGCCGCCGTGCCCACGGCGATCGTGTTCTTCGTCTTCCAGAAGCAGTTCGTCTCGGGTCTTCTGGTGGGGTCGAACAAATGACGGAATGGACGCTCCCGACGGCCCGGTCGGAGTACGTCGTGGCCGAGACGGACGCCGGTCTCGTCCTGCGCCACTGGGGCGCCACAGGGCAGCGGCGTGAGCTCGCTCCCACGGCCCGCACCCCGTTCGAGGCGCCGGCCGACAAGGTGCCGCTCGAGTTCGCCGCGGCAGGCACCCGGCACGCCCAGTTCGCCGAACTGCTCGTGCAGGGGCCCGGCGGCGTGGACGGGGCGCTGCTGCGGCTGGTGCCCGGTTCGGCGGCCGTGACCGACGACGGGCCGGACGCCGCGCTGACGGCCCTGCTGCGCGACGCGGACGCGGGCGTCGAGGTGGAGGTGCACGTCAGCACCTCGCGCACGCACGACGTGGTCGAGCGGTGGGCGCGGGTGCGCTCCACGCGCACGACGGGCGACCTGCACCTGACCAGGGCGTTCGGTGCCGCCTGGAACGTGCCCGTCGGCCCGGGCGCGCGGGTGACGCAGCTGGTCGGCACGTGGTCGCGGGAGTTCACCCCGGCCGATGTGGACCTGCCCGCCGGGCAGCTGAGCCTGGGAAGCCGCCAGGGCATCACCTCGCACCTGTACTCCCCCGTCGTCGCGCTGCGGGCGCGTGGCTCCGGGGACGGCGGAGAGGCGTACGGGGTCGCGCTGGCATGGAGCGGGTCGTGGCGCATGGTCGTCGACGCCGTCCCGTTCCGCGACGTCGTCCGGGTCAGCGGGGGCGCCGACGACGAGACCACCGTGGTCACGCTCGCACCCGGCGAGGAGTTCGAGACCCCGCACCTGCTCGGCGCGTGGAGCTCGGACGGTCTCGACGGGCTCGCGCGCGTCTGGCACGACTACCAGCGCGCCCGGCTCGCCCGCAGCACCGGGCCCGAGCACCGGCCGATCGTCTACAACTCGTGGTACGCCACCGGGTTCGACGTCCGGGTCGCGCACCAGCTGGCACTGGCCGACGTGGCTGCTGGCCTCGGCGTCGAGGTCTTCGTCGTCGACGACGGCTGGTTCACCGGGCGCACCAGCGACCACGCTGGGCTCGGCGACTGGTACCCCGACCCGGCGAAGTTCCCCGACGGGCTCGGGCCGCTCGCGAAGGGCGTGCTGGACCGCGGGATGCGGTTCGGGCTCTGGGTCGAGCCGGAGGCCGTCAACCCCGACAGCGACCTGTTCCGCGCCCACCCTGCCTGGGTCTACCGCGCGGGCGACCGGCCGCTCACGACCATGCGCAACCAGTACGTGCTCGACCTGGGCCGGCCCGAGGTCGAGGAGTGGGCCGCCACGACATTGCGCAGGCTGCTCACCGAGCATCCGGTCAGCTACCTGAAGTGGGACATGAACCGGTCCGTGAGCGACGGCGGCAGGCCCGGTGACCCGCGGGGGCGCGAATGGTCGGTGCAGCACACCCGCGCCTACCACCGGCTGATGACGCTGCTGCGCGAGGAGTTTCCCCACGTCACGGTGGAGGCCTGCGCCGGGGGCGGCGGACGGGTCGACAACGCGGTGCTCGCCCTGTCCGACGTGGTCTGGCCGAGCGACGAGACCGGCCCCCGGGACCGCCTGGCGGTCCAGCACGGGTTCCTGTCGGCGTACCCGCCACACGTGATGAGCTCGTGGGTCACCGACGAGCCCGACCGCCTCGACACGGCGCCCGCGAGCCTCGAGTTCCGGTTCGTCGTCGCGATGGCCGGGGTGCTCGGCATCGGCGCCGACCTGGGGGCCTGGGACGAGCCGACGCGGGCCAGGGCGCGTGAGCTGGTGGCCCTCCACCGCGACATCCGCCCGGTCGTGCACACCGGCTCGGTCACCCGCCACGGGCGCCCGTCCGACCCCGTACATGCCGTGCAGTACACCGCGGCGGACACCTCCCGTGTCGTGGTGCTCGCCTGGTCCCGGCCGGGCGCGGGCCGTGGTGGCGCGCCCGTGCGGGTTCCCCTCGCCGGCCTCGACCACGACGCCCGCTACCGGGTGCGGGCAGGCGGAGGTGCGGTCGAGTGCGGGGTGCTGGCCGGCCACGACCTCGCCGGCGCCGGGTTGCCCGTGCCGTTCGCGCTGGCGCCGGACTGCGACGTGATCGTCCTTACCCGGCCGGCGTGACAGCCACCGGGATCTGGCCTGCGGACGATCCGGCGTGGGGACCCCGGTCGCTCACGGTCGAGACCGACCCCGGCCTCGGCGGGCGCTGGACCTCGCTCCGCTCGGCCGCAGGTGACCGCGGCCCCGAGCGCGAGTGGCTGTGGAGCAACCCCGACCCCGAGGTGGCCGCCGCGCGGGTCGCGGCCGGACCAGGGGCGGCGTTCGTCGACGTGGGCGGCGTCGAGGAGTGCTTCCCCACCGTGCGCGGCGAGCCCGACCACGGAGCCGCCTGGTCCCGGCCCTGGACCGCCGCCGAGGGCGGGCACCGGGTCCGAGCGGGCGCACTGGGCCTGGCCCGCAGGATGCGCGCCGACGCGTCGCTCACCGTCGACTACGCGGTGACGGGGCCGCCCGGCACCCCGTTCGTCCACGCGGTGCACGCCCTGCTCGACCTCTCCCCCGCGGCGCGGCTGCACGTGCCCGAGGCCCGCACCGCGCATGTGCTCGACCACCCCGTCGACGGTGCCGTGGCCGTGCTGCCGTGGCCGGCCGGTCCGGGCGGGACGCCCCTGGACCTGCTCGGCCCCGACGACGGCACGGCCGTCGCGGCGGTACTGCCCGGCTGCAGTTCCGCCGCGGTGGTGGACGGTCCGGACGCCCTCGTCCTGCGCTGGCGCGTCACGGCGGGCGACCCGGCCGCCACCTGCTCGCTGCTGCTGTGGCGCAACCTCGGCGGCTGGCCCGAGGCGCGCCCCTACCGGTCGATCGGCGTCGAGCCGATGGTCGGAACGACCGCCACCCTCGACGGCTCCGGCCCCGGGCTGCCTGCGACCACCGGGCCGGACGGGCGGCTGCGCTGGCAGCTCACGATCACCGCGTGGCGGCGTACCTGAGATCGACGCCAAGCCCATGAGCTGACGGTTTGTGAACACATACGGATCACGAGTACGCAGACGATTCCTGGTGCGCGGTTCTATTCCCTCGCTGTTCGTCCGCTCACGTTCAGCAGCGGTCCGTGGGTCCACCGGCAAACATTGCGTTTCCTGCCACGCGCCGACTGCCGTTTCAGAAGGACGTCCATGCTTCCGTCGCTCCGCGCGACAGTTCTCGTCGTGCTGGCCGTCGTGCTGTCGGCCTGCGCCGCACCGGCCACCGGCAGCCGGACCACCCCCGTGGACGGGGTGTGGCGAACCGACGGCTACAGCTGGATCATCGCGGTCAGGGACGGTCACGCGGAGACGTTCGACACCACATCAGTCAGCTGCCTGCCTGATCAGACCCTGACCCAGCTCGGCACGGCCGGCCCGGACGGCACCGTGCAGTACGGCAACGACGACCAGGTGGCCGTGGAGACACTGCACCGGACGGCGAACGGCCAGGGCGTCTTGCGCCTGCTGGGCACCGCGGCGGACATCGACCTCGTTCCGATGTCCGCGCTGCCCGCGGCCTGTACCCGGGAAACGCCTGACAACCCGCTCACCGACTTCGACATCTTCTGGGCCACGTTCGCGGAGAACTACAACTCCACCCAGCGCAAGAACGTCGACTGGAACGCGATTCGAGCGAAGTACCGGCCGATGGTGAATGCGGCCACCACCCCCGACGAGCTGTACAACATCCTCGTCGACATGATCACGCCGCTCGGGGACGCGCACGCCTCCATCGACGGGCCCGGCGACAGGTCGTTCTCCGGGAAACGGCCGGGCACCCGCGACGGCGACGACGTGTCCCGCCGGGACGCCACCAGGGCGGTGGACGCTCATCTCCGCCAGGACCTCGGCGTCACCGATATCCAGACATTCGCCGACGGCAAGATCGCCTACGCCGACCTGCCCGGCGGCCGCGGCTACCTGCGCATCACCGGATTCGAGGGCTACGGCACCGACGACGACCTCTTCCCGGAGAACAGTGCCGTGCTGGCCTCGGCGCTGGACTCGGTGTTCACCCAGGCCCGGGTCCAGGCCTGGAAGGGACTGGTGATCGACATCCGCTGGAACAGCGGCGGCGACGACCAACTGGGGCTGCAGGTCGCCGGGCGGCTGACCGATACGCCCTACACCGCCTACTCCAAGCAGGCGCACAACAGTCCCGACGACCCGACCGCACACGGGCGGCTCCGGGTGGTGACCGTGACCCCGGGGGCCGGTCCCCGCTACACCGGACCGGTGCGGCTGCTCACCAGCGACCTGACCGTCAGCGCGGGCGAGACCTTCACGGAGGCGCTGCAGGGCCGCACACCGGCCCCCAGCCGCGTCGGGACGGCAACCCAGGGCGTGTTCGCCGACGACATGGAACGGAAGCTGCCCAACGGCTGGACGTTCACCCTGGGCAACGAGGACTACCTCGCCTCCGACGGTCGGAACTACGAGGGCGTGGGCGTCCCGCCCACCATCCCCACGCCGGTGTTCACCCCGGACGAGCTCGCACAACACCGCGACCCGGCGCTGGACACTCCCTGGCCCCAGCTCGGCGAGCAGTAGTCCACTCCCGGCCGACCCCGCTGCCTCAGCGTCATGCCCGGGTGCGGGTCCCGCACGTCCATCACTGAACTGTACAAGTGCCGTACGATCCAGCGATGCCGCTTCCACCTCACACCCCGCTCGAAGCCATCTACGAGGTGGTGATGGCCACCATCCAGCGGGCGGCGCCGGCGATGGCGGAGTACGGGCTGACCATGTCGACCACCTACGCGCTCTGGGCGATCGACCCCGACGAGCCCCCACCCACGATGAAGGTCGTGGCCCAGCGCCTCCGCTGCTCCTCGTCGAGCTTGACGTTCACCTCGGACCGGCTCGTCAAGCTCGGCTACATCACCCGCACCGAGCACCCGACCAACCGGCGGACGCGACTCCTCGCCCTCACCCCGCCCGGCCGCGCCGCCCGCGCCGCCGCCCTGAACGCCCTGGACAAGGCGTCCCCACTCCTGCGCCTCAGCGAGACGGAACGCGCCGATCTCCTCGACGTCCTCACGCGCGCGCTGGTCCTCGAACCGGAGGCACCCGACGCGCCCGCTGCCTCGCCACCGCCGATGCCGGCACCACACCCGTGACGGCCGACGGCCCGCAGCCCTCATTCTTCGAGACTCAAACTGTCCAGTACTCTCACTGAATAGTTCGATGCTTGAAGGGTTGGACCGGTTCCACCGGGATCAGGAGGACACATGTCCGCTTCGACGACACACAGATTCGACGCCGAACTCGCCGCCGCGCTGGCATCCATGCCCGCGGTCGAGATCAGCGATCTCATGACCAACCGCGCCGTTCTCAAGGAGCGGTTCGCCCAGCTCCCGCCCCCGGACACGACCGGCGTGACGATCACCGACCGGACCGTGCCCGGCCCCGACGGCGCCCCCGCCGTCGGTGTGCGGATCTACCGCCCCGACACCCTGGCCGCTCCGGTCGGCATCCTCGACGTGCACGGCGGCGGGTTCCTCATCGGCGACCTCGAGGTGAACCATGCCGACAACGTCGAGATGGCCCGGGACGTCGGCGCCGTCGTGGTCGCGGTGGACTACCGGCTGGCCCCGGAGCACCCCTTCCCCGCCGCGCTGGAGGACTGCTACGCGGCTCTGAGCTGGTTCTCGGCCCATGCCGCTGAGCTCGGCGTCGACCGCAGCCGGATCGCGGTGCACGGCCAGAGCGCCGGCGGTGGGCTCTGCGCCGGTCTCGCGCTGCTCGCCCGCGACCGCGGGGGCCCCGCGATCGCCTTCCAGTACCTCGGCATCCCCGAGCTCGACGACCGGCTCGCCACCCACAGCGCGACCACGTTCGTCGACACCCCGAACTGGCACCGCGCCGGCGCCATCCTCAGCTGGGACTCCTACCTCGGCGACGGACGCCGCGGCACCGCCGACGTCTCGCCCTACGCCGCTCCCGCCCGCAGCACGGACCTCGCCGGACTGCCGCCCGCCTACATCTCGGCGATGGAGTTCGACCCACTCCGTGACGAGGACATCGCGTACGCCACCGCCCTGCTCACCGCGGGCGTCTCGGTCGAGCTGCACGTGTTCCCGGGCACGTTCCACGGGTCGGTGCGGATTCCGGCCGCGGTGTCCCGGCGGGAGATCGACGAGCGGTCCGTCGTCCTGCGCCGGGCCCTCGGCATCCTCCCCACGACGGCAGCAGGACAGGCACCAGAGGTCGCCGCCCGGGACTGACGATGCGCTGATCGGACAGTGCACGCTCCTGCGTCACAGCCGGCCGGAGCGCAGGTCGGTGACCGCGAGCCGCGCAGCCTGCCCGATCGCGGCGTCGGCACGGGGCAGGGCGGCGTCGGCGCGGGCGGCGTGAGTGAACACCGCGACCGCCACGGGGTGCTCCCCCTCGAAGTGCACGACGCCGACCTCGTTGCGCAGGGCGCCGAGGCTGCCGGTCTTGCCGGCCACCCGCACGCCGTCGTGCGGGAACCCGGATCGCAGGCGGTGCGGCCAGATCTGGGAGTGCAGCACCTCGCGGGCGAACCGGCACTGCTCCGGCGAGGCCGCCCGGTCGGACCAGATCGCGGCGAGCAGGCCGGTCATCTCCCGCGGGGTGGTGACGCTGCCGTAGCCCGGGTCGTAGGCCCGGATCTCCGGGGCGACGTCGTGGCTGGCCAACGCCTGGAACGCGGCCGCGGTGTCGGCGGTGGCGGTGTCGGCCACGAGCGTGCGGTGCACCTCCGCCATGCCCCCGCGCACCTGCGTGCGGGTGAGGCCGAGGTGGGTCATCGTCTCGTGGAGCCGGTCGAGCCCGATCCGCTCCAGCACGACGTCGGCTGCGGCGTTGTCCGACACCGCGATCATCAGGCAGACCACGTCACGCCAGGACATGGTCACCGGGTCCCGCAGCACCGACAGGCCGGTCGAGCCCGCGGTGCGCTCGGCCGGGACGATCGTGACGCCCTCCCGGGGGTCGACGGTGCCCGCGTCGACCTCCCGGCAGAACGCGACGAGCAGGGGGAGCTTGTAGACCGAGGCCATCACCACCGGCTCGTCCGGCCCCAGCCCGATCTCCCGGGTGCGTGACCCACCGAGCGCTGTGGCGTGCAGCCAGCCCCGCACACCGGCGTCGGCGAAGGCCTGCCGGATCTCGTGCTCCCGCTCGTTCACGAGGCGACCGCCCCGTCGCCGGCCTCGTCGCGCAACGCCGACAGCACCGCATCCGGTACTGCCGTGTCAGCGGCCTCCTTGCGCCACACCACGCGCAGCCGCAGCGGCAGCGGATCGCCGGCGACGGCCCGCCGCTGCACGCCCGGTGCCGTGAGGTCGGGGTCCGCGGTCAGGGCGAACGCGCGGCCGGTGGCGACGAGGACCAGCGCGGCGCGGTCGTCGGGCGCGGAGAGCGCGGGGGCCACGAGCCCGCGCTGGTCGAGCGTGTCCAGCAGGAGGTCGTGTGCTGCCGTCCCGTGGGAGCGCGGGGGGATCGCCATCCGGAGGCCACGCAGCGACCGGATCGCCACCGGCTCACCGCTGCGCGCCGCGGGATGCGCGGCCGGCACCAGCAGCGCGGTCTCGAAGCGGACGACGGGTCCACTGCGCAGCGCCCCCAGCAGCGCGGGATGGATCACGACGGCCAGGTCGAGCTGCCCGGCGGTCACGGCGTCGACCAGTTCCGTGGTCGACGCCGTGGTCATCTCCACGAGGCCGCCGGCCTCGGACTGGCACGCGGTGGCCACCGCGGTCGCCGCCCGTGCGGTGAGCTGGGGAACCGTCCCCACCCGGAGGGACGCGGCGGCGGCGCCGTGGGTGGCCGCGACCCGCCGCAGGTCCTCGGCGTCCTGCAGGAGCGCGCGGGCGCGGGGCAGCAGATCCCGGCCCGCCGCGTTCAGCCGCACGCCGCGCGGACTCCGTTCCACCAGCACCACACCGAGGCTGCGCTCGAGCCGCTGCAGGCCCTGCGACAGCGGCGGCTGGGCGATCCCGAGCCTGCCCGCAGCCCGGCCGAAGTGCTCCTCCTCCGCGATCGCCACGAAGAATTCCAGGTGCCGGAGCAGATCCACTCCGCGAACCTACCGGCCGCGATATCAGATCAATATCGTGACCCCGCAGTAATCTTATTTGCAATATCGTCGCTGCTCCGCTTGCCTCTGCGCGTGCTCAGAACGACGCAACGCCGCCGGACGACGACCGTGGCGGCGGCACTCTCGGCCACCATCCTGGCGCTCACCACGTCGTGTTCCCTCTTGACCGGCCCCTCGGCAGCGGAGTCGGCGGTGGAGCAGTTCGTCACCGCGCTCGAACGCGCGGATGTGGCGGCGGCAGCCGCCGCGACCGACGACCCGGCGGCGGCAACGCAGACGATCACCGGCGTCCTCGACGGTCTGGGGAACCCGCGGCTCACCGCCGAGGTGCGGGAGGTCGCCGACGAGCGGTTCTCCTACCAGGTGTCCTGGGATCTCGGCGCCGGACGCACGTGGTCCTATCTCGCGCACGGGGCGCTCGAAGCAGACGGCGGCGAGCGGCACGTCCGGTGGGCCCCGTCGGTCCTGCACGACGAGCTCCGCGCGGGAGAACATCTGGAGCTCCGGACGCTGCGCACGGCAGCCGCTCGTGTCGTCGACCGGGACGGCCGCCCGCTCGTCAGGACCCAGCCGGTGACGCTGGTCCGGCTCGATCCCGCTCGCACCCAGGACCTCGACGCCACCCTGGACGCCGTGGCGCCGGTACTCGCCCGCGTGGACCCCGGCGTCACCCGCTCGTCGCTGCGCGCGGTCCTCGCGTCCGGGACGGCCGGCCCGACCACATTGATCACCCTCCGCGAGGACGACGCGGCGCGGGTCCAGCAGTCGTTGCAGGCCGTTCCGGGCATCGTGTTCTCGTCCCAGCAGCGGCGTCTCACCGAGCGGGGCGTGCGCTCCCCCGCGCTGTCCCAGCTGGCGCAGGAGCAGCCGGACGACGCCGGAAGCGGCTGGCAGGTGGGCACCGTCACCCCCGACGGCGCCCTGCGCGCCCGCCTCGCCGGGGAGGACCCCCGACCGGCTGCCGATGTGCGGTTGACCCTGGATCTGGACGCTCAGTCCGCGGCGCAGAACGCCGTGAACGGCCTCGACGGCGCGGCGGCGCTCGTGGCGATCCGGCCGTCCACCGGAGAGCTGCTCGCGGTGGCCCAGAACGAGGCCGCCGACGCCGAGGGCCCGATCGCGCTGACCGGGCTCTATCCACCGGGGTCCACGTTCAAGGTCATCACCGCCACCGCCGCCCTGCGGGCCGGCCTGGCCACGCCCGAGACCGTGCTGCCGTGCCCCGGGACCGAGAACGTGCAGGGGCGCCAGATCCCCAACGACGACCAGTTCGACCTCGGCTCCGCCCCGCTCCACACCGCCTTCGCGCACTCCTGCAACACCACGTTCGCCCGCCTCGGCGTCGGCCTCGATCCCAGCGCGTTCAGCACCACGGCCGCGCTGTTCGGCCTCGGACCCGACTGGGACGTGCCCGGCATGACCACGGTGACCGGCCGGGTCCCGGAGCCCGTCTCCCCCGCCGACCAGGTCGAGGAGTCGATCGGCCAGGGCCGGGTCGTGGCCAGCCCCTTCGGGATGGCGCTGGTCGCCGCCACCGCCGCCGCGGGCCGCACTCCCCACCCCACCCTGATCCAGGGTCGGCCGGGAACCACCGCGACCGCTCCGGAGGCGCTGCCCGAGAACCTGCGCACCCAGCTCGCCGCCATGATGCGCGAGACCGTGACCGCCGGGTCCGCCACCCAGCTCGCCGGCCTGCCCGACACGAGGGGCAAGACCGGCACCGCCCAGTACGGCGACGGCGTCCACTCCCACGGCTGGTTCATCGGCACGCGCGGCGACCTCGCCTTCGCCGTGCTCGCCGCCGGCGCGGGCAGCTCGGGCCCCGCCGTCGGGGTGGCCAAGGCCTACCTCACCGCCACCGCCGCCCGCTGACGGGAGCCGCCGCCGGCTCAGTGGATGACGCGCCCGTGCCGGTCGGGGATGCCGGACTTGCGGAAGAAGTAGGTGTTGACCTGGTCGCGCCACTCGCGGGCGGAGCCCACCTGCCGCTCCAGGCGTTCCATGACGTTCGTCCAGGAGACGTCGTCCAGGCGGCCCTCCAGCGAGCGCCACAGGTCGCGCATCGTCACCACGCGCCGGGCACCCTCGACGTGCGTGTCGTAGATGTGCTGGATGACGGTCTCACCGGTGTGCAACCGGTGCAGGTACGGCACGTGGTGGAAGAACAGGAGCAGCTCGTCGGGGCAGGTCTCGAGGTGCTCGTAGCGCTGCGCCCACGCCGTCGGGTACTGCCCCGCGAAGCCGGTGCCGGTGGCCACGCTCCGATCCACGCCGAGGCCGTCGCGGTCGGCGAAGTGGTAGGTGCCCCACTTCGAGTACTCGTAGCCGTCGACGGCCGGCCCGTAGTGCGTGTGCGGCGTGACCATCCATCCGACGCCGAGCGGAGCCGTGTACATCTCGTAGGTGCTCCAGGAGCCCAGCTGGAGCTCGACCAGGGTCTCGTGCAGGTCGGCCGCGTCGGGGAAGGTGAGCGCGACCCACTCGTCGAGGATCTCGCGCGGCGACAGTGCCGGGTCCCACGCCAGCCGGCCGAACCCGTAGAGGTTGGCCTGGGCGAGCTTGTGGCCCGTCCAGTTCGCGTCGTCGCCGATGTTGGACACGGCACAGACACCCGACGACGCGCTCCGGCGCGCCAGTGCGCAGGCGAGGGTGTCGCCCCCCTCACCGCTGACGTCGAAGGCGAGGAACTCCTGCCACTGCGGCAGCAGGCAGCACAGGTCGATCTGCTGGCCGGTGTACTCCTGGGTGATCTGGAACTCCACCACCGTGTTGGTCCGCGTCATGGCCAGGGCCAGCGGGGAGACGGGCTCGCGCACCTGGAAGTCCATCGGGCCGCACTTCACCTGCAGCACCACGTTGTCGGCGAAGCGGCCGTCCAGCGCCGCGAAGTGGTCGTGGGCGGCGCGGGCGCGGTCGGTGCTGCGGTCGCGCCAGTCCTGCCGGTGGTCGTAGACGAAGCAGCGCCAGAACACCCTGCCACCGAAGGGCGCCAGTGCACCCGCGAGCAGGTTGGCCCCGTCGACGTGGTCGCGGCCGTAGTCGAAGGGGCCCGGCTGCCCCTCGGAGTTGGCCTTCACCACGAACCCGCCGAAGTCGGGGATCTCGCGGTGGATGCGCTCGGCCACACCCGCCCACCACGCCACCACCGAGGCGTCGCACGGGTCGGCGGTCGGCAGGTCCCCGAGGACGAGCGGCGAGGCGAAGTTGACGCTGAGGTAGGTGGAGATCCCGAAGCCCCGGAAGATGCGGGCGACGTCGGCCACGTCGGGGAGGCCGTCGGTCAGCAGGCGCACCGCAGCGGGATGCACGTTGACGTTGTTGATCGACACCGCGTTGATGCCAACGGACGCGAGCAGGCGGGCGTAGTCGGCGATGCGGCGGCGGTCGGCCACCATCCGCCCGTCACGGAAGAAGATCGAGTCGCCTGCGTAGCCGCGTTCGACGCTGCCCAGGTGGTCCCCGGCGCTCGTGTTGTCCCACTGGTTGATCATCCGGATGGCCAGGGCCGGTTCCCGGACCACGTCCAGCGTGGGCAGCGCGTCGGCCGAGCCCGCGGTCGCGGCGCTCCTCAGCAGGTGGAAGTAGCCGTACAGCAGGCCGCGCTCCCCGGTGGCCACGATCGCGGCGGAGCGGCCGTCGCCGACGAGGGCGAAGCCCTCCCCGCCCAGCCCGTGCGCCGCGTCGACGGCGCGGCGCACGGGACCGGTGAGAGTGGTGGCGTCGGGCAGCAGATCGCGGCGGGCCAGTACTAGCACCGGTTCGCCCGTCAGGTCGCCGCCGACCGTGCCGGCGGGGCCGACCGCCGCCTCCAGTTCCTGGCGCAGGGTGTCCGTGACCGGGCCGGCCGCCAGCAGGCTCACGTGCCGCCCGCGCAGCACGGCCGTGACGGCAGGTCCGAGCCAGCACGGGTCGATCGTGGGGGTGAGAGGCCTCGCATCACGGCCAGCGCTCATGGCTCTCCTGTCCTCTGCGCGGCTCCGGCGAGCCTCGCGGCGGTGATGATCCTCTGCAACCTGCATCGTTTGCACAATCACCGCAGAATCGATGCTCGTCCGGCACGAAGGCGGCCGCGACATTGCGCCTGTGAGCTGCACGAAGTCACTGTCCGTAGTTTTCTGCAAGCGTGTGTGCTCTACTGGCTGGCGACCGCGACTCCGAGGACGAGGACGCGCATGGCACAGTTCGACCTCCCGTTGGCCCAGCTCGAGCACTACCTGCCCGACGTCAGGGAACCCGCCGACTTCGACGCGTGGTGGGCCTCGACCCTGGAGCAGGCCCGGCACGCTCCCGCCGTTCTCGCCGTCGACCGGGTCGACACCGGGCTCGTGCTCGTCGACACCTGGGACGTCACCTTCGCGGGGTTCGACGGCCAGCCGATCGAGGCGTGGTTCTCCCGGCCGGCGGCGGGCCACGGCGGGAACGGCGACCAGCCGCTCCCCGCCGTCGTCGAGTACGTCGGCTACGGACGGGGACGGGGGCTCCCCCACGAGCGACTGGCGTGGGTGGGGGCGGGCTACGCGCACCTGGTGATGGACAGCCGCGGCCAGGGCAGCCAGTACGGCTCGGGAGGCGACACCCCGGACCCGGTCGGTTCCGCGCCAGCCGCGCCGGGGTTCCTCACCCGCGGGATCGGAGACCCTGCCGCCTACTACTACCGCCGTCTCATCACCGACGCGGTACGGGCCGTCGACGCGGTACGCGTACTGCCCGGCGTCGACGCCGGCCGCGTGGCGGTGCTCGGCACCAGCCAGGGCGGCGGCCTGGCCATCGCCGTCGGCGGCCTCGTGCCGGACCTGTCGGCGGTCCAGGCGAACGTGCCCTTCCTCTGCCACGCGGAGCGCGCCCTCGAGCTCACCGAACAGGGGCCGTGGCGAGAGGTGATGGAGTACCTGTCCGTCCACCGCGACGCGGTCGACACCGCACTGCAGACACTCTCCTATGTGGACGGGGTCAACTTCGCCCGGCGGGCCACGGCTCCCGCCCAGTTCTCCGTCGCGCTGAGGGACGCGGTGTGCCCGCCCTCCACCGTCTTCGCCGCCTACAACCACTACGGGAGCAGGGCCGTGCGGCGTCCGGACACGGCGATCGAGGTGTACCCCTTCAACGGGCACGAAGGGGGCGACGCCGTGCACGGCAGGCGCCAGCTCGAGTGGATGCGCCAGGTCATGCCGTCGCCGCTGGCGGCGCTGGGTTCGCGCACCTGACCGTGATCACCCCGGCATGCCGGTCAGGGTCCGGCCGGGGTCGGTCCCAGGGCTCACCCCGAGGTGGCGCGGCCCGCCTCCCGGCAGAGTCGTGGACATGGAACAGACGACCGACACCACGACCCGGGTCCCCTCCGCCGCCGGCGCCGAGCCGCCCGTACCGCTGTTCTCCGAGCAGGCCGTTCCGCCGCTGTCGGACGCCGCGGCGCCCGCAGCCGGGACCACGGCCACGCCGCGCTTCCGCCTGCGCCGCAGCCGCACCGACCGCATGATCGGCGGGGTCTGCGGGGGGCTGGCCGAGAGCCTGAACATCGACGCCACCCTGCTGCGCATCGGGCTGGTCGCCCTGACGGTGCTCGGTGCTGGTTCGGGCCTGGTCATCTACGCAGCCGTGTGGATGCTCGCCCCCGAGACGGACACCCCCTGACCGTCCGGCGTCACCGCAGCTCGGTCCCGGCCTCGTGCTCCAGCAGGGCCACGGCCAGCAACTCCCCGTCGACCGGTCCGAAACGGGCGAGCGCGCGCTGATGGATCCGGGTGACGAGCTCCGACAGCTCGACCGGCAACCCGTACTCCCGGGCCTGGGCCGTCACGTTCGCGAGCTCCTCGCAACACCGGTCCAGGCCGAAGGACGTCAGGTAGTCACCGGCGAACAGGGCATCGAGATCGCGCCGGACGAAGTCGGTGGCCGCGGCGCTGTCGGCCACCGCGCTGCGCAGTACGCCCAGGTCGATCCCGGCGCGTTGGCCGATCAGGAGGGCCTCCGCGGTGGCCACCGCCTGGCCGAACCACAACAGGTTGACCAGCAGCTTCGCCGTGTACCCGGCGCCGGGGCCGCCGACGTGGACGATGCGCTGCGGATCACCGACGGCCTCGAGCACCGAGCGGTGCCGTTCGAGGACCTCGGCCTCTCCCCCCACGAACAGCTTCAGCGACCCGTCCTCGGCCGCGGGGACACCGCCGCCGACCGGCGCCTCGAGGACATCGATGCCACGGGCGAGGGCCTGCACCCGGATCGGCTCGGCCGAGGCAGCCGCGTTGCTGGTCATGTCGATCCAGGTCGCACCGGCCGGCAGCGCCGGCAGCGCGCCGCCGGCACCCGTCATCGCCTCCACCACCTCGGGAGGACCGGGCAACATCGTGATCAGGACGTCGGCGGCTGCGGCCGACTCGGCCGCCGAGCCCGCCCACCGTGCCCCGCACGCCACGACCGTCGCCTCCAGCTCCGGCCGAAGATCGTGGGCCACGACCTCGTGGCCGGCTCGAACGAGGTTGGCAACCATCGGCAGGCCCATCCGGCCCGTACCCAGAAATCCGATCACAGGTCCAGGATCGGCCATGCCGGCACCGGTTGGATGGTGTTGCCTGGAGGAGGCCTTCGACGTGCGGACCGAGGAGCGTTCATGACCACCACCGATGCTGTGCCCGGCGTCCCCCGCGTGCCCCGCCGGCCGGGCGCCGACGCCCGGCTGCTCGCCGACTTCGTCGACCTGTCGGCCATCGGCGCCACCGCGGCAGGCGGCGTCGAGCGCCAGGCCGCCACCCCGGACGACGGCCGCAGCCGCGCCTGGCTCGCGGCGTGGCTGACCGAGCGCGGGTTCACCGTCGTGCACGACCGGGTCGGCAACATGTTCGGCCTCCACGAGTTCGTACCCGGCGCGCCCTACGTGCTCGCGGGCTCGCACCTCGACAGCCAGCCGCGGGGCGGCCGCTTCGACGGTGCCTACGGTGTGCTGGCCGCGGCACATGCCGCCGACCGCCTGCGGGTCCACTACCGCGACTCGGGCGAGACGCCCCGGTTCAACATCGGCGTCGTGAACTGGTTCAACGAGGAGGGCAGCCGCTTCAAGCCCTCGATGATGGGCAGCGCGGTGTTCACCGGGGCCATGCCACTGGCGACCGCACTCGACACCCCCGACGCCGCGGGCGTGACGGTCCGCGACGCGCTCCAGGCGATCGACGGCCTGGGCGAGGCGGACGTCTTCGGCACCGACCGGCGGGTGTGCTCCTACGCGGAGATCCACATCGAGCAGGGCCGCGAGCTCGACAAGACCGGCACCACGCTCGGGCTCGTCGACGCGACGTGGGCCGCGAACAAGTACGAGATCGCGGTGATCGGGTCGCAGGCCCACACCGGCGCCACCGCCATGGCCGACCGCCGGGACGCCCTGTACGGCGCGGCGCTCGCCGTGGTCGCGGTCCGGGAGCTCGCCGACCGGTTCGGCGAGGACCTGCACACCTCGTGCGGGCAGCTGACCGTGGTGCCCAACTCCCCCGTGGTCGTCGCCCGCGAGGTGCACATGCACCTCGACCTGCGCTCGCCGTCGGACGACCTGCTCGCGGAGGCGGACGCCCTGCTGCGGCGCCAGTTCGCCGAGATCGAGGTGAAGGCCGACGTCGAGATCGAGCGCCGGGTCGCCCACACCTGGAAGGGCCACCTCTACCAGCCGGCGGGGGTCGAACTTGCGCGCACGGTCACCGAGGACCTCGGCGTCTCGTCGATGATCGTGCGCACCCGCGCGGGCCACGACTCCACCAACATGAAGGACGTCGTCCCCACCGTCATGCTGTTCATCCCGAGCGTCGAGGGCATCTCCCACGCCGAGGCGGAGTTCACCCGCGACGAGGACCTCTGCACCGGTGTGGACGTCCTCACCGAGACCCTCGCCCGCATGCTCGACGGTGCGCTCGCCCCGGAGTGAGCGCCGGGATCAGGAGGCGAAGCGCAGTACGGCGAGCACGAGGGACAGCACGCCCAGCACCAGCGCCGGGACGAACTGCTCCTTGCGGCGGATGTGGACGACCACGGCGCCCGCCATCACGAGCGCGAGCCCGACCGCCGCGATCGGCGTGAGGACCGGCGCGACGTCCAGGACCCAGGGCAGGATCAGGCCGACCGCCCCGACGATCTCGAGCGCCCCGATGGCCTTGATCGCGCCGTCGGAGAAGTCCTCGGCGTAGCCCATGCCGGCGGACACCAGTGCCGGCTTCGGCCGCACGACCTTCATCACGCCCGAGCCCAGGAAGGCGACGGCGAGCACGATCTGCAGGATCCAGGCGACGACGTTCATCAAGACTCCCGAGTGAACAGCCCGGCGACGCCGGGCTCGGCACCCGAGAACCTAGACGGGAGAGCATGAATGTTGAAGTAACTTGGTGATACGTCATCAGACCGTGATCTACGGGCGGGCCTCCTCACGGGGCCGGGGCAGAACGAGCCCGTAGTCGCCGCGATGGAACAGCAGCGGACCCCGGGCGTGGTCGGCGGCGAGCTCGAGCACGCGGCCCACGACGATGGTGTGGTCCCCGCCGTCGTGCTCGGCGTGCAACGCGCAGCGCACCCACGCGCACACCCCCTCCAGGATCGGCGCGCCGCACCGTCCGGCCCGCCACCGCACGCCGTCGAACTTGTCCACACCGGACCGGGCGAACCCGGCGCTGTGGTGCTCCTGGTCCGCCGCCAGGATGTTCACGCAGAACGTGCCCGCGTCCCGGATCCGGGGCCACGTCGACGACGTGCGTGACGGCGCGAAGCTCACCAGCGGCGGATCCAACGACAGTGACGTGAACGACTGGCAGGTGAACCCGATCGGGCCCGACGGCCCGGCGGCGGTCACGACCACCACGCCGGAGGCGAAGTGCCCGAGCACCTCCCGCATGACGGCCCCGTCGACCACCGGTTCCGTCGTCTCGGCCCTGCTGGTGATGCTCATGCGCTCTCCCTGTTCGGATCGGGACGTGCGGATGTGCCGGGTCGGGTCAGCCGGCCGGGTTGCGCGGCAGGCCGGGAGGGTTGATCTCGGAGGTCGGCACCGCCTCCGCGGCGAGGTTCCAGCGATCGAGGACCTGCGTGTACCTCCCATCGCAGAGCCGCCATCGGTTCGCGGTCGGGCACCCCGGTGGCGAGGTCGGCGAGCACCCGGCCCAGCGCCGGAGCGAACGTGAACCCGTGGTTCGAGAACCCCGCGCCGACGACGAGGGGTCCGGCCGTGTCCAGCAGGAAGCTCCCGTCCGGCGTCGAGGTGCGGATACAGCCGATCGGCTGGGGTAGCCGGTGGTCGAGCCCCGGCAGGAAGGCGGCCACGTACTCCTGCAGCCAGCGCGGCTGCCCCTGCTCCGGACCCACGTCGTGGAACCCCAGCTTCACCGATCCCTCGCCCGTCGACGTGCCGCGGACGCTGCTGGGCCAGCCGTCCTCCGGCCCCGTGTGGTGGATGAACGTCGGCCACGGGGCCGGGCGGGCGGAGAACGAGCCCGCGCCGCCCAGCAGCGGGAAGTTCGCCACCTGCTCCTGCGTCACGCGCAGCGGCGGCAGCGTGACGAGCCCGGCGAGCAGGTCCGCGGTGCCCGCCCCGACCGCCACCACGGCGCGGCGGGCGCGGACGGGGCCTCGCGGGGTGCCGACCTCGACGAGATCGTCCCCGCGCACCGCGATCGCGGTCGCGGGCGTGGAACGCTGGATCACCGCCCCGTGCGCGACGGCGGCGGCGGTCAGAGCGGCGACGGCGTGCCCGGCATGGACGCGACCGGCCCGGTCCGGCTGGTGCAGTACGGGTCCGCTGAACACCATCCCCGGCCACCGGCGCGACGCCTCGCCGGCATCGAGCCACTCGTGGGCGACACCCCGCGCGGCGAGCGACTCGGCGATCGTCCTGGTCCGCCACGGGTCGCCGTGGTCGACGCCCCCGGTGATCTGCAGCAGGGCTGCGCCGGTCTGTGCCTCCACCTCGCGCCACAGGGGCAGGGCCGCCGCAGCGAGCCGTACGTGCGGCTCCGCCGCGTAGGTCTGCCGGTAGATCTCCGCCGATCCGTACGTGACCCCTCGCGCCCGTCCGGTCCCGGACTGCTCGAGCAGCAGCACCTCGCGACCGCGACCGGCGAGCTGCCAGGCCGCCGCCGCACCGACCACCCCGCCACCGACGACCACGACGTCGACGACTCCGGTGCGTGCGGACCTCGGGGTGCGGCGGGGCGCGGGGACGTACGGGATCGCTGGCATGACTGTCCTCTCACGACACTGGACAGCAGGGATCCCCGCAACGGGGGTCAGGAGGTCCACTGTGGACGAAACAGGGCTCGTCCGGCGGCGGGCACCGCCGGAGGTAGCGGCCCGACGGAGGCGTGCGTCAGAGCCCACCCACGCGCGTCAGCGCACGGGGAACGGGGTGGCCGAGAGGCCGGGACGGATCAGCGACAAAGAGCGGCCTGCGTGCGGCACAGATCCACGTGCCGACGCTTGGACCAGATGGACGGCAACCACTTCGACAGGCGAAGGGCCGCGGTCCGCGCGTGCGATCGACGCACGATGTCTCCCATCGATCCTGGCGTTAGCACCCGGCACCGTGAGGCACCGGGTTGCTGCGGCTTCGACGAGCCAGGTCTCTCGGCCGCTCTGGATGGACGACCATGAATGTAGGCGACCACCCGATGGATGTGTCAAGGATGTGACGCGCCGGAAATCCCCGCAGGCGCCCCCGTTGTGATCGACGTCCTCTTGTCTTGCGTCCGACCGGGACGCCGGTCACGATGCCGACGTTGCCGCGCTCCCTGCCCACCTCGCCGCGATCAGCTGATCACGTGCAACGCTGCCCGTGTTCAGGAATAGCCCGCGTCCGGTGGCGGGTTTGCCGAGCATGACCACCGGACGATTCGACCCGCACACGCTGCTCGCCGATGCCCGCCTCGGGGTCCTCGCGACGATCAAGTCGGACGGCCGCCCCCAGCTCTCCCCCGTCACGCCGTTCTACGACCGGGACGCCGGCGTGCTCTACGTGTCGATGACCGACGGGCGCGCCAAGACCGCGAACCTGCGCCGGGACCCACGGGCGGCGCTGGAGGTCACCAGCCCGGACGGCTGGGCGTGGGCCACCGCCGAGGGCACGGTCACCCTCACCGGTCCGGGCACCGACCCGGACGGCGCCGAGGTCCAGGCGCTGGTGGACTACTACCGCAACGCCGCGGGCGAGCACCCGAACTGGGATGAGTACCGGTCGGTCATGGTCTCCGACCGCAGGGTGCTGATGGCGATGACGGTCGAGAAGGTGTACGGCGCGAAGCTCCGCTGACCCCCGCCTGGCTCTCCATCCAGACGATCGTGCGGACGAGTCCCTCCTCGATCGGCAGCCTCCGGACGCCGGGGAACAACCGCTGCACCCGGGCTGCCGACGACTCGCAGTGGCGGACCTCCCCGGCGCGGGCCGCGCGGTGCTCGACGGCGAGGCGCCGGCCGAGCAGATCGGACAGCACCGTGATGAGCTCGTTGATCGTGGTGGGGGCGCCCACCGCCAGGTTCACCGCTCCGTCCGAGGAGCGCTGCAGCGCACTGCGCGCGAGGACCTCCACGGCGGACTCGACGAAGGTGAGCTCCCGCCTCTGCTCGCCGTCGCCGTGGACGACCAGCGGGTCCCCCCGCAGCGCGGCGGCGACGAGCGCCGGTACGACGGCAGGCCGCGCTCGATCCGGGTACTGCCACGGGCCGTAGGTCGTGGAGAAGCGGAACGCCGTGCACCGCAACCCGTACCAGGAGCGGTAGGCGAACGCGTACGACTCCGCCGCCAGCTTCCCGGCCGCGAACGGAGTGGCGGGGAGGCAGAGCAGGTCCTCGGACCTGGGCCGGGTGGGGTTGTACCCGTACACCGAGCTGGAGGACGCGAGAACCACCTGGGCGTCGACGTCCCTGGCGACGTCGAGGACCGCGAGCGTGCCCGTCACGTTGACGTCGTGGCAGTGCCACACGGCACCGTCCGCGTCGGGCACCGCGGCCGCGAGATGGACGATCGACGACGCCCCGTCGCACGCCCGGCGCAACGCGTCCCGGTGGAGGATCGACGCCACCCGGACGTCGACGGGCACCCCGTGGAGGTGCTCGAGCCGCCCGGAGCTGAGATCGTCGACCACGACGACCTCCACGTCGGCCTGCCTGGCCAGCAGGCGGCAGAGGTTCGCTCCGACGAAGCCCGCCCCACCGGTCACCACGATCTTCATCGTCTGGCCTCCAGAAGCCCCCGGCCGCGGCGTGGTCGGCAGAAGCCACCGGACGCCGGTGCCGTGTCGGGGATGCCGGCGTGTCGGCGCAGACGCGCTCGACAATCAGCCGTTCAGGCTTCGGCCACCCGAGCAGCGGATGGGAAATTCACTTTCCGCAACCGCACTCCGGCATCAGGACACCACAATCTCAGGAACGGAGCGAAAACCGTTCGCGCGACATCGTTCGGCGACTCTCCGAAATCACCGTCATACGGTCGTCGCCGAGGTCGAGCGTGCCCCGGCAGAACACGATCATCGACCGCAGTTCCGCGGTCCCGAAGGGGCGCCCGGCGTGCCATGTGAGGGTGGCTGCGTTCACCCGCAGCATCCCGGGCGCCAAGATCTGCACATGATCGCCATGGTCGACGACCTGCAGCTCGACGTCGGCGTTGTCGTCGCGGATCGCGCAGAGCACATGGTCGACCAGGCCGCCGGCGGCGCGCAGGACGAGGTCGACCAGATCGGGCGCCATGACGAGCCCTGGACGTGCGGCAGGTACCGGCACAGGAATCGCCCCCACTTCCAGAGATCACTGATCTGGCAATTCACCGGGGGCTGGGGTGCCGAGCCCATTTTCGGCCCGGAACCGTGACGATAGGCGGAAGAATCGGCACGTGCAACGTCGTCCACCCGCCAGGAAATGACCCGGCGCGAGTTCAGACGGATCCGGTCTCCGGGACGCGCCGGGGAAGCTCGCCGTCGAGGAGGAGACCGAGCAGCCGGTCGACGACGTGCTCGGTCGACCGGCGGCACAGCACGCGGTAGAGAAGCGTGCCGGCGTAGATGTCCTGGAGGAGCCCGGCGTCGATGTCGGCGGGCAGTTCACCGCGCTCGGTGGCGCCCTCGATCATCTTCTCGAAGGCCTCCCGGCCGGCCTGGAACAGGTCCACCGGACCGGCGGTGCCCGCGGAGTCCTGCAGGAGATCACCGGCGAGCGCGAGGAGCGTGGTGGCCAGCGGGGCCCGCAGGTCCAGGCGCATCGCCTCCATGGCGGCGCGGGCATCGGCGCGGATGTCGCCGGTGGGCTGCGGCTGCACCGCCGCACCGGCATCGACGGCCTCGAGGACGAGCGCACTCTTCGACGGCCACCACCGGTAGACGGTGGTCTTCCCCACGCCGGCCCTGGCCGCCACGCCCTCCACCGTCAGCCGGAAGTAGCCGACCTCCTCGAGGAGCTCACGTGTGGCGGCGAGGATCGCGTGGTGCGACTCCTGGCTCCGTCGGCGACCAGCACGCCCTTCCCGCTCGCTGCCGGTCGTGATCGTGCCCTCCTCGCGGCGCACCGGATCTGCTTTCGCGGACTATAACCGACCCTCCCTCGATCGAGGGTCGAGCCACCGGGGTGCGCCCGCCGCTCGAGCGCAGGTCCGCCGCGACCCGGACCGGCGCGTGGCGCGCCCGCGGTCGTGGTGGGTCCGCCGACACGCGCCGCGTGGCCTCCCTGCCACCATGATCATTCCGAGACCTGCGTCTTCGCCCCCCGCTGGGCCGAAACGCGGATCTCACCGCGATCACCCCGTCCATCACGCCGGGCGAGCACGGTTCCCTAATCGATACGTTTCGTATCGTTCAGTGGGTTCACCGGACACGTGGCGCTCTCCGTCGGTGAGCGGGAAGGCGGCCGGCAGGGTCCTGCTGCCCCACTTCATCCCCCGATCGGGGGTGCACGGACGGACCTAACCAGGAGTGACACAGGGTCATCCCCCATCCGGACCGCATCGCCCTCATCACTACGTGTAGTCATCGCTCACGCGTCGAGCGCTACGCCGTTCGGCCCGGTGCAGCCGCCGAATGGCGTACAGATCGGCCGATTTTCCCGTTGAACGGTGGCATTTCGACGATGAGCGGTCACCTCAGCTATTCAGGTGAGGCGCGAGGAACGACCTGCCAACCCCTAGCCGGGGCCCGACGAACGCGGGTAGGAAGACGATCCCGCCCCCATGAACATCCACCCCTGCGAAAGGCCCTGACTCCGTGGAACTGCGTCCCCGGCCGTCCGGACATCGACATGCGTCGCCGAACACGGTCTCGGTCGCCGAGCTGGTTGTCCGCTGCTTCGACCCGGCGCACCCGCCTCGGCCGATCGTGGACTACGGGCCCAGCACGATGATCTCGGTCGCAGCCCTGTTACGGAGAGAGGGGCGCGGGCCCCATGCTGCCGACCGGCCGCTCACCCCCCGCGGGCACTCCCGCCCCGCAGTCGTGTCTCCCGGACCGCCACGACGCAGCGCCCGGAAGGCGGCCGCCGCCGCGGGTGCCCTGTTCGCCGCGGGCGCGGTCTTCAGCGGCACGGTGGTGGACACCGTCCGGACCCCCCGCGGAGCGGTCGACTTCGCCTCGGACCCCGGCCCGCGCACCGGCAGCGGCACTCTGGACCGGACGCGGAGCCCCCAACCGGGCCGCTCGGGCCAGCAGATCACCCTCACCGCGGTGGCGCAGCTCTTCACCCCGGCCACGACGGCCGCGATCGAGTACGGGCCGCCGGCATCCGGGACGCAGATCGGCCGGGACGCGTTCGGCGCACCGAACGACAGGGGAGCCGGCCTCGTCGCGGTACCGGAACTCGACAAGACGCCGCTCGACCGGTCGCCACTGCCCGCCGGGGCCACCGCCGCCGTACCAGGCCTTCTGGACATCGCCACCTCGCCGGCCGCGGAGCCACCGGCCGGGCCGTCCGTCCTGACCGTCGCCACGCCCGAGTTCCAGGTGCCCGCCATCGAGGTGCCCCGGCGCGTTCTGAACCTTCCGGGCGGCGGCACCGTCCGGACGCCGGGGGTCGCCGTGTCCGAGGGACGGGTGACCCCGCCGCGTCTCAACGTCGCCCGCAACCGGGACGGCGGACTCGACGTCGCGGTCTCCGACGGCGCGGTGGTCGCGCCGAAGGTCGAGGCCTCCGGCCTGGCGGACCTGACCGGCGGTGCGGTGCGGCTCTCCCCCACCCGGGTCAGGCTCCCCGACGTGCGGATCTCCGGGGGTGGCGTCGTCGGGACCACCGCCGCCGCACCCGACATGCGGCTCAGCGAGATCCGGTCGGTCCTGCCGGACGTCGACGTAGCCGAGCGGACACCGGAGACGGACGCGACGGCGCAGCGCCGCGCGAGTGAGCGGAACGAGAACAAGAAGAGCGCACGCGACGCCGCCCGGTCGGTCGGATCCGCCGTGGGCCGACTGCTCGGCCGACACTGACGGCCACGGCGCTCGGCGGGAGACGCCGAGCCGGCGGTGCCTCAGCTGCTCGTGATCTCCGGCCGGGGTCCCGGCACCGGCTGGCGCATCTGCCCGCGGCGATGACCGGTGAGGCGCGCCAGCGTGCGCAGGGTGCGCCGGGGAGTCTCGAGCGTCCGGACCACCGCGTTGTAGAGCAGCCCCGGCGTGCAGACCGTGCGCCCACGAGCGAGATCGGCGATGCAGGCATCCACCACGGCGTCGGGCTCCAGCCACATCATCGACGTGCCGGTCGGCTCCAGCTCACGGTGCTTGCCCGTGCGCAGCCGCCCCGGCACGAGCGCGATCATGCGGACGCCGGTGCCGGCCAGCGACGCCTCGACCGTGTCGGTGAAGGCGATCATCCAGGCCTTGGTGGCGGAGTGGGCCGAGCCCGAGGCCGAGAGGTAGCCGGCGAAGCTGGCGACGTTGATCACCGAGCCCCGGCCGCGCTCGATCATTCCCGGGAGCGCGGCATGGGTCAGGATCATCACCGCGGTGACGTTGACGTCGATCTCCGTCTGCAGGGGTTCCGGATCAGCCATCCGGAAGTCGACGCCGCACTCGTAGCTCGCGTTGTTGACCAGGAGATCGACGGGGCGGGCGCGGTCGGCGATCCTGCGTTCCACGGCGGCCCGCTCGGCGGCGTCCGCGAGGTCGGCCGCGAGCACCTCGACCTTGATGCCGAGACGCGCTGCCTCTCCCGCCACCCGCTGCAGCCCGACGTTGTCACGCGCGACGAGGACGAGATCGAAGCCGTCGCGGGCGAGCCGCTGGGCGAAAGCGGCGCCGAGTCCACGACTCGCACCGGTGACGAGCGCTGTCGGCATGGCCGCACCATACGACAGGGCGATCACCGCCGATCACTCACATGGGCACTTCCGGGGCGCCCTACGGCGCGTCCTCTGGCGCCGAGCCCGACCGTGCTGACATGCGCAGCGGCCGCCCGAGGTCGCACGGATGGCCCTGACCGGGCGTCACGCTGGGCCATCGCGTGCGGGGGCCCCTCACGCGCCGATCCGGCGCACCGGCACCGCGCTCTACTCCGTCCGGCCTGCTCAGCACGGACGCTCGGCGCACTCGCACTGCAACCTTGACGGTGAACGGTCGAACAGGAGCGACAAGCGGGCATCTCCGCTGTTCAGGTGAGACGCGACGAGCGGACGAACGACACCTAGCAGGGACGTGACGAACGCGGGTAGGAAAGCGAACCCCACCCCAGAACGAATGAAAGCCCCAGCTCGACCGACCTGGAGAGGCCCGCTACGTGGAACCGCCCGCCCGTCCGACAGGACACCATCTCGGATCCTCGAACATGGTCTCCGTCGACGAACTGATCATCCGTTGCGGCGAGTGGCACGGACCTCCCCCTGGGGTGGACTACGGGGCGCCCGGCGCGATCTCGGTGGGGAGCCTCCTGCGCCGCGAAGGGCGGGCCCCGCACGCGGTGGACCGTCCGCTGCGGCCGCGCGGCCACGCCCGGCCGCCGGAGGAACCGCCCCTGCCGCCGCGGCGCAACGTCCGCAAGGCGACCGCCGCCGCCGGTGCCCTCTTCGCCGCAGGCGCGATGTTCGCGACCGCCGTGGTGGAGAACGTGGTCCGCAGTCCGGGCGAGGGAATGCAACTGGGCATCGGAGGCGACGCCCCCGGCCTCGACGGCCCAGCGGGGGGCGGCGCTCAGGCGAACCGGGGCGACGCGCCGCGCAACCTCGCGTTCTCCGTGACGGAGCTGTTCCGGTCGCCCACCGGCCCGGCCCTCGCGTCCCCCGCTGCCGGCTCCGGGGTCTTCGGCAGCCGGGGCACCGGCGGCGCGACCGCCGCCGACCCGTTCGAGGTGAGCCTGGCCCCACCGGCGGCGGGTTTACCGGCCCTGGCCGCGGGGCTCGACGCCGCCGGGCCCGGCTCGACCGCCCCCGGCACCGGTCCGGGGACGCCGGTCGAACCCGCCGGGGCGGGTGCCCTCCCGGGTATCGGCATCGGGCCCGTCACCCTGCCGGTCGGCGGCGGCACCGAGGGCGCACCGGGCGGAGGGCCCGGCGTGGTGGTGCCCGGCCCCGGCCTCGGTACGCCCGGTGTCGGGATACCCGGGATCGACGTCCCGGGTGCCCCCGTGCCGGGCGTGCCGGGCGACGCGGTCCGCACGCCGGGGGTCGGGGTGTCACCGGCGCAGGTCAGGAGCCCGGACCTCGTGATCGCCGGCGGGAACGGGGAGGCCGGGATCGCGGTCTCCGGCACCGCGCTGGCCACCCCCGACGTCACGGTCTCCGAGGTGCAGGCGGGGCCGCTGCGGCTCGCCCCTGCCGAGGTCGCACTGCCCGACGTCACCCTCTCGGAGGGGGGTGCCACGCTCTCCCGCGGGGGCGCGCGCGTCGCCGTGCCCGAGGTCGCGGTGTCGGAGACGACGCTGGTCACGCCCGACGTGCAGCTCGGCAGGGCCACGGTCGCCCTGCCGGACGCGAGGCTGCCCGAGCTGACCGTCCCCCGGGTGACGGTCGACACGAGCGATCCCGCCGGGACGGTCGAGGACGCCGCGGCGGCCGTCGTGAGCACGGTCGACCAGGTCGGGACTGGGGTCGTGGGCGAGGCGGCCGATGTCGTCGAGGAGACCGTGGACAGTGTGGCCGGGACGCTCGGCTCACTGACCGGTGCCGGGCACTCGCAGGACGCAGAGGAGTCCGGACGCTCCGCCGCCGACTCCGACTCCAGGGACTCCGGCTCCCGTGACTTCGACTCCAGGGACTCCGGCTCCCGCGACTCCGGCCTCGACCTCGGCTCGGGACTCGGCCTCCTCAGAGACGACGACTCCGACGACTCCGACGACTCCGGGGACACCGACTCCGACGGAGACGCCGACGACCGGGACTCCGACTCCGACCGGGGCGACTCCGACTCGCAGGGCTCCCGCTCCGACGACCGCTCCGGCGGCTCCGGGTCGCGTGATTCCGGGTCGCGTGATTCCGATGGCTCGGACTCCCGCGGCTCCGTCGGTTCTGTGCTGGGCGAGGTACTGGGCCGGGGCTGAGACGGCCTCTGCGCTACGTC
The DNA here is from genome assembly GCF_012911925.1 of Pseudonocardia xinjiangensis. Lineage (GTDB taxonomy): Bacteria > Actinomycetota > Actinomycetes > Mycobacteriales > Pseudonocardiaceae > Pseudonocardia > Pseudonocardia xinjiangensis. The sequence goes on along the minus strand of NZ_JAAXKY010000038.1, from coordinate 13,393 downwards.
CGCCCCGGAGGGTCCCGGTAGAGCAACTCCAGCGCCGCGGAGGTCACGCGCCGCCTCAGCCCTCCGAACGCCCCGTGCTCGCCGAGCGCGGCCCTGGCCGCCAGCCAGCCGCAGACGCCGTGCACCCCGCCGCCGGGGTGGGCCGACGCACTGCCCAGGTAGAGACCACCGATCACCGTCTCGGACCGGCCCAGTCCCGGCACCGGACGGAACACCAGCTGTTGGAACAGCTGCGCGGTGCCGCCGTTGACCGCCCCGGCCACGAGGTTCGGGTCGGCGGCCTGCAGGTCGCGCGGCCCCTGCACGGTCCGGCCGAGCACGCGGTCGCCGAACCCCGGCGCGAACTCCTCCAGCACCGCATCCACCCGGCCGGCGAGGTCGTCGTCCGAGCCGTCGTCGGTGACGCCCCGCGGGAGGTGGGTGTAGGCCCACGCGCTCTCGGTGCCCGCCGGCGAGCGGGACGGGTCGGCGGTCGTCATCTGCCCCAGCAGCAGGAACGGCGAACGTGGGAGCGTGCCCGTCTCGATGTCGGCCGACCATCGGGCCAGGCCGCGGCCGTCCGCTCCGACGTGGACGGTCCCGGCTCCGGCGACGCCGGGCGACCGCCACGGGATCGGCCCGGCGAGCGCCCAGTTGACCTTCACGACCGGGGTGTCCCAGACGAACCGCTCGAGGTCGGTGTGCAGCCGCCGCGGCAGCACCTCGGGGGCCAGCAGGTCGCGGTACAGGGCGGGGGCGGCCACGTCGGCGATCACCGCCCGGCGCACGCGCACGGTCAGGCCGGTCGCGGTGTGCACGGCCGCCACTCGCCCGCCCCGCACCTCGATGCGCTCGACGTGCTCGCCGGTGCGCACGTCGGCACCGGCCGCCGCGGCCCGGCGGCCGAGCGCCGCGGCCAGCTCACCCGAACCGCCGACGGGTACCGGGAACCCGTACTGCTGACCCAGCATCGCGAGCAGCCAGCCGAACACGCCGCTCACCGTGGCGTCCGGCGGTGTGTCGCCGTGTACGGCGTTGCCCGCGAGCAGCAGCCGGGCCGCCTCGGACGCGAAGAGCTCCTCCCCCATGCGCCCGGCAGGCAACGCCAGGAACCGGGCCAGCCGCAGCGCCTCCGCCGTACCGATCCGGCGCAGCAGCTGCACCGGGCCGCGCACGGGCGGGAAGGCGGTGAACAGGGTCCGCAGGACCGGCTCACCGACCGCGTCCCACTGGCTGCACAGGCGCAGCCACGCCTCCCCGTCTCCGGGGTGGTGCTCGGCCAGACCCGCCGCCGTCCGCGCCCGGTCCCGGTGCAGAACCGCGGCGGGCGCACCGTCGGGGCGCGGCGGGTGGGCCAGCACGGTCGGGGCGTGGGCCCACCGCAGCCCGTGCCGCTCCAGCTCCAGCGCCCGCAGCACCGGCGACGCCGCCGAGAGCGGGTAGAACGCGCTGAAGAGGTCGGCGGTGAAGCCCGGGTGTAGCTCGGCGGAGCGGATGGCCCCGCCGACCACGTCGGCGGACTCCAGCACGCACACGTCCCAGCCGGCATCGGCCAGCACGGCTGCGGCGACCAGCCCGTGATGGCCGCCGCCGATCACGACGGCGTCGGCGACGAGGGTGGGCATGCACCCCACTATCGGTCGCCGCGCTCCCGGCGGCACCTCAGGAGCCGGCGTGCCCCCTCAGGCGACGAGCGCCGACGCGTCCCGGCCGAGGTAGGCGAGGAAGCGCGTCTGCTCGTCCGCATCGGGCGCCGGGGTGAGCTCGGGACCGATCCCGCCGGGCAGCCGCATGTCGAACTGCCGCGACCAGGCGAAGCACCCGGGCACCAGGTCGGGGTCCAGCCGGACCTCGAGCCCGGCGGGGTGGCCGATGTCCCAGGTGTGGGCCAGGAAGTCGGTGGTCAGCGCCACCAGGAAGCCCTCGAGGGGCAGCTCGCCGAACGCCCGCGTCGAGACGACGCGGGCGAGCGCGGCCGGTGTCAGCACGGCGTCGGCGGCGGCCCGAGCCGCACGCCAGGTGCCGAGCGGGTCGGCGCCGATCAGCTGCCCCGGGTTCGGCGCACCGGGCGCCCCGACCCGGGACGCGAACTGCTGCCCGGTGGCCTGGTGCCGGACGAGCTCCTGACCCCAGACGACGTGGCCGAGCACGTCACGGGCACTCCAGTCGACGCAGGCCGACGGATCGTCCCAGCGCTCGGGCGCCAGCGCGGCCACGATCCGGTCGAAGCCGTCCTGGGCGCGCGTGTAGCGGTCCATGATGTTCACCGTTGCTCCTCGGGGTGGGGGGAACCGACAGCTCCGAGGACGAACGGGAGAGACCGGAATCGACACGGGTGGCGTGTCGATTTCCCGGGACGCCGATCGTCCTCGGGTTGGGGCTACCGTCCGGTGGACCGCGACGCTCACGGGAGGTTGCGATGCGCTACATGTTGTTGATCTACGGCTGTGAACGCCCCGACTGGGGCACCGAGGCCCATGCCGACAAGATCGCGGCCGTTCGCGCCTTCACGCGCCGGTGCGCGGAGGACGGCGTGCTGCTGGCGGCCGACCCTCTGCACACCACGGAGAGCGCGACGACCGTGCGGGTGCGCGACGGCGAGACGTTGCTGACCGACGGCCCCTTCGCCGAGACGGCCGAGCACCTGGGCGGGTACTTCATCCTCGACTGCGCCGATCTCGACGAGGCCCTCCGCTACGCCGCCCGCTGCCCGATGGCGGCGGAGGGCTCGGTCGAGGTGCGGCCCATCCTGGAGCTGCAGCCCATGGCCCCGCAGGTGTCCGGGTAGGTGTCAGAGGCCGAGGCCGTTCTCGACCGGGTCTTCCGCACCGAACGGGCGCGCGTGCTCGCCGCGCTGATCCGGGGACTCGGCGACTTCGAGCTCGCCGAGGACGCGCTGTCCGACGCCGCGCTCACCGCCCTCCGCCGGTGGCCCGTTGACGGCGCGCCGCGCGATCCCGTGGCGTGGCTGGTGACCGTGGCGCGCCGGGCCGCGCTGGACCGCGTCCGCCGCGCCGACGTGGGCGCCGTCAAGTACGAGCAGGTCGCGCGGGCGGCCGGGGACGAGGTGAGCGCCGTGGACGAGCTGCCGGACGGCCTCGCTCGCGTGGGCGACGATCGGCTGAGCCTGCTGTTCACCTGCTGCCACCCGGCGCTGGGACCGGAGGCGCGGGTGGCGCTCACCCTGCAGGCCGTCGCCGGCCTGACCGCGGCCCAGATCGCGCGGGCGTTCCTCGTCGGCGAGGCGACGATGGCCCAGCGCCTGGTGCGGGCCAAGCGCAAGATCCGCGACGCCGGCATCCGCTTCGCCGTGCCGGACGATGCGGCGCTCCCCGACCGGCTGGCCGCCGCGCTCGCCGTCATCTACCTCGTCTTCACCGAGGGCTACCTCGCCTCCACGGGCGACGACCTGCTCCGGCCGGGGCTCGCGGCCGAGGCGATCCGGCTGGGCAAGATGCTGGCCGCACTGATGCCCGACGAACCGGAGGCACTCGGGCTCGTGGCGCTGATGCTGCTGCAGGACTCGCGGCGGGAGTCGCGGACCGGCCCGGACGGCCAGCTCGTGCTGCTCGACGACCAGGACCGCAGCCGGTGGGACCGCGCCGAGATCGACGAGGGTCTCGCGCTGGTCGAGACGGCACTGCGCCGTGGCCGCCCCGGGCCGTACCAGCTGCAGGCGGCCATCGCCGCGGTGCACGCCGCGTCCTCGAGGGCGGCCGAGACCGACTGGCCCCAGATCGTCGCGCTCTACGACGAGCTGAGCGCACGGCACCCGTCGCCGGTGGTGGCGCTCAACCGGGCGGTGGCCGTCGCCATGGTCGAGGGCCCGCAGCGCGGCCTGGAGCTGCTCGACGGGATCCGGGGCCTGGAACGCTACCGGCTCTTCCACGCGGCGCGCGGTGACCTGCTGCGACGCCAGGACCGGGTCGCCGAGGCCGTCGTCGCCTACCGGCGGGCGCGGCAACTGGCCGGCAACCAGGCCGAACGCCGCTTCCTGGACGACGCCTGCGCACGCTTGGGGGAAAGATCACCCCGCGAGCTCGCGGACGACGCCGGCCCGCCGGCGTAGGACGGGAAGGTCCAGGTACGTGGATTCGCCCAGCGTGAGGGTGAAGGTCTCGCCCGGCGAGCCGTAGTAGGAGAAACAAGAGGCGTCGTTACCGGCAATCGCGATCCGGATCCGGTGACCGGAACGGAGCAATGCGGACACCGGCAGAAGCTCGACGACCAGGTCGAGGTTCTCTCCAGGTTTGACCGGGAGACGGTCGGCGCGGGCGAAGCTGCGGGGCACGCCGAGCCCCGTGGGCTCGGCCGGCCCGGCCGTCGCACGCTGGAGGAACCGCAGGCAGCCCTCGGTCAGGTAGGTCACTGAACCATCAGGACCGACGTCCTCCAGGTAGACGTAGACCACGCCGTCGATCCCACTCGTCGCCAGGTGGAGCCTCACCACTGGGAAGCCGAGAAGGTGGAAGTCGGCCGAGAGCGGTGCGGAGGTGAAAGTCAGCAGCGTCTCGTCGGCGCCCCGTCGATCCGGGTAGGCCGCACCCTGGCCGATCTCGCCCGCAAGCCATCGATTGGTGGGACCGGTCGACGAGCCGGGATCGATGGCGTACCGCACGGTCGACTCGGACCCCGCATCGTCCGCCAGTTCACCGGCCGTACCTGGATACAGCCGGCGTACGTCAAGATTCTCGGGCGGCCAGGCGTCTACGGTTCGCCACTGATCCGTGCCGAGCGTGCTGTACGTCAGCGTGCCGCTTCCCACCGGCGGCGCCGAGTCCGCTCTGAGGTATCGCGCGAAGAACTCCACCAGGCGGCGATCCTGGCCCTCGGGGCTGGTGAGATCACTTTCGTCCAGCGGATCGACGGGCAGCAGAGTGTCGGCGTACGTGCGACCGCCGTGTCCCCAAGGCCCGATCTCGACCGTCTGATGGTTGGGCAGGGTGGCGAACCGTGTCAGAGCACCGGTGACGAAGGCGCCGTCGACCCAGCCGACCCGCACCAACAGGGGGACGCCGGTCGAGGCGATCGCCTCGTAAGCGGCAGCCGGTGTGGTGATCGCCCAGTCGAGCCCTTCCACCCGGTCGTCATGGAACGGCACCTGGTCCATCAGCTCGTGCACGTCGGTGTTCGACTGATGCTCCGCGACCGCCTCGGCCAACAGAGTCCGGCCGTCCGGACCGTCGACCGGTTTGACCGGCGTCGGAAGTTCGATCGACTCCGCGGGCAGCCCCTGCATCTCGCCCAGTCGCTCGCGAGCCCCGATCACGCCGTCCTTGAGCTGGCTCTCGCACATCCACCGTGCGAACCGGCCCGCAGTGGCGGCCCCGCCCGGATAGAAGAGTTGGCGGTACGGGTCGTTCGGGCTGAACAATGCTGCGACAGCAACCAGGTGCGGGTTGCGGAGCCGTGCGACCAGCTCGGCGGCCTGGCCTTCGTAGGACGTGCCGTAGACACCGACCCGGCCGTTCGACCACGGCCGAGCCGCCACCCAGTCGATCAGCTCTCCGAAGTCGGCGATCTCGCGTTCACCGAGCTCGCTGGTCCGTACCCCGAACGACGCGCCTGTGCCGCGGACGTCGGCCACGACAAACGCGAACCCAGCGGCGTTCCACAGCTCGCCCTCCGCCCAGTTGGCATCGAACTCGGGACCGACGCGAGTGGGCTCCTCCGCGCGGTGGTAGCGGGTGGTCCGGACAACTGCACCGACTGCCTCGCCGGCGGCGACCCGCTCGACCGGTAGCCAGACGTCGACAGCAAGTCGTACGCCATCGCCGACCGGGACGTACAAAGACTGCAGCCGACGGTTCGGGTCGAGGACCATGGCCGCAATCCTGGCACCGCGTGCCGCCGAATCGGTAACGCTTATCCGACGGCATGCCGTGCCGAGCGGTTACCGGAAACGACGACCGCCACCGAACCCGAGAACGGGGTCCGTCACGCAGATGACGTCGTCAGGCGGGCCACCAACAAAACTGAACTCCCACCAGAAATACAATCCTGTTCGACCGGTCCGTGTCGGTTTCGGCGCCTCTGCCGGCAATCATGTCGTCGTCGCCACTGGCGAATCCTTCTCGAGGGACACCAGCACCTTCACCTGCTGCGGATCCGATGCCGCCGCGAAGGCCTCCGCTGCCTGCTCGACGGGGAAGATCGCGGTGACGAGCTCACCTGCCGTCACGGCACCGGACGCCAGCAGCTCGATGGCCCGCTCGACGTCCTCCCGCACGTACATCAGGCTCCCGAGCACGCTGATCTCCCGGTCCTGAACGACGTGCAGGGGCACCACGGTGGGGCCTGCCGCCACACCGACCACCACGACCGTGCCCCCCTTCGCCACCAGTTCCACCGCCTGGGCCATGGAGCTCTCCCTGGCCACGCAGTCGAAGACGACATCCGCTCCCTCCAGCACGACGGCGGCGCGTTCGACGAGGTCGGGGGCGTTCGCGAGGAGCACCTCGTCGGCGCCGAGCCGTCGGGCCCGGTCCAGCTTCTCCCCCATGACGTCGGTGACCAGCACGACCTCGGCTCCGGCGTGCCGGGCGGCGACGAGCACCAGCAGCCCGATCGGCCCGGCACCGAGCACGGCCACCCGGCTGCCCGGTCCCACGCCCGCGAGCCGCACGGCGTGCACCGGCGTCGCGAGTGGCTCGACCAGCGCGGCGAGCTCGTCGGACATGCCCTCCGGCACCCGGTGCAGCCGGTCGCGCGGCACCGTGAACGCGTCCGCCATGCCGCCCGCGGTCTGGCATCCGACCACCGCCAGCTTCTCGCAGATGTTGTAGCGGCCCTCGCGGCACCGGCGGCACTTCCCGCACACGAGGCTCGGCTCGAGCACGACACGGTCGCCCGCGGCCAGGTCGGACACGCCGGCACCGACCTCCTCGACCTCGCCGACCACCTCGTGCCCCGGGCGGTAGGGGCGCTCGATGAAGGGATGGTGACCGGCGGCGGCGTGCGTGTCGCTGCCACAGATCCCGACCAGGGCCGAGGCCACCCGTACCTCACCCGGACCCGGTGGGCCCGGTCGCGGCACCTCCTCCAGCCGGATGTCCTCTGCCGAGTGCACGACGATCTGGCGCATGGTGCCCATCGCTCCTCCAGTGGCTCAGAAGGCGGTGTACCCGCCATCCACCACGAGCACCGATCCGGTCATGAAGGACGCGGCGTCACTCGCCAGGAACACCACGCTGGGTGCGATCTCCTCCGGCTCGGCACAGCGCTGCTGGGGAGCGTCCTCGATCCAGTACCGCCGCAGCTCCGGCCGGTCGACCGGGGACATCTCGGTCTTGACGTAGCCGGGCGCCACCGCGTTGACGCGGATGCCGTACGGGGCCCACTCCGCCGCGAGCGACTTCGTGAGCTGGTGGACCGCCGCCTTGGAGGCGTTGTACGCGGGCTGCCACTGCGGGCGGTTGACGACCAGCCCGGACATCGACCCGACGTTGACGATCGCGCCGCCACCATGGTCCGCCATGTGTCGTCCCGCCGCGCGGCTGCATTTCCACAGCGCCCGGACGTTCAAATCGAAAACCGCGTCCCATTCATCGTCGGAGACGTCCCACGACGCATTGTGGAAGCACGCGCCCGCGTTGTTGACCAGGATGTCGAGGCCGCCCAGCGTCTCGACGGTGGTCCGCACCGCGCGCTCGACGTCGGCGGCCACCGTGATGTCCCCGGTGATCGCAAGGACTTCGACGTCCTCGTCCGCTAGGTCCGCCACCGCGGTCGCGTTGCGCTCCTCGTCGCGGGCGACGAAGGCCACCCGGGCGCCCGCCTGAGCGAGGGCGTGCGTGAACGCCTTACCCAGCCCGCGGTTGCCGCCTGTGACCAGTGCCGTTCTCCCGGTGAGGCGAAAGCTGTCCAGTACATGCACGGGGCGGAGCCTGCCATGCACGGAGGGGAACCAGGCGGTCCTGTCTGCGGAGTCGGCTCGCGGACAGGACCGCTCGGTCGGATATCAGTGGTACTGCTACTGCGCGGCGGCGCGCTCCCCGGTGGCGTCGAGACCGAGCATGGCCAGCATCTCGGCGCAGTCGACGGCGTCGACGGACCGGCCGGCGACCACCCGCGCGGCGCGGCGGTTGGCAAGGTCGTGCACTACGGCCTGGGCGGCCTGGGCGGCGGCGAAGCGGCCGTTCTCGTCGGCGTGGGAAGGGTTTCCGGTCCAGCTCATGTGTCCGTGACTCCCTCAGTCGTCACGCCGGCGTGGCCCGGAACGAGAACGGGTGCGGCCGGCGGGACCGTGCGTCAGGCGGCGATCTGCAACGGGGCGCGCACGTGCGGCACACGCCCGACCTGACGTACCGACCTTACCCTGAGCGGCCCACACTGGCCGGATCCCCGCGTGTCGCGGGCGCCAGGTCGTCGGTTTCGAGCGCCCGGACGTCCGTCTCGGCCACCGTCACCACGACGGCCCGACCTGGCTCGAGCCCGTCCCCGCCCGGACCGAGGCAGGCCAACGTGCCTGCCGGCGTGTCGACGTCCACCCGGGTGCCCCCGCCGAGCGGCACGATCCGGCGCACCGTGCCACGGACGGCGAGACCGCTGACGAGGTACCGGTCCGTCGACACCCGGCACGTCTCCGGCCGGGCGGCCAGCAGCCCCGGCCGGCCGGTGACCGCGGGCGGGAGCACGTTGCTGTAGCCGACGAGCCGGGCGCACGCGGCGTCGGCAGGGTGGTCGAGCACGTGGGCGGTGGGCCCGAGCTGACGGATCCGGCCCGCCACGAGCAGCGCGGTCTCGGCGGCCAGCGCCCGTGCCTCGTGCCGGTCGTGCGTGACGAGCACGGTGGCGGTGTCGAGGCCGTCGAGCACGGCCCGCAGGTCGGCGAGCAGGTCGGTGCGGGTGGTGGCGTCCAGCCCGGCGAAGGGCTCGTCGAGCAGCAGCACCCGCGGTGAGACGGCCAGCGCGCGGGCCAGCGCCACGCGCTGGGCCTCTCCGCCCGACAGCGTGCGGGCGTCACGGTCGCCCAGGTGACCGACGCCGAGCGCGTCGAGCCACGGCGCGGACCGCCGGGCGGACTCGGCCCGGCCGACGCCGCGCAGCCGCAGCCCGGCCGCGGCGTTGGCACGCACCGTGCCGCGGCGCAGGATCGGGCGCTGCAGCACCGCCGCCACGGCACGGCGCAGCTCCCGGGGGTCTGCGGGATGTCCGTCGAGCAGCACGTCGCCGGTGACGCCGTAGCGGCCCAGCCGAGCGAGCGCCCGCAACAACGTCGACTTCCCGGCGCCGTTCGGTCCCAGCACGGCGAGCGCCGCCCCGGGGGCGACGTCGAGCCGGTCGACGTGCAGCAGTTCGCGACCGCGAACCGTCACCCGCAGGTCCTGGCACCCGATCCGGGACGTCATCGGGCGGGGACCGAGCGGTGCTGTCCCGCCAGCGTGAGCACCAGGTTCACCGCGAACGCGATCACCAGCAGGATCAGCCCGAACGCGATGGCCAGCGCGAACTCGCCGCGGCTGGTGGCGAGCACCGCCGCGGTGGTCAGGACCCGGGTCTGCCCGGCCAGGTTGCCACCCACCATCTGCGCCGCCCCGACCTCGCTGACCACCGCGCCGAACGCGGCCATCGCGGCCGCCAGCAGCGGCAGGCGCGCCTCGGCGAGCAGCGCCGCCAACGCCCGGAGCCGACCCGCGCCGAGCCCCTGCATCTGCACCATGAAGTCGGGGTCCACCTGCTGCACCGCCGTCGCCACGAGGGCCACGACGATCGGCGTGGCGATCGCCGCCTGCGCGATGATCATGGCCGTGGGCGTGTAGAGCAACCCGAACGCCCCGAGCGGCCCGCTGCGCCACAGCAGCACCGTGACGAACAGCCCGACGACGACGGGCGGCATCCCCATCCCCGTGTTGGCCGCGGCCAGCACCACCCTCCGGCCCCGGAACGCCGTGAGCGCCACCGCGGCGCCGACGGGCACCCCGACGAGGGCGGCGATCAGCGTGGCGGTCAGTGAGATCCGCAGGGTCAGGGCGGTGATCGCCCAGGTGGCGGGGTCCCCTCCCAGCAGCAGCCGGACGGCCTGTACGAACCCGTCGACCAGTACGTCCATCAGGGCACCGGTTCGGGCTTGCCCGCGTCGGGCACGAACAGCTGCTGACCGTACTGCGCACGGCCGAACTCCCCGATGCGCTGCTGCGCAGCAGGACCGGTGATCCAGTCGGCGAACGCGGCCGCGGCCTCGGGCTGGACCCGGTCGCCGGCCTTCGTGGTCATCTCGATCACGTGGTAGACGTTCAACAACCCAGGGTCGCCCTCGCTGAGCAGCGTCAACCCGTCGGGCTGGCTGAGGTACGTGGCCCGGTCCGACAGCGTGTAACCGGACTTCTCCGCGGCCACCCGCAACGTCGCGCCCATGCCCTGGCCGGTCTCCTGGTACCAGGCGCCTCCCGGGGTCACCCCGGCCTGCGTCCAGAGCGCCTTCTCCCGCGCGGCCGTGCCGGAGTCGTCACCGCGCGAGACGAACACGGCGCCCGCCTCCGCGATCCGCTTCATGGCGTCGGCGGCGGTCGCGCCCTTGATGCCAGCCGGATCGGCCGCCGGGCCGAGCAGCACGAAGTCGTTGTGCATGACGAGCAGCCGCCGCCCGGCCGATCCCTCGGCGACGAACTGCTGCTCGGCAGCAGGCGAGTGCACCAGCAGCACGTCGGCCTCGCCGCGGCGACCCAGCTCGATCGCCTGGCCGCTGCCGACCGCGACCGTCTTCACCTGCCACCCGGTGTCGGCCGTGAACGCCGGGAGAAGATCGTCGAGGAGGCCGGAGTCCTGGGTGCTGGTGGTGGTGGCCAGGATCAGCGATCGTTCCGCCGAGGGCGCCGCCGCAGGACCACCGCACGCCGCCAGCAGGAGCAACGCGAGTACGGCCAGAACTGATCGCAACTGGGATAGCACAGTCCGGAAGAATAGGGTGAATCCTCGTGACCCGATACCGCGAGATCTGTAGCGAGCTGGCCGGGCGGATCCGCGCCGGGGAGCTCCCCGCGGGTAGCGAGCTGCCGGGGATACGCGAGCTGGCGTCTCGGTTCAGCACCACGGCGTCCACCGTGAGCCGGGCGCAGCGCGCACTGGCCGACGCCGGGGTGATCGTCACCTCCGACCGCAGGCGGGCCCGGGTCGCGCCCGACGGCCTGGTGGCCGCCCGCCGGTTCCTCCACGCCGAGCTGGTCTTCCGGCTGGCCGGCAGCGACGACCCCGCACTCGACGCCGTCACCCGCAGTCTCGGGCGGGCGGTCCAGCCCGTCGGGGCCGAGGGCAGCTTCGGGGGCCTGCGCGCCGTTCGCCAGGGCCGGGCCGACGGCGCCGCGGTGCACCTGCTGCACCACTCCGGCGTCTACAACGCCCCGTACGCACGCGGGCTGCTACGCGGGTGGCGGCCGCACCTGATCCACCTCTGGCGCCGGGAACAGGGTCTCCTCGTCCCGCCCGGCAACCCGCACGGGCTGCGGACGGCCGCCGACCTCGCGGGCCTGCGGGTGGCCAAGCGCCGGCACGGCTCGGGCACCCGTGTGCTGTTCGACCGGCTGCTGCTCTCCGCCGACCTGAATCCCGACGCCGTGGCGGGCCCGGAAACCGGGTCGCACCTCGAGACGGCGCTCTTCGTCGCGTCCGGCGTGGTGGACGCCGGGCTCGGCGTCCGTTCGGTGGCCCGCGACCTGGACCTGGATTTCGTACCGCTCGTGGCGGAGGACTACGACGTCGTCCTCGGCGGGGCCGCGCTGGACGCGGCCGCGCCGCTCCTGGCGGCTCTCCACGACACGGCCGTCCGCACGATGATCACCGAGCTGGGCGGGTACGACGCCACCGACTCGGGGACGGTGCACGAGCTCGGTCCCTGACCACCGCCGCCCCTGATCAACACCGGCCCTGATCACCGCCGCCGGACGGCCACCCAGCGGGGCAGCCGGGTGGCGAGCGCGGTGTAGAGCGCGGGATCGGTGCCCATCCCGGTGTGGCTGCTGCTCACCTCCACCCACTCGGCCTCCGGGTCCTGACACGAGCGCCAGCCCACCACGCCGTCCTCCCGCGAGTAGATGGCCACTGCCGGCACCTGCAGCGGTGCGGCGAGTCCGCCTGCGGTGGCGTCGCGGCAGCTGCCGGTGAGGCAGTCCTGGTCGAGCAGGCCACGCACCCCGAACGCGGACAGCCGCAGCAGCACCCGCAGGATCTGCCTCGCCAGGCCGCGCGCGTCGAGGGGGTCGAGCACCGGGCTGCCGAACATCGCGAGCCCGGACACGATGTCCGGGCGCCGCACCGCCACGAGCCTGCCGAGCATCCCGCCGCGGCTGTGCCCGACCAGCACCACCGGTCCGCCGGTTCTCCCGGCGAGCTCCTCTGCGCGGCGCTCCAGCCGGGCCACCAGCACGTCCGTGCAGCCAAGGTTCATCCCTAGGCGCGCCCGGACGGGTACGTAACCGCGGCGCCGGAACCAGTGGCGCATCACCGCCATGCTCGCGTCCACGCCGCCGAACCCCGGGATGACGAGCACCCCGGTGCCATTGCCGTCCGCGGTGCGGGTGGTCCACACCGGGTGGCGCAGCAGCGCGGGCGTGGAGAGGCCCATGGCCGGACCCAGCGACCGACCGAGCAGACGGGCCGTGCGGCCGAGCCGCTGCCACGGCCGGGCCGGAAACGTCTCGACGGTCATCGCACTCACCCTTCCGCCGTCCCCTGATCCGACTGCCCACACGTGAGTCCGGCCGTTCCGGGGGTACTCCCGGGCATGCTCCCAGATTCGCCTCATGGCCGCCCTCTGACCGCGATCGAGCGGATGCGGCTCGATGAGCTCGCCCGCCGGCTCAGCGACGACGACCCACGGTTGGCCCAAGCCTTGAGGGACGGCCCGACCGGCCCCGACACCTCGGGCGAACAGCCACGTCGGCCGGAGATGCGGCAGGTCGTGATGGGGGCCGCCGCCCTCGTCGTGCTGGCCGTCCTCGTCGCCGGGATGGTCGGTCTGGCGGCCGTGGCGTTGACCCTGATCGTCGTGCTCGGGGTGAGGGCTGTGCGGCGCCGCACCCGCCGGCCCCGATGAACAGCCGGTCACAAATGCACAAAAAAGTGGGCCCCCGCCAGACGGCGGGGGCCCACAAACAGTTTGATGTCGGCGGCGACCTACTCTCCCACACCCTAACGAGTGCAGTACCATCGGCGCTGGAGGGCTTAGCTTCCGGGTTCGGGATGGGACCGGGCGTTTCCCCTCCGCCAAAACCACCGACAACACTATCAAATTATCGCCCCCCACCAGGGGGACACAGTGGATGCGAGAATCACGCACCCCGACCACACATGTGTTTGTGTGTTCAGGGTCGCACAGTGGATGCAAACAACTCGTCATGAACAAGCCCTCGGCCTATTAGTACCAGTCAACTCCACCCCTCACAGGGCTTCCATCTCTGGCCTATCAACCCAGTGGTCT
>NZ_JAAXKY010000037.1 GCF_012911925.1 Pseudonocardia xinjiangensis | reverse complement strand
TCCCCGCCCTATCCCTGACCACCGACCCCATCCCCTCACCCAGCCCGCACACCCCGGAGCCGTAGTGCTGGGCTCCTGAACGCAGAGCAGGTGGGGGCAGTCGCGTTCCGGGGCTGGTGGATGTTGGTGCTGTTCCCTCGATCGGGCCCCGTGCTAGCGTCCCGAACGAACGGTCGGTAGAGCGTTTCGGGGAGGCTTGCGATGGCACCGGTGCTGGGCAGCTACGTCCGCGGCGGATGGCATGTCCCGCCCCATGAGGGACGTCCGCTGTTCGACGCCGTCACCGGTGAGGAGGTCGCCCGCGTCTCCTCCGCGGGGCTCGACATGGCGGCCGTGCTCGACCACGGCAGGCGGGTGGGTGGGCCGGCTCTGCGGGAGCTGACCTTCCACCAGCGCGCCGGGCTGCTGAAGGCCCTCGCCGGCCATCTGCGCGAGCACCGCGAGGAGCTCTACGCGGTCTCCGCCCGCACCGGCGGCACGCCGTTCGACGCGAAGTTCGACATCGACGGCGGCATCGGCGTGCTGCAGGCCTATGCGAGCAAGGGCCGCCGCGAGCTGCCGAACGACACGATCTACGTCGAGGGCGACGTCGAACCGCTCTCCCGCGGCGGCACGTTCGTCGGCCAGCACATCGCCACATCGCTGCACGGCGTGGCGGTGCAGGTCAACGCGTTCAACTTCCCGGTGTGGGGGCCGCTGGAGAAGTTCGCCCCAGCCTTCCTCGCGGGTGTCCCGTCGGTGGTCAAGCCGGCGAGCCCGACGGCGTTCCTCACGGCGAAACTCGTGGAGCTGATCGTCGGCTCCGACCTGCTGCCCGAGGGCTCGCTGCAGTTCGTCGCCGGTTCGGTGGGCGACATGTTCGACCACCTCACCGAGCAGGATCTCGTCGCCTTCACCGGCTCGGCGTCCACCGCCGCGAAGCTGCGCACCCACCCGGGCATCGTCGGGCGCAGCGTGCGGTTCTCCGCCGAGGCCGACTCGCTGAACCTCTCCGTGCTGGGCCCGGACGCCGGGCCGGGCACGCCCGAGTTCGACCTGTACGTGAAGCAGCTGGTGCAGGAGATGACGGTCAAGGCCGGGCAGAAGTGCACGGCCGTCCGCCGCGCGTTCGTGCCGGCCGAGCACGTCGACGCCGTGGTCGAGGCGGTGTCGGCCCGGCTGGCGTCCACCGTGGTCGGCAACCCGGGTTCCGAGGGCGTCCGCATGGGAGCCCTCGCGAGCCTCGAACAGCGCGAGGAGGTGCGCCGCAGCGTCAAGGCCCTCGCCGACTCCGGCCGCATCGTGTTCGGCGACCCGGAGAAGGTCGACGTCGTCGACGCCGACGCCGAGCGCGGCGCGTTCATCTCCCCGATCCTGCTCACGGGCGACCCGGACCGCGCCGAGCCGCACGAGGTGGAGGCGTTCGGCCCGGTCTCGACCGTGCTCCCCTACTCCTCCACCGAGCAGCTGATCGGCTACGCCGCCCGCGGGCAGGGCAGCCTCGTGGGCTCGGTCGTCACCGGCGACACCGGCTTCGCGCGGGACGTCGTCCTCGGCGTCGCACCCTGGCACGGGCGGCTGCTGGTGCTGACCCAGGCCGACGCGAAGGAGTCGACGGGCCACGGCTCGCCGATGCCGCAGCTCGTGCACGGCGGTCCCGGCCGGGCCGGTGGCGGCGAGGAGATGGGCGGCATCCGCGGGGTGCTGCACCACATGCAGCGCACCGCCGTGCAGGCCGACCCCGACACGCTCACGGCCATCACCGGCCGCTGGGTGGCGGGCTCGCGGCGCACCGAGACCGACGTGCACCCCTTCCGCAAGCACCTCGAGGAGCTGCGCATCGGCGACGCGATCGTCGCGGGCCCGCGCATCGTCACGCAGGAGGACGTGGAGCACTTCGCGGAGTTCACGGGCGACACCTTCTACGCGCACATGGACGCCGATGCCGCCGCGGCCAACCCGCTCTTCGGCGAGCGCGTGGCCCACGGCTACCTGGTGGTCTCGCTCGCCGCCGGCCTGTTCGTCGATCCCGACCCTGGTCCGGTGCTCGCCAACTTCGGGGTCGACCGCCTGCGCTTCCTCACCCCGGTGCGGTTCAGCGACGCCCTGACGGTGACGCTGACCTGCAAGCAGGTGACGCCACGCGACTCCGCGGACTACGGCGAGGTGCGCTGGGATGCGGACGTGACGCGTCAGGACGGCGAGTCCGTGGCCCGGTACGACGTGCTCACGCTCGTGGCGAAGAAGAACACGAAGTCGGCGTGATGGCCGCGCCCGTCACCCGCAGGTTCGGCACCGCGCCGCCTGCCGAGCTGCTCGACCCCGCCGAGCGTATGTCGGTGGACGAGCTGCGCGCCCTGCAGCTCGAGCGTCTGCAGTGGACGTTGCGGCACGCCTACGAGAACGTCCCGCACTACCGGGCGAGCTTCGACGCGGCCGGCGTGCGTCCCGAGGACTGCCGCGAGCTCTCGGACCTCGCGAGGTTCCCGACGACGTCGAAGGCGGACCTGCGCGAGAACTACCCGTTCGGGATGTTCGCGGTGCCCCAGGAACGGGTCCGGCGGATCCACGCCTCGTCCGGCACCACGGGCAGGCCCACGGTCGTCGGCTACACCGAGCGCGACATCGACACGTGGGCCACCGTGATGGCCCGCTCGATCCGCGCGGCGGGCGGGCGCCCGGGGCACAAGGTGCACAACGCCTACGGGTACGGGCTGTTCACCGGCGGTCTGGGCGCGCACTACGGCATCGAGAAGCTCGGGGCCACGGCCATCCCGGTGTCGGGCGGCATGACACCCCGGCAGGTCCAGCTCATCCAGGACTTCCGGCCCGAGATCATCATGCTGACGCCCAGCTACATGCTCACGATCGTCGACGAGTTCGAGAAGCAGGGAATCGATCCGCGGTCCTCGTCGCTGCAGGTCGGGATCTTCGGCGCGGAGCCGTGGACCGAGCAGATGCGCGCCGAGATCGAGGAGCGCATGGACATCCACGCGGTCGACATCTACGGCCTGTCCGAGGTGATGGGCCCCGGTGTGTCGCAGGAGTGCGTGGAGACGAAGGACGGGCTGCACATCTGGGAGGACCACTTCTATCCCGAGGTGGTCGACCCCTTCGAGCCGGGCGAGGGCGCACCGCTGCCCGACGGCGAGGAGGGCGAGCTGCTGTTCACCTCGCTCACCAAGGAGGCGCTGCCGATCATCCGGTACCGCACCCGTGACCTCACCCGGCTCCTGCCGGGCACCGCCCGGCCGGGGATGCGCCGGATGCAGAAGATCACCGGGCGCAGCGACGACATGATCATTCTGCGCGGGGTGAACCTCTTCCCCACCCAGGTCGAGGAGATCGTGCTCCGCACCGCGGGCCTGTCGCCGCACTTCCAGCTCGTGCTGAGCACCGAGGGCCGGATGGACGCCCTCACCGTGCGCGTCGAGGCCCGGCCCGACACCCCGGCCGAGCGCAGGCTCGGCGCGGCGCGCGAGCTCATGACCGCGGTCAAGGAGACCGTCGGCGTCACGGTCGGCTGCGACGTGGTCGACCCCGAGACGCTGGAGCGCTCGGTCGGCAAGCTCCAGCGCCTCAAGGACCAGCGCAACCGGTAGCGCTCAGGAGGCCATCGCCTGCTCGTGAGCATCGCGGTGCTCACGGAACTCCGGGCGGTCGTCCATGGCCGCAGCGATGCGGAAGTGGACGCCCGCCTCCCGGTGGCGGCTGCGCCGCTGCAACGTGCGCCCCAGCGCGAACCGGGCGTAGGGGTCGGTCGGCGCCAGTGCCACAGCGCTCTCCAGCGCCTCCTGGGCCTTGCCGAGCTGGGCGGAGTGGTAGTACGCGCGCCCCAGCAGCAGTTGCCCTGCCGCCTGCCCGCGCAGTTCCTCCGCCAGTGGCTCCAGCAGGTTCAGCGCCTCCAGTGGCTTTCCGGCATCCAGGTACGCCCCGGCCAGCCGGTACCGCTCGTTCTCCAGCATCGCAACCACCTCCGGCGAGAGGAACCGCATACCCCTGGCCGGTATTCCGGAGATCAGTCCTCGGGTTTCGGCAGCCCGGCGAGCACGCGCTCGAAGGCGGCGGTGAGGACGGTCAGCTCGTCGTCGGTGAGGGCGTCGAAGAAGAGGCTCCGCACGGACTCGACGTGCGACGGTGCGGCCGCGACGATGGCCGCCCGGCCCGCTTCGGTGAGACGCACCATCGATCCCCTGGCGTCCTCGAAGCACTCCTCGCGCACGACGAGACCACGCTTCTCCATGCGTCCGACCTGGTGGGAGATCCGGCTGCGCTCCCAGCCCACCAGCCGGCCGAGATCGCGCGCCCGCAGCAGGCCACCGGGGGCCTCCGACAGTGGCACCAGCAGTTCGAACTCGGGGCCGGACAGCCCGCTGTCACGGACGAGCCTGCGCCACAGCGCCCCGTCCAGCCGTACCCGGAGGCCGCGATAGCTCCGCCAGAGACGCGCTTCCCGCTCGTCGAGCCATCGCGCTTCCGTCACGAGCCCAGCTTACCGGGATGTTGACACATCATTAACGGTTACGAGTCGCAAACGTCCCGCACCCGATACGGATGCGGGACGTTCGCGTCGAGCCCTGGATCGACGCGGAGATCAGGCTGCGCGAAGGGGGGCGAGGGCGGCGCTCCAGGCGACGACCTGGTCGAGCACCGCGGAGACCTGCTCGGCCTGGTGAGCACCGGGGGTGAACTGACTGAAGTTGGTGAAGTCGGTGTGCAGGGACAGGGTGACCTGGGCGCGCACGTCGGCCACCTGCAGCTCCCCCATCACCAGGCGCAGGTGCTCCACCGCGCGGGCGCCACCGACGGCGCCGTAGCTCACGAAGCCCGCCGCCTTGTTGTTCCACTCGGCGAAGAGGAAGTCGATCGCGTTCTTGAGCGCGCCGGAGGTGGAGTGGTTGTACTCGGGGGTGACGAACACGAAGCCGTCGAAGGAGCGGATCTTCTCCGCCCAGACCTTCGTGTGCGGCTGGCTGTACTGGCCCATCGACGGCGGGATCGCCTCGTCGAGGTGGGGGAGCTTGTAGTCGAGAAGGTCGACGAGCTCGTACTCGGCGTCGCTGCGCTGGTTGGCGATGTCCAGGACCCAGCGGGCGACGGCCTCACCGTTCCGGCCGGGACGTGTGCTGCCGAGGATGATCGCGATCTTGGTCATGACGGTTACTGCTCCTGTGCTGGACTCAGCCCCGATCGGGACTCTGATGACGCATCAACAAAGTATGCCGGGGATGATGTCATGTCAACAACATGCGCCCGCGCTCACCGCTCGGACGACCCCCGCCCCACATCCGGTGACGCTCCGCAGCCCGCCACCGCCTGCCGCCATCCGATCGCCGAGGAAAGGGCCCGACAGGGTGGTTGCCGTTGGGCGAGCGCGCCGACGGGGTACCCGATGAGATGTGGATAGCCGCCATCGTCGTCCCACTCGTGTTGCTAGCAGCGCCACTCTGGCTCGCACACCTGGAGGATCGCGTGATCAGCGGCGTCCGACCGGCCGGCACGCCTGACCCCGCCCTGTCCGGTGGGCTCGAGGCGGCGCCCGAACCCACCGAACCCGACGCGGCCACCCGGGAGCTCACCCCGGAGCCCGTGCACATCGGCGGCGCGAGCCCGTTCGCCGGTGCCGGACGCCCGGAGCACCGGGCCGCGTGAGCGTCGGCTCCCAGGAGTCGGGCCCTCCCTAGAGCCCACCCGGTTCGCGGCGCTGCACCACACCGCGGACGTACGCGGCCTGCCCGGCATGCTGCAGGTCGTCGCTCACGACGCTGACCAGCCGCACCGCGAGCGTCACCGGCGGATCCCAGTTCGCGTCGACCACCCGCGCGAGCTCGGCCTCCTCGAGGCTCTCCAGGAACCGGAGGGTCTGCGCGTGCACGGCGTCGTGGTAGCCGAGAAGCAGCTCCGCGGAGTCCACCCGCACGCTGTCGACGTCCGCCGAGCGGTGGCCGTACCCGATCCCCGTCGCGGAGAACGGGAACCCGAACCGCTCCGCCCAGCCCTGCGCCGTGTAGACCTGCTCGACGCCCGCCACGTCGGCGATGTGGTCGTCCTGCACGCGGCTCAGGTGCCACACGAGCCAGCCGATCGAGTTGGCACTGCCGTCGATGCGGTACGCCAGCTGTTCGGCGGTCAGCCCGGTGGCCGCGCCGTGGACCTCCTCACGGATCCTGCCGAAGGCATCGGTCAGCAGCTCGGCACTCGTCACAGGTCTCTCCTCCGGGACGTGGTCGTGAGGCTCCCACGCTGCCCGCCCGGCCGAGCGCGTGCACGGCGGGGGTCGGCGGATCAGCCGGCGAACACGCCGATGCCGTTGGGCACCAGGCGCGCGGACGGGTCCGACGGGTCGTTGACGACGGCGACCTCCGGCGCGCCCGGAGCGCGGTGCACCAGCGTGGACGAGCCGCCGCCGTCGAGGTTGACGGCGTCGTCGAGCCCCATCTCCCGCAGGAGCGTGGCCAGCTCCGCGAGCGTCGCACCGACGCTGTCGGACTGGCGGCCGTCGAGCGTGACCAGGGCGATGTGCCGACCGTCGCGGCTCATCCCCACGGCGCTGCGCGGGGCGCGGGCGCGATCGTCGAGCCCGGCCACGAGCCTCGAGTCGACGAGCACAGGGGTTCCCCCGATGGCGAACTGCGGCTGCACCCCGCTGGCGGGCACCAGCGAGTACGCGACCGTCACGGGATCACCGACCCGGAGTGAGCGCACGGCGGCGGCGCCCTCGTCGCGGCCGGTCAGTACGACGTCGCCGTCCGGGATCCGGCCGCCCACCGGTGGGCCGGCCATCGCCACCGCACCGTCGTGGACCAGCACCTCCGCCTGCTCCGCCGCGCACGGCGCGTCGCGATCGACGTCCGTCCCGCACAGCGTCCGCGCGCGGTCGACCACACCCCAGTCCGGGGTGAAGACCCCCACCCCGCCCACGGGGACCGCGTACTGGTTGAGCGCCCGCACCGGGAACGTCCCGCCCTTCCCGGTCACCTGGCCCTCCAGGCGCAGCCGGTCGATCCGGCCGACGCGGTCGACGCCCACGGCGAAGACGTAGTCGATCTCCGCGCCGGGCACGGCCGGTCCCATCCGCCTGCCGTGGGGCACCGCGGCCTTGAGCGGCTGACCCCTGGTCACGGCCGGTCCCGCGGGCGCGTTCGTGCGGCCGATGTCGAAGAAGTCGCCGTTGATCCCCGCGACGGCACCGCTGCCGTTCGCCATCGCGGCGACCGGAGCCCGCGCGGCCACCGCGCCGGGCGTGAGCAGGTCGGTGCGGACCTCGGGATGGGTCAGGTCGACGTCGACGACGTCACCCATGACCCGGCCGCCCGCCGCGGTGGTGACGAAGTCCCGGTGCGTCACCCCGAGAGCGACGGGCGACATCGGACCGACCTCGCCGAGGACGCGGTCGGGACCGCCCTCGGGCGTCGGACTGGGCGGCGTCGGCACCTCTGCTGCGGGTACGAACATCAGCACGGCCGTCGCGAGCAGGGCGAACACCTCGCGCGCCCGGCCGATCCGTGGTGCCCGCATCGGCCCTCCCGTGGCGTGATCACGATCGCGGAGGGCGATCTGATCACGCGGCGTGCACCGCGGGCAGCACATCGGACGCAGCTTCACCCGGCGGAGACCGAGGCACCGCCCAGCCCGGTGACGCCTCTGGACACGGTGAGGGGGGTGCGCCGCGGTGCAGGAATGGGCGTGTCGCACGGCGTCCGCTTGCCCGTTCCGGCTGCGCGGGCCACCCTTGGGGGCGTGACCGAGCAGGCGATCGAACTCGATCTCGACGAGACCGGCGTGGCAACCGACCTTCCGCAACCCGTGCATTCGCGGGACGGGGTCCAGCAGGTTCCCTACCGGCCCGTGCAGTTCCGCGATGACGACCTTCCCACCGCGCTGGAACGGTCAGCAGCCTGGCTGCGCCGTGCCCAGGACTGGCTGGGCGAGCCCCTCGACGTCATCGCCGTGCACCTGGACTACGACGACAGTGACGCCGGGCCGTACTACGACGTGAAGCTCCTCTGCAACGAGGAGGACCTCGCGGGCGCGCCCATCGCCGTCCGTGCTCAACAGGCGCACACCCCCTAGCCCACTCCTGACGATCACCGGACTGGACGGCAGCGCTGCCGTCCGGTCCGGGGCAGGATGACGGGGTGGAGGTCTGGCCGGGGGACGCGTATCCCCTGGGAGCCACCTTCAACGGCGCGGGCACCAACTTCGCACTCTTCTCCGAACTCGCCCACCGGGTCGAGCTGTGCCTGTTCGACGACGAGGACGTCGAGCAGCGGGTGGATCTGACGGAGGTCGACGGTTCCATCTGGCACTGCTACCTGCCAGGTGCCGGGTCGGGGCAGCGGTACGGCTTCCGGGTGCACGGCCCGCACGATCCCGCCGCCGGTCTGCGGTGCAACCCGGCGAAGCTCCTGCTCGACCCCTACGGCAAGGCGTTCGACGGTCCGGTCGACTGGGACGAGTCGCTCTTCGACTACCGGTGGGCCGAGCCGTGGCACCGCAACGACGACGACTCCGCGCCCCACCAGACCAGGGCGGTGGTGATCAGCCCCTTCTTCGACTGGGGCAACGATCGGCCGCCGCGCACGCGCTACAGCGAGTCGGTGATCTACGAGGCACACGTGCGCGGCCTGACGGTGCTGCACCCGGAGGTGCCGCCCGCGCTGCGGGGCACCTACGCGGGCCTCGCCCACCCCGCCGTCGTCGAGCACCTGCAGCGCCTCGGGGTGACCGCCGTCGAACTGATGCCGGTGCACCAGTTCTTCGACGACCACCACCTCGTCCAGGCCGGTCGGGCGAACTACTGGGGCTACAACACGGTCGGCTACTTCGCCCCGCACCACCGCTACGCGGCCAGGGGCGGGCGCGGCAACCAGGTC
This sequence comes from Pseudonocardia xinjiangensis, assembly GCF_012911925.1. Taxonomy (GTDB): domain Bacteria; phylum Actinomycetota; class Actinomycetes; order Mycobacteriales; family Pseudonocardiaceae; genus Pseudonocardia; species Pseudonocardia xinjiangensis. Next base: position 40,476 of record NZ_JAAXKY010000037.1, on the reverse strand, counting down.
ACCGAGTTCAAGGCGATGGTCCGGACGCTCCACGAGGCCGGCATCGAGGTGATCCTCGACGTCGTCTACAACCACACGGCGGAGGGCAACCACCTCGGTCCGACGCTCGCGTTCCGCGGGATCGACAACCACTCCTACTACCGGCTGGCCGACGACCGGCGCTACTACGCCGACTACACCGGCACCGGGAACACCCTCAACGTGCGCCACCCGCACACCCTGCAGATGATCATGGACTCGCTGCGGTACTGGGTGCTGGACATGCACGTCGACGGGTTCCGGTTCGACCTGGCCGCCGCGCTCGCCCGAGAGTTCTACGAGGTCGACCGGCTCGCCGCCTTCTTCGACCTCGTCCAGCAGGACCCGGTCGTGTCGCAGGTCAAGCTCATCGCCGAGCCGTGGGACCTCGGCGAGGGGGGCTACCAGGTCGGCAACTTCCCTCCACTGTGGACGGAGTGGAACGGGCGCTACCGCGACGCGGTGCGGGACTTCTGGCGGGGCACCCCCGGCACCGTCGGGGAGTTCGCCTCCCGGCTCACCGGGTCGTCGGACATGTACGAGTCCAGCGGGCGGCGTCCGTACGCCTCGATCAACTTCGTCACCGCGCACGACGGGTTCACGCTGCACGACCTGGTCTCCTACAACGGCAAGCAGAACGCCGCCAACGGCGAGGACAACCGCGACGGCACCGACGACAACCGGTCGTGGAACTGCGGCGCGGAGGGCCCCACCGACGACCCGGCGGTCCAGGAGCTGCGCGAACGGCAGAAGCGCAACCTGCTGACCACCCTGTTCCTGTCCCAGGGTGTCCCGATGCTCCTGCACGGCGACGAGCTGGGCCGAACGCAGGGCGGCAACAACAACGCCTACTGCCAGGACAACGGGATCTCCTGGGTCGACTGGAAACGGGCGGCCACGTTCGGGTCGCTCACCGACTTCACCGCCCGGCTCGTGCGGCTGCGCCGCGAACACCCGGTCTTCCGGCGGCGTCGGTTCTTCCAGGGCAGGCCGGTACGGGGCACGAGCCTCGAGGACCTCGCCTGGCTCACCCCGGCCGGTCTGCCGATGAACGAGGGGCACTGGACCAACGGCGGCACGCACGCGCTGGCCATCTTCTACAACGGCGACGGGATCCCCGAGCCGGACCGCCACGGCCGCAAGCTGCGCGACGACTCGTTCCTGCTGCTGGTGAACGCGACCTCGGACGTCGTGGCGTTCACGCTGCCCGGTCCCGCCTACGGAGCCGGGTGGACTTCCGTCCTCGACACGGCCGACCCGCAGCGTGGCACGCCGGGACCGGTCGTGCCGCCCGCCGCTCGCGCCCGGGCCACGCTCCACGTCACGGCCCACTCGCAGCAGTTGCTGATGCGCACCGCCTGAGCGGTACCGCTCAGCCCGTTCCCGACCGGGCGCGCCGGATGGTGGACAGGGCACCGGTGAGGAGGTCACCGGGCCGGGGCACGTGCTTGAGGAGATCGGTGACCACGCTGCGGCGGAGCACCTGTCCGGAGTAGCTGCCGTGCACCTGACCCGGCTCGTCGAGCGGCGCGTCGAGGTTGTCCGTCCCGTTGTCGGGCCGGTCGGCCGTCATCTCCTCCACACCGAGGCGCGGGATCGACATCACGGCGTCCAGCAGCGCCGGAGAGAGCCGCTGCCCGGCGACGAAGCCGACGGCCACGCCTCCGACCGCCACCTCGCGCCGGGGATGCTCGGCCGCGTGGACGATCGTGTCGGCCACGATCTCCGGCGCGTAGACCGGTGGTGGGGGCTTCGGCATCGCCCCGACCTTGCTGCGGGAGTGTTCGAAGAACGGCGTGTCGATCGCCGCGGGGAGGATCGTGGTCACGGCGATCGGGGCGCCCTCCGCCGCCAGCTCCATCCGCAGCGTGTCGTAGAGCGCGCGCACCGCCCACTTGCTCGCCGCGTAGGGGCTCTGCATCGGCACCGACCGCACGCCCTCCAGCGACGAGACCCCGATGATCCCGCCGCCACCCGCCCGGCGCAGGGCCGGCAGCGCCGCGTGCATGCCGTGCACGTGACCGAGGACGTTGACCCGCATGACCCGGTCGAACTCCTCGGAGCTGATGTCCTCGACGCGGCCCCACACCCCCACGGCGGCCGTGGTGACCCACGTGTCGATACGGCCGAAGCGCTCCTCGGCGGCCGCGGCGAGGGCCCGCACCGCCTCCGGCTCGGCGATGTCGGTCGGCACCGCGACGGCCGTCCCCCCTGCGCTCGTGATCTGCTCCACGAGGCTCTCGAGGGCCGAGACCCCGCGGGCAGCACAGACGACCTTCGCCCCGCGCGCGGCGAACGCGAGCGCGCTCGCCCGCCCGATTCCGCTCGAGGCGCCCACGATGACGACCACCTGGTCCGACACCGGTCTCGGCATGTCGCATTCCTCCCGTCCGTCGCGGCGACGGACTACCCCCACCCTCCCGCTGCAACCTCGCCACGGTCATTTCCGGCGAACGGGCCCGGGACGGAGGACGATGGGCCGTGACGACCCCCGTGGAGGTGGACGTGCCGCAGGACCGCCCCGGATCCGGACCTTTCGACGACCTGTTCGAACGCCTGATCGGCAACCTGGAGACCACTCTCGGCAGCGCCATGCCCCGTCCCGACGCCGGTCCGAGGCCGCCGGGCACCCACGCCCGCACCCCGCGGCTCGACCGGTTCGGGCGGGATCTCACCGCAGCGGCCGCGCAGGGGCGCCTCGACCCGGTCATCGGCCGGGACGCGGAGGTCGAAGAGGTGCTCGAGGTGCTGGCCCGCCGCACCAAGAACAACCCGGTGCTGGTCGGCGACCCCGGCGTCGGCAAGACGGCGATCGTCGAGGGCATCGCCCAGCGGGTGGCCGACGGCGAGGTGCCCGAGACGCTGAAGGACGTGCGCGTGGTCTCGCTGGACCTGGCGGGCATGGTGGCTGGCACCCGGTACCGCGGCGACTTCGAGCAGCGGCTCACCGGCGTCATCGACGAGGTCGTGGCGGCCGAGCGGTCGATCGTGCTGTTCGTCGACGAGTTGCACGCCGTCGTGGGTGCGGGGGCGGCCGAGGGCGGGGCGATGGACGCCGGCACCCTGCTCAAACCGGCGCTCGCCCGCGGCGAGCTGCAGCTCATCGGCGCCACGACGCTGCAGGAGTACCGCAAGCACATCGAGAAGGACGCCGCGCTGGAACGGCGCTTCGAGCCGGTCCGGATCGCCGAGCCCACCGTCGCCACGACGATCGCGATCCTGCGCGGGCTGCGGCAGCGCTACGAGGAACACCACGACGTCCGGATCAGCGATGCCGCGGTGGTGGCCGCCGCCGAGCTGTCGCACCGCTACGTCACCGACCGGTTCCTGCCCGACAAGGCCATCGACCTCGTCGACCGGGCGAGCGCACGCGCCCGCATCCGGGCCGGCCGTCCGAACACCGACCCGCCGGTGGACGAGCGGGTCGAGCAGCTGCGCCGGGCCCGCGACATCGCCGTCGACGCCGAGGAGTTCGAGCGCGCCCACGCGCTCACCCGCGAGATCGACGCCGCGGAGACCGCGACCGGTGCCACGGCCGGCACCGTCGAGATCACCGCCGACGACGTCGCGACGGTCCTCGCGCAGAGCACCGGCATCCCGGTCGCCCGGCTCACCACCACCGAACGGGACCGGCTGCTCGACCTGGAGACGCTGCTGCACCGCCGCGTCGTCGGGCAGGACGACGCCGTGGAGGCCGTGGCCGACGCGGTGCGCGCGGGCCGGGCCGGGCTGGCGCACCCCGACCGGCCGATCGGGTCCTTCCTGTTCCTCGGCCCCACCGGTGTCGGCAAGACGGAGCTGGCCAGGGCGCTGGCGGAGGCCCTGTTCGGCTCGGCGGACGCGCTGCTGCGCTTCGACATGAGCGAGTACGCCGACCGCAGCAGCGCGATGCGGCTCGTGGGGGCCCCGCCGGGGCACATCGGGTACGACGACGCGGGCCAGCTCACCGAGGCCGTCCGGCGCACGCGCTACGCGGTGCTGCTCCTCGACGAGATCGAGAAGGCCCACCCGGACGTCACCGCCACCCTGCTCCAGGTGCTCGACGCGGGGCGGCTGACCGACGCCCACGGCCGCACCGTCGACTTCACGAGCACGGTCGTGATCATGACCAGCAACCTCGGTGCCGACCGGCTCCTCGCCGCGGCGCAGGCGGGACGCCCGGCGGAGGAGGTGCGCGACCCGGTGCTCGCCGCGATGCGCGCCCACTTCCGTCCGGAGTTCCTCAACCGGATCGACGACATCGTGCTGTTCCACGCCCTCGACCGCGCCGAGCTGCGCCGCATCACCCACCTGCTGCTCGCCGAGACCGGGGAGCGGCTGCACGCGCAGGGCATCACCCTGGACCTCACGGAGGGCGCGGTCGACTGGCTCGCCGAACGCGGCTACCAGCCCGAGCTCGGTGCCCGGCCGCTGCGGCGCACCATCGCACGCGAGCTCGACCGCAAGCTCTCCCGCATGATCATCGCGGGCGACCTCGGGCCGGGGCAGCGGATCGTCGTCGACGTGGTGGACGGCGCCCTGGTACTGCAGCCACGAACGGACTGACCTGCACAGGCCCCCGCGCCGACGTTTTCGGCGGGGGACGGTAGGGGACCTAGTCACGAGAGCACGAATCCGGACCAGAGCGGGAGGACGTCGCATGACGTCGGTGAAGAAGCAGCTCAAGACCCTGAAGAAGCGACAGGACGACCTCGAGCGCGCGCTGCAGGACCTCAAACCCAAGCGGATCCGCAAGCTCACCCGCCGACTACGCAGGACGAACGGGGACGACAGGTTCGCCTCCCGGCTCAAACGGCGCATCACCCGCTGACCTCCACATCACCCGGGCACGTGAGTGCCCTACTTCCGCATGCCCGCCCCCCTGCCACCGTGCCGGTCGGCCGGCTGCGCGGCGCACCCCGGCCACCCGATGGCCGACGAGCTACGGGCCCACGCCCGCGCTGATCGTTCCCAGATGCGCCTGTTCGCCCCCGCCGGGGCCGATCCGGGGATCTCGTGGCGATCAGCGGTCCAGGGCCGCCCGACGGACCGGCGCCGCCACTCACCGCGACCGCAGAATCACCTCCCGCACGCGGAGCCGGAGTACGTCCCATTTGGACAGGTTCGGGAAGGTCATCTCTGCCGTCACGTCACTGTTTTGTGAGGGGATAGACAGGCGAGTCGGCCCACCGACCAGCCATTACGGCGTTCACTGGAAGTTGTCTCCCTCACGGACGAGGGAGAAGTTCACCGGAGTCGCCTCGGGATTCGCACCCGGACGGCCGCCGGGCGGAGCGGCCCGGCGAGACCTGGGAGGCAAGAATGAGCATCGACACCAACAGCCGTTCGACCACCGGCGTCGAAGCGCCGGACTACAGCTTCTGGCGCGAGCACACCACGATCGCGCTCTCGCCGGTGGCCGCACCGTCCATCCTCGGGCTGTTCGGCTTCGCCGCGGCCACCTTCATGGTCGCGGCCAACCTGGCGGGCTGGTACGGCAACGCGCAGACGCCCTTGGTCCTGTTCCCGTTCGCGCTGGCCGCGGGCGGGGTCGCGCAACTGCTCGCCGGCATGTGGTCCTACCGGGCGCGGGACGCGGTCGCCACCGCCATGCACGGCATCTGGGGCTCGTTCTGGATCGGCTACGGCATCTACAACCTGCTCATCGCACTGGGCGTGCTGCCCCCCGCAGCCACCAACGCCACAGCCGCGAGCGCCTTCGGCTTCTGGTTCGTGGTGCTGGCCGCGATCACCGTGACGGGCGCGATCGCCGCGAGCCGGGAGAACGCCGCGCTGACCGCGGTGCTGGGTACCTTGGCCATCGGCGCCGCCCTGCTCGCCGTCTCCCTGCTGGGCGCCCTGCCGGTGGTGCAGACCATCGCCGCCTACGTGCTCCTCGTCTCCGCCCTCCTCGCCTGGTACGTCGGCAGCGCGCTGATGTTCGAGGCCACCTTCAAGCGGGCCGTCCTGCCGGTCGGCAAGCGCACCGCGGCGGCGGCGGACTCCGGCGCCCTCCCGAACAACCTGATCCAGTACGAGGCGGGCGAGCCGGGCGTCAAGGCCGGGCAGTGACCGGGCCGGACCACCCAGCGCCCTGAGACGCCGCAAGAACTGAGACACAGCAAGCACTGAGAAACCGCCATCGCGCACCCCACCCGGGTGCGTGGTGGCGGTGCTGCGCAGCACGCCTGCCGATCGTCGACGCCCGTAGCCGCTTTCGCGCGTAGCGTCGTCCGGTATGGCCGATCAAAGTCCGAGCGAGCAGGCCCGTGAGGCCGTGCTCAGGGCGATCATCAAGTCCGCTCCGTCGGTGGGCAACAGCCCGGCAGGCATCCGCGACCTCGCCGAGGCCTACGCGCTCCTGGAACGGGACCTGATCCCCAACGCCGGTGTGGTGCACAACAAGACCTGAGCGCCGCCGGGAACCGTAGATTCCACGGCATGGTGCAGACGATCCGGTTCCACGAGACCGGCGGGCCCGAGGTGCTGCGCTACGAGGACCTCCCGGTCCGTGCCCCCGGTCCGGGTGAGGTGCGGATCCGGGTCGACGCGATCGGGCTCAACCGCGCTGAGGTCAACTTCCGGCGCGGGACCTACCTCGAACGGCCCGTGCTCCCGGCCGGCCTGGGCACCGAGGCCTCCGGCGAGGTGCTGGAGGTCGGGCCCGGCGTGGAGCGCTGGGCGGCCGGGGACGCCGTGAGCGTGGTGCCGGCGTTCTCCCAGAACGACTACCCGGTGTACGCCGAGGAGGCGATCGTGCCGGCGGCGGCGCTCGTCGCCCGCCCCGAGGGCATGGACGCGGTCACCGGCGCCGCGATCTGGATGCCCTACGTCACCGTCTACGGGATGGTGCAGGAGATCGTCCGGGTCCGGCCGGGAGACCACGTGCTCGTCACGGCCGCTGCCAACAGCATCGGCATGGCCGCGCTGCAGGTCGTGCGCCATCTCGGCGCGATCCCGATCGCCACCACCCCGCGCGGCGACCAGCGGGCCGCCCTGCTCGACGCCGGAGCCGCCACGGTCGTCGTCACCGGCGCCCACGACGACCCCGATGGCGCCGCCGACATCCCGGCGGCCGTCCGCGCCACTACCGGCGGCCGCGGCGCCGACCTGGTGCTCGACGCGGTCGGCGGACCGCAGGTGGCGCAGCTCGTGGCCGCGTGCGCTCCCGGCGCCACGGTGATCGTGCACGGCGGCCTGTCCGGGCAGCCGACGCCCCTGCCGGGCGGCGGGTACGCGCCGGTGTGGCTGCGCCGGTACCGCGTCTTCGAGATCACCGCCGACCCGGCCGCGCTGCGCCGCGCCGAACATTTCATCCGCTCGGGCCTCGCCACGGGAGCGTTCGCGCCCGTCGTCGACCGCATCTTCGACTTCGACGACGTCGCCGCCGCGCACCGCTACGTCGACTCGCCCGAGCGTGGCCCGGGCAAACCGGTCATCCGGCTCCAACGCCCCTCTCGCTGAGCACGGCGGCCCGGCATCGGCGACGCTGTCCGGTACCACCGGGCGGCAGGCCCCGGGTCAGGAGGGACGATGTCTCGACCGCTTCCCGTCGCGCTGGTCCAGGCCTCTCCCCACCGGATCGACGAGCCGTGGGGTGCGTTCGGCACCGAGGTGTCGGAGCTGGTCGCCGACCTGCCGGCGACCCGGCTGGTGGTCTACCCGGAGCTGCACCTGCACGGTGCGGACGGGCCGGTCGAGGAGCGGAACCGGCGACTCGCCGACGCCGCCGTCCGCCTCGACGACCCCCGCCTGAAGGAGCTCGGTGAGCTCGCCGGGGACCTGGGCATCTGGCTGGTTCCGGGGAGCCTGTGCGAACGCGGTGCCGACGGGAACCTCTACAACACCGTCGTGGTCCTCTCGCCCGCCGGGGAGCTCGTGGCGCACTACCGCAAGATCTTTCCGTGGCGGCCCTACGAGCCCTACCACCCCGGCGACCGGTTCGTGACCTTCGAGCTCGACGACCTCGGCCGGGTCGGGCTGTCCATCTGTTACGACGCGTGGTTCCCCGAACTCACCCGGCACCTGGCGTGGATGGGCGCCGAGGTCGTCGTCAACGTCGTGAAGACCACCACCGCCGACCGGGCGCAGGAGCTCGTGCTGGCCCGCGCCAACGCGATCGTCAACCAGGTCTTCATGGTCAGCGTCAACGCCGCGGCCCCGGTGGGCGTCGGGCAGAGCCTGGTGGTCGACCCCGAGGGCCTGGTACGGGTGGCCGCGCCGAGCGAGGCGCCCACGGTCCTGACCGACGTGCTGGACCTCGACCACGTCGCGCGCGCCCGGCAGTTCGGGACGGCCGGGCTGAACCGGATGTGGGACCAGTTCCGTCCCGGCGACGAGCCGGTGGCGCTGCCGCTGTACGAGGGCCGGATCGACCCGGCCAGGTGGGGCACGGGCCCCGACGACCGGCCCGGCTGACACCCACCCGCTCTCCCGAGACGGCCGACAACCCCCGGAGGATCAGGCATGGCCTCGTCACCAACGCTCGTGCGGGCACTGACGTTGCGGTCGGTCGTGCTCTTCGGCCTCGCCTACATGACCCCGCTGATCGTGCTGGGGATCTTCGGCGTGATCGCGTCCGCGACCGGTGGCGCCTCGGCGTCGGCGTACCTGCTCGCGCTCGTCGCCATGATCTTCACGGCGCTGAGCTACGGGAAGATGGCCGCCGCCTTCCCGGTCGCCGGCTCGGCCTACACCTACGTGCGCCGCACCGTCGACTCGCGGGTCGGGTTCCTCGTCGGGTGGGCGGTCCTGCTGGACTACCTCTTCCTGCCGATGGTGATCTGGCTGATCGGCGGGTCGTACCTGCAGGCCCAGTTCCCGGCGGTGCCGTTCTGGGTGTGGATCATCGCGTTCATCGCGATCACCACCGTGCTCAACGTGGTCGGCGTGCGGGTTGCCGAGAAGGCCAACTACCTGCTGATGGCGTTCCAGGTGCTGGTCGTGGTGATCTTCGTGGCCCTGTCGATCGCGCACGTCGCCGGGCTGGGCGGGGCGCCGGCGGTGTTCGACGCGGGGCCGTTCTGGAACGACTCCGCCTCGGTCGCCGGGATCGCGGGCGGCGCCGCGATCGCCGCGTACTCGTTCCTGGGCTTCGACGCGGTCACCACCCTCACCGAGGAGACGGTCGACCCCCGCAGAACCATCCCGCGGGCCATCCTGCTCGTCGCGCTCATCGGCGGCGTGGTCTTCATCGTCGTCAGCTACGCGGCGCAACTGGTGCGGCCGGGAGGGGTGTTCGACACCCCCGACGCCGAGTCCTCCGCGGCGTTCACCCTCGCCCGCGACATCGGCGGGACGCTGTTCTCCTCGATCTTCCTCGCCGGCCTGGTGCTCGCCCAGTTCGCGTCCGGCCTCGCCGCGCAGGCCGGGGCGTCCCGCCTGATGTACGCGATGGGCCGCGACTCGGTGCTGCCCCACCGCGTCTTCGGCTACCTGCAGCCCCGGTTCCGCACCCCGGCGCTGTGCATCGCCCTCACCGCGCTGGTCGGGCTGATCGCCCTCACGATCGACGTCGCCACCTCCACGTCGTTCATCAACTTCGGGGCGTTCACAGCTTTCACGATGGTGAACGTCTCCGTGGTGGCGTACTACCTCCGGCAGCGCAGGCAGGGCGTCACGCTCAACCCGGCCACGTACGTCGTGCTGCCCGTCCTCGGGGCGCTGGTGGACCTCTACCTGCTGACCCGGCTCGACAGCACCGCCATCGAGCTCGGGCTGGCCTGGCTGGCGCTGGGCGTGGTCTACCTCGCCGTGCTCACGAAGGGCTTCCGGGTGGCTCCCCCCGAGGTGGAGTTCACCGAGGACGTGGACACCGATTCCCCGGCCCGCACCTCCCGCTGACCGCGAGCATCCGCGTGGTGACGCGGGTCACGTGCCGGTCATGAACCGGACGGAAGATCACGGAGTCTCCTCCTGTGGGCGGATTGTGATGTCCGCCGACGGGAGAGGTGGACATGGCTCGGATTGTCGTACTGGGCGGGGCAATGACCGGCCTCGCCACTGCAGCGCTGCTCGGCCGCGACGGGCACGACGTCACGGTGCTGGAGCGCGACGTGGCGGAGCCGAAGGGTGATGCGGACGAGCTGTGGCGCACGTGGGAGCGGCCGGGCGTCAGCCAGTTCCGGCTTCCCCACATCATGCTGGGCGCCTGGAACAAGGTGATGGAAGAGGATCTCCCCGAGGTCCTCGACGAGGTGGTGCGGCTGGGCTGCAGCCACGTCAACACGATCGCGACACAGCCGGACACCCTCACCGGCGGCACCCGCCCGGGTGACGAGGAGCTGCGCAACCTGATAGGTCGCCGCCCGGTCGTGGAGGCGGCGCTGGCGACGGTCGCGGCGCGCACGCCGGGCGTGACGATCCGGCGCGGGACGAAGGCCGAATCGCTCGTGGCCACCGCGGGAGCCGACGGAGTTCCGCAGGTCGGGGGCGTGGTGACCCAGGACGGCGAGGTGCTGACGGCCGACCTCGTGGTCGACGCGATGGGTCGTAACACCACACTCGACCGGATGCTCGACGCGATCGGAGCGACGGGACCCGAGGTGCAGGCGGAAGACCTCGGTTTCGTCTACTACTGTCGGCACTTCCGTAACAACGAGCCTCGGACGATGCCCGTGGTGGGCGCGGTCATCCCCTACGAGGGCATGACGCTGCTCGTCATCCCCGCCGACGCCGACACCTACTGCCTGGTCTTCTCGGTGGCGAGCAACGACCACGAGATGCGCGACCTGCGGGAGATCGACGCCTGGGAACGCGCGCTGGCCCTCTTCCCGAACTTCTCGCCGGTGCGTGCGGTGTCCACACCGATCACCGACATCCAGGTGATGAACGGTGGCGGCGACCGGCGCCGGTCCCTCCTCGTAGACGGCGCACCGGTGGTGACCGGGCTGGTCGCCGTGGGCGACTCCGCCGTCAGGACCAACCCCCTGCTGGGGCGCGGCGCGTCGACGGGCCTCGTGCAGGCGCGCACGCTGCGCGACGTGCTCCGGGAGGTGGCACCCGATCGGCCCGACGTTCTGGCGCTCCGCTTCGGGGAGGCGGTTGATGCGACCGTCGGCCCGATGTACCGGTTCACGCTCGACCAGGATCAGCACCGGATGGCCGAGGTCCAGGCGGAGATCGCCGGCAGGCCCTACCCGCCCGCCGGCGCGGGCTGGCGACTCCAGCGGGCTCTCCAGATGATGTTCTCGCAGGACCCTGACGCGCTGCGCGCCCTCTTCCGGGCGGCCCACCGCATCGAGGCTTTCGACACCGGCACCCTGCCGGACACGCTGCGCGCCAAGATCGAGGAGCTCGAGGTCGACCGGCCCGTCTACCCGCCGGGCGGCCCGACCCGAACTCAGCTGCTGGCCGCCGTCGCCGGGCGGCCCGCGCAGAGCGCCCCGGCGTAGCGGTCACGGCCGACGGCACCCGCCGTCGCCCGGGGCAGCGGTTCAGCTGCCCTGGGCGAACGGCACGAGCAGCTCGTGTTCCAGCAGGTGGCGCAGGATGAACTCGTGTGACGTCGCGAGGTGCATGCGGGTCAGCTCGGCGGCCGCGGCGGCGTCGCCCACCCGGACCGCGTCGAGGATCTGCCGGTGCTCGTCGTGCAGATGGTCGACCTTGCCGATCACGCCGACGTGGAGGTACAGGTAGCGGTCGGTGAGCCGCCTGAGGTGCTCGGTCAGCTCGATCATCCGCGGCCGGTCGGCGCAGGTGTAGACGTGCTCGTGGAACCGGGCGTTGGCGTCGAGCCACTCTGCCGGTGACGGGTCGGCCTCCATCACCTCGACCAGCGCCGCCATCTGCGCGATCTGGGCCCGGCCGACGTTGGGCACGGCCAGCCGGGTGAGCACCGGCTCGACGGCCTCCCGCAGCTCGTAGAGCTCCTGCAGCTCCGCGATCGACAGCTCCCGCACGACGGACGTGGTCGGGCCGAGATCGACCAGTCCCTCGCTCGCCAGCACCTGCAGCGCGTCGCGGGCCGGCATCCGGCTGACGTCGTACTCCGCCGCGAGCCGGGCCTGCGACAGCACGGTGCCTGGCTTCAGGTCACCGCTCAGAACCCGGCGACGCAGATCGCGCGTGATCCGCCCTGCAGCCGACTCGGCCGCCATATGACCCTCCTGCCGTCCCGCGGCCAGTATGCACTTCGGGCGCAAATCCTCAAGATCCGCGTGCTCCTGTGCCCCTTGTCACCCCGTCGGCACCGAGCTAGCGTCAACCCGTATACCGATAACGGCAAGGCGTATACGAGTTGAGGAGTTCGACGATGACCATCACCGCTCCGTCTACCGCGGACACGGACCCGCTCGGGGGTCTGCCGACCGGGTTACGCATCGGAGGCCGCGTCGTGGACGGGCGCGCCGCACCGATCCCCGTCACGAACCCGGCCACCGGCGAGGTCTTCGCCCACGTGGCGGGCGCCAGCGAAGAGGACATCGACGACGCCGTCCGCGTCGCGGACCGGACCTTCCGCTCCGGCGTGTGGCGCGATCTGCCGATCCAGGAGCGCGCCCGCCTGGTCAACCGGTTCGCCGACGGCATCGAGGCCCGGATGACCGAGCTCTACCGGCTCGAGACGATGAACAACGGCCGGCCCATCACGGAGACCAAGGCCCAGATCACACGGCTCGCGGAGTGGTACCGGTACAACGCGGCCCTGCTGCTGGCCGACCGCGGCTCGGTGGTCCCGCTGCGCGGTGACTACCACGCGTACACCAGCCGGTTCCCGCTCGGCGTGGTCGGGATCCTGTCCTCCTTCAACCACCCGATGATGATCGCGTCGAAGAGCCTCGCTCCCGCGCTCGCCACCGGCAACACCGTGGTCCTCAAGCCGTCCGAGCAGACGCCGCTCACCGCACTGCTGCTGGGCCAGATCGCCCAGGAGGCCGGGATCCCCGACGGCGTCCTCAACGTGGCGCCCGGGCTCGGCCCGACCGCCGGTGCGGCACTGACCGAGCACCCGCTGGTCAAGAAGGCCGTCTTCACCGGCGGCACCGAGCCCGGCCGGGCGATCGCGCTCGCCACGGCCAAGCGGTTCGCCAAGGCGACGCTGGAGCTCGGCGGCAAGTCCCCCGTCCTGATCTTCGACGACACGCCCATCGACGTGGCGGCCCGCGGAGCAGCGTTCGGTGGCTTCATCGGGGCCGGCCAGACCTGCATCGCCGGCAGCAGGCTGCTGATCCAGCGCAGCATCTACGACCAGGTCGTGGAGGCGCTGTCGCAGGTCGCCCGGTCGATCCGCATCGGCGACCCCGCCCTGGAGAGCACCCAGCTCGGGCCGGTCATCTCGAAGCGGGCGCAGGACCGGATCCTCAACTACGTCGAGATCGGCCGCTCCGAGGGCGCCAGGGTGGCCGCGGGTGGCCGCGCCGCCGAGGTGCCCGGCCTGCCCGGCGGGTTCTTCATCGAGCCCACCGTGCTCGCCGACGTCACCAACGACATGCGGGTGGCCCGCGAGGAGATCTTCGGGCCGGTCGTCGTGGCCATCCCCTTCGACGACGAGGAGCACGCCGTCACCCTGGCCAACGACTCGCCGTTCGGGCTGGGTTCCTCGGTGTGGACGCGGGACGTCGCGCGGGCCCACCGGGTGGCCGGACGGCTCGAGATGGGCATGGTCTGGATCAACGACCACCACCGCCTCGACCCGTCCTCCCCGTGGGGCGGCCTGCGCGAGAGTGGGGTCGGCCGCGAGGGCGGGTGGGAGTCCTTCAACGACTTCACCCATGTCCGCGCGATCACCGTGCGGACGGCCCCGGACGACGTCGACTGGTACGGCGGCGTCGCCACGGAAAGGCTCAACTGATGTCCGGTCTCACCATCTCCTCCCCGGCCGAAGGCGTCGTGGAGGTGGAGCTGGACAACGGCACCGACAACCTCCTGACCATCGCGATGTGCGAGGAGCTCACCGAGCTTCTGCTGCACCCCCCGGCTGGGGCGCACGTGCTCCGGCTGTGGGCCAACGGCCCGGCGTTCTGTCTCGGGCGCGAGCGGGCCGGCACCACGCCTGCCGCCCTGCACGCCGAGACGCAGGTACTGGTGGGTCTGCAGCGCGCGCTGCGCAGGACCCCGCTGGTGACCGTCGCCGAGGTGCAGGGGGACGCCGCCGGTTTCGGCGTCGGCCTCCTCGCGGCGTGCGACGTCGCGGTCGCGGCGGCGGAGGCGCGGTTCTGGTTCCCCGAGATCGGCATCGGACTGGCGCCTGCCCTGGTGCTGGCCTGGCTGCCCAAGGTCGTCGGTGAGCGGCAGGCGTTCTGGCTCACCGCCACCGGCGAGAAGATCACCGCCGCGCGCGCCGCCGAGCTCGGCCTGCTCAACGCCGTGGTCAGCGGCCCCGACGACCTGTCGAAGGACGTCGACGAGCGCGTGGCCGCACTGCGCGAACGCGATCCCCGCCTGCACACCGAGATCCGGGAGATGTTGCAGGCCGGCCGGGGCCTCGACGAGGACCAGGCCCTCGAACTGAGCGTCGACCGGTTGGTCGTCGGCTCGCTGCGCCGCCTCGGCCAGCTCCCCGGCACCACCTGACCCCCGTAGGGCTTGGCAAAGGAGCCGATGTTGCGAGTAGTTGACCACGGCGCGCGCACCTGGCGTCATGAGATCAGCCGTTACCAGTGGGCCGTCCTGGTCGCCACCACCATGGGGTGGGCGCTGGACGGCTTCGATTCCAGCCTCTTCACCCAGGTCGCCGGGCCGGCGACCACCGACCTGCTCGGTCATGCGTCCTCGTTCTACAGCGGCGTGGCTGTCACCGTGTTCCTGTTCGGCTGGGCGGTGGGCGCGGTGGCGTTCGGCGCGCTGGCCGACTACGTCGGGCGCGTCCGGGTGCTGATGATCGGCGTACTGACGTACTCCGTGTTCACCGCGCTGGCGACGCTGTCCGGAGAGTTCTGGCAGTTCGCGGTGCTGCGCTTCGTCGCCGGGATCGGTTCCGGGGTGGAGCTGCCGATCGGCGCCGCGCTCGTCGCCGAGGCGTGGAACAACCGCCACCGCGCCAAGGCCAGCGGGATCATGATGTCCGGACTGGCGATCGGCTCGTTCCTCGCCGCGATCGTCTACAACTTCGTCGGCGGCTTCGGCTGGCGGATCACGCTGGCCTTCGGCATCGTCCCGGCGCTGCTGGTGCTGTTCATCCGCAGCCACGTGCACGAGCCCGACTCGACAGCGCAGGTGAAGGCCGCCCGCGCGGTGCGCAAGCAGGAGCGGGCGGCGGGCGCGCACAAGATCGCGGCCGACCGGTTCGTCCTCACCCAGCTGTTCACGCCGCCGATGCTGCGGCGCACGTTGCCCTGCACGATCATCTGCATTGGCGCGTTGTTCGCCTTCTGGGGCGTCACCACGTGGACCCCGCAGATCGTCCGGGTCGTGGTGGGCGAGCACGGCGTCACCGGGAACGCCGCGGTGAGCTACGTGTCGTGGGCCGTGGCCATGCTCAACCTCGGCGGCCTGCTCGGGTACGCCAGCTGGGGCTTCATCGCCGACAAGATCGGGCGCAAGCCCACGTTCGCGATGAGCCTGGTGATCGGCATCGTCGCGGTCGGCGTGCTCTACCCGTTCGGCACGACCTTCACGACCTACATGTGGCTGCTGCCCTTCGTCGGCTTCGGGGTCTTCGGTGTCCTCTCGGGCAGCGCCGTGTTCTTCCCCGAGCTGTTCGGGGCGTCGGTGCGGGCCTCGGCGCTCGCCGTCACCAACAGCATCGGCCGGCTGTTCACCGCGGCGGGCCCACTGCTCGCCGGCGTCATCGCGACGCAGTGGTTCCACGGCAGCCTGGCCCTGGCCACCACCGCGGTGTCCGGGCTGATCGTCATCTCGTTCATCGGCCTGGCGTTCACGCCCGAGACTCACGGCCGGTTCCTCTACAACGACGACCCCACGACCTCGGTCGACGGGCGGGTCGCCGCGAACATCGTCAACGAAGGAATACGACCATGAAGACCATCGATCACTGGATAGGCGGCAAGCCGACCGCAGGCACCGCGCAGCGCACCGGCGCCGTGTTCAACCCGGCAACGGGACGCCAGCAGGCCGAGGTCGCACTCGCCGACGGCAGCGACGTCGACCTCGCCGTGCAGGCGGCGTCCGAGGCGTTCGTCTCGTGGTCGCAGACCTCGCTGAGCAAGCGGACCGCCATCCTGTTCGCCTTCCGCGAGCTGGTCCGCGCCCACACCGACGAGCTCGCCGAGCTCATCACCGCGGAGCACGGCAAGGTGCTCTCCGACGCCCGTGGCGAGGTACAGCGGGGCCTCGAGGTCGTCGAGTTCGCGTGCGGGATCCCGCAGCTGCTCAAGGGCGAGTTCTCCGACCAGGTCTCCACCGGCATCGACAGCTTCTCGTTCCGCCAGCCGCTCGGGGTGGTCGCGGGGATCACGCCGTTCAACTTCCCGGTGATGGTCCCGATGTGGATGAACCCCATCGCCATCGCCTGCGGCAACACGTTCGTGCTCAAGCCGAGCGAGCGGGTGCCGTCGGCGTCCGTGCTCCTCGCCGAGCTGTGGGCCGAGGCCGGGCTCCCCGACGGCGTCTTCAACGTGGTGCACGGCGACAAGGTGGCGGTCGACGCGCTGCTCGACCACCCGGACGTCGCTGCGGTGTCCTTCGTCGGCTCCACCCCCATCGCCCGCTACGTGCACGAGCGGGCGACCCGCGCCGGCAAGCGCGTGCAGGCTCTCGGCGGGGCGAAGAACCACGCCGTGGTGCTCCCGGACGCCGACATCGACTTCGCCGCCGAGCACCTGTCCGCGGCGGGCTTCGGCTCCGCGGGCCAGCGCTGCATGGCGATCTCGGCGGCGGTGGCCGTCGGCAGCGCGGCCGACGCCCTCATCGAGGCGCTGCGGGCGAAAGCCACCGCGGTGCAGGTGGGTCCGGGCGTCGAACCGTCCAGCGAGATGGGTCCGGTGATCACCCAGGAGGCCAAGGACCGCATCATCGGGTACGTGACGTCGGCGGAGAGCCAGGGCGCCACCCTCGTGGTCGACGGCCGGGCGATCGAGGGCGACGCCCTGCAGGACGGCTACTTCGTCGGGCCCACCGTGGTCGACCACGTGACGCCCGAGATGGACGTCTACCGCAACGAGGTCTTCGGCCCGGTGCTGGTGGTGCTGCGCGCCGAGACCCTCGACGAGGCGATCGCGCTGATCAACGCCAACCCCTTCGGCAACGGCACCTCCGTCTTCACCGGCAGCGGGCAGGCCGCGCGCCGGTTCCAGCGTGAGGTGACCGTCGGCATGATCGGGATCAACGTGCCGATCCCCGTGCCCATGGCCTACTACTCGTTCGGGGGCTGGAAGGACTCGCTGTTCGGCGACATGCACGTGCACGGCGCGGAGGGCGTCCGGTTCTACACCCGGGCCAAGGTCGTCACGTCCCGCTGGCCGCAGGCCGACACGAGCAGGGGCGCGAGCTACAGCTTCCCCACCTCCAGCTGAACGGAGCCCGTCCCGGTGGCGGACTGCTCTGCCGGGGGATGGCAGGACTCCCTGTTCGACTCCCGGGCCACCACCTCGACCCGACCGCCGCGACCGCACCGTGAGCGTCCTGCGTTCCGCTGAGCTGGTCGGGCGCGACGCGGAGTGGCAGTCGGGGCTGGCCGCGCTCGCACACCTGGCGCAGGGGCAGGGCGGCCTGCTGGTGCTGGCCGGGGAGGCCGGGATCGGCAAGTCCCGGCTGGCCGCCGACCTGGCGGAGCGGGCCGCGGAGCGCGGCGTGGCTGTACTGCGCGGGCGCGCCGTCCCCGGCGGTGGGGCGCAGGCCTACCGTCCCCTCGCCGGGGCCGCCTCGCAGGCACTGCGGCACCAGGCCGCTCGACCAGGCCGGCCGTCCTGACGCGGCCTTCTCCGCAGCGCTCGTCGCGGACTTCGGCCGGCAGGACTGGCGTCGCGAGATCCGGCGGATCACCCTGCCCACCCTCGTCATCGCCAGCCGCGAGAGCCCCCTGCCGTGGGCCGGTTCCCGCTGGGTCGCCGACCACATCCCGGGGGCTCGGCTGGAGCTCGTCGAGGGCGCCGACGGCGGCTCGCACATGCTCATCGTCGAGGCGGACAAGCGCGTGGCCGAACTGCTGGCGACGTTCCTCGCCGAGTGGTCCTCCGGGTCGGCGTCACCGCCGCCGGCCGGCGGCCGCGTCGTCCAGCGCCGGGGCCAGGAAGAGGACAGCGACGACGAGGGCACCGGCGCAGGCCAGGGCGAGCCGGTACCCGAACGCCGCGGCGAGCGGGCCGACGAGAACCGGCCCGACGAGGAACCCGAGATAGCCGCAGGTGGCGATGGCCGAGACGGCGCGGCCCGGGTTGTCCGGCTGCTTCCGCGCGGCGCTGCTCCAGGCCAGGGGAACGATCGCGGCGAGGCCGAGCCCGACCACGCCGAACCCGAGGACACCCACCCCGGCCACCGGGACCGCGATGACCAGCCCGAAGCCCAGCAGGGCGACGAGCGTCGCCCCGCGCATGACGACGACGATCCCGATCCGCCCGCTGAGCCGGTCGGCCACGAGCCGGACCGCGATCATGGCGATCGAGAAGGCGAAGAAGCCGAGGGACGCAACGGCGTGCGACGCGTCGGTGACGGTGGTGAGGTAGACCGCGCTCCAGTCGTTGACGGTGCCTTCGGCGAGGAACCCGCAGAACACGATGACCCCCACCGGGATCAGGCCCCTGCCCGGCAGCGCGAAGGGCGACTCCCCCTGACCCTGGTCCGGTCCCGCCAGGAATCCCCGGGTGGTGGCGGCCAGCGCGACCAGCAGCAGGACCGCGCCCGCGACGGGGAAGTGCGCAGCCACCGGCACCCGCTGGGCGGCCAGTACTGCCGCGGCCCCGGAGCCCACGAGCCCCCCGATGTTCCAGAACGCGTGAAAACTCGCGAAGATCGGCCGTCCATAGGCCTGCTCCACCCGGGCCGCGTGGGCGTTCATCGAGACGTCGAGCAGGCTGTTGCCGATCCCCAGCACCACCAGCGCCGCGACGAACCCCTCCAGGTTCGGGGCGAAGGCGACGAGCGGCAGGCCGACGCACAGGATCGTCGCTCCGACGAGGGCTCCCGCGCGGCTGCCGATCATGGTGATCAGCGGTCCGGCAGCGAGCAGGGTGACGACGGAACCGGCGGCCAGCCCGAAGAGGCCCACCGCGAGCCCCCCGGGACCCAGCCCGAGGTCCGCCTGCACGGCCGGCACGCGGGCCGCCCACGTCGCGAAGGCGGCACCACAGGCGGCGAAGACCACCGAGACGCCGACCCGAGCCCGGCGCGGTTCGGCTGTCACCGGTGAAACGATAGTGATCAGCACTCGCCGTCGGAGCGGGGCGGTACCCCGGCCCTCACCCGCGAGTCGCCCGCTTCGGCCCCGCGAGTCGCCCGCTTCGCGCGCGCGAGTCGCCCGTTCCCGACCCGCGAGTCGCCCGCTCCGGACCCGCGAGTCGCCCGTTCCGGGCCCTCCCCACCGAGGCGCTGACCGATTCGCGCCCCCTGCGACTACTAGTCTCTTCGGCGTGATTGCTGCCGGTGCGTCCAGTCAGGCCGACCTCGACCTCGTCGTCTGGGGAGCCACCGGGTTCACGGGCCGGCTCGTCGCCGAACGCCTGGTGAGCCACGGCCAGGATCTCCGGTGGGCGCTCGCCGGGCGGGACCTGGAGGCGTTGCACCGCCTGCGCGAGAAGATCGGTGCTCCTGCGGACACCCCGCTCCTCGTCGCCGACGCCCACGACGCCGAGTCCCTGCGCGCCCTCGTGTCGCGCACCCGCGTGGTGCTCAGCACCGTCGGCCCCTTCCTCCGGCACGGCTCGCTGCTGGTCGAACTGTGCGCGGCGAGCGGCACCGACTACGTCGACATCAACGGCGAGCCACTCTGGGTCCGCGACATGATCGACCGCTTCGAGTCCGACGCCCGCCGTACCGGCGCCCGGATCGTCTTCTCCTGCGGGTTCGACTCACTGCCCTTCGAACTGGGCGTGCACGTGCTGGAGACGCAGGCGCGGAAGCGGTGGGACGCCCCGCTCCCCCGGGTGAGCGGCCGGATCGCCTTCACCGACGTCGGCGGGTTCACCGCAGGTACCATCTCCACCCTCGTCGCGTCCGCCGATGCGGCGCGGGCCGACCACGTGACCGGCGCGCTGGCGGCCGACCCGTTCCTGCTGACAGGCGGCTTCCGGGGGCCGCAGCAGCCGCGGCCGACCGGGCCCGAGTTCGACGACCGGCTGGGGATGTGGGCGGCACCCTGGGTGATGGCCCCGATCAACGAGGCCAACCTGCACCGCTCGAACGCGTTGCAGGGGCACGCCTGGGGCGAGGACTTCACCTACGACGAGATGATGCTCGCCGGTCCGGGAGACGCGGGACGGGAGATCGCCGAGGGGATCACGGCGGTGATGGCGGCGATCGTGGCACCTCGGGTGGCCGGCGCGCCTGCGATCGACCAGGCCGGTCCGGTGGTCGGCGGAGCGCCCTCCTTCAAGATCCTGGTGCTCGGCACTGACGCCGACGGGCACCGGATGACGGCCACCGTCTCCGGGGAGGGCAACCCTTGCTCCGACGCGGCCGCCGCGATGGCCCTCGAAGCCGCCCGCTGCGTGCTCCACGACCTCCCCGACGCACCGGGTGGACTGTGGACCCCCGGAGCACTCGCCCCGGTCCAGATCGCCGCCCGGCTGATCGAGAACGACGTGCTGACCTTCTCCGCGTTCGCCCGCTGAGGAACGTCACCGCCGCTGCGCCGGGCCGAGCGCCTCATTCCGAGGCGGCCTCGGCGAGGAGCGCTCGACGGGCGGCGTCGCGCAGCCATTCCTCGGCCTTGGGATAGGACCACCCGTTGTCGTCGACCAGGGTGAAGAACCCGGCGTACCCGAAGTAGAACCACAGGATGTCCAACGCCTCCTCGACGGTCAGCCCGTCGCGGAGGGCGCCGAGGTCGGCGAGGCGCTGTGCCGCGAGCAAGGTGCCGTCGCGGTAGCGGGCCGTGCCCGTGGCGAGGCCTTCCGCCGCCGTGGCGTCATGGGGGGCTGCCGCAATGACGAGGCGCATGATGTCGCCGTAGTCCTGGCGCATGCTCCTGGTCAGCGCGGCGAGGAAACTCAGGAGCTCCTCCGCGTCGTCGAGCTTCGCGATCTCCGCGCGGGCCTCGGCGACCACAGGCGCGTCGGACCACTCGTCGACGAGCGTCCTGAGCAACCCCTGCTTGCCGCCGGTGACGGCGTAGACCGTGGCAGGCGCGACGCGGGCGGTGGCCGCGATCTCGTCCACCTTCGTCGCGAAGTAGCCCTTCTCGCTGAAGAGCGTGCGCGCCGCAGCGACGATCGCGCGTCTGGTCGTCTCGGCGTACTCCGCCCGGCGAGTCACCCGGCCGGGGCGGGCACTGCCGGTCGACTGCGTCACGGGCCGTACCTTACCGCTCTTCTCATCAGAGTCTGACTCTGATTGATATAGGATCAGTCCAATAAGAAGACTGTGAACGTGGCGGAGCCGTCACGTCGGCACACCGCTGCGGCGGCACAAGGGGGAACGATGAGCACGAACGAGTCGGCGACGTCCGTCGTGAAGGACCTGTCAGGGCAGCTCGGCTCGGACCGGGTCCTCGTCTCGGGTCCCGCGTACGACCAGGCCCGGGAGATCTGGAACTTCGCCGTGACGGCTGAACCGGCGTTGATCGCGCGGCCCGAGACTCCCGCCGAGGTACAGGCCGCGGTCCGGTCCGCACAAGATCACGGCCTGCCGCTGTCGGTGCGCAGCGGTGGCTACGACTGGGCCGGCCGGGCGCTGCGGCCCGACGGCCTCGTCATCGACCTGTCGCTCATGCGGGACGTCACGATCGACGCCGACGCGCGGGTCGCCACCGTGGCGGGCGGCGCCAACGCACGCGACGTCACCAGTGCCGCCACCCCCTTCGGCCTGGCGGCCGTCACCGGCGCGTGTATCGGCGCGGTCGGCATGGCCGGCCTGACGCTCGGGGGCGGCTACGGTCCGTTGTGCGGCCGGGCCGGCCTGGCGCTGGACAACCTGCTCGGTGCGGACGTGGTCCTCGCCGACGGGCGGTTGGTCACCACCGATGCCGAGCACGAGCCGGAGCTGTTCTGGGCGCTCCGCGGCGGTGGGGGCAACTTCGGCGTCGTGACGTCGCTGCGCGTGCGGCTGCACCCGCTCGACCGGGTGCTGGCGGGGTTCATCGTGTTTCCCTGGGAACAGGCCGACAGCGTGCTGCGCGGCCTGAACGAGGTGCTCGCCACGGACACGGACGAGCTCACGGTGCAGGGCGGGATCCTGTCGGGCCCGGACGGCAACCCCACGGCTCTGTTGTCCCCGACCTGGAGCGGCGACCTGGCGCAGGGCGCGAACGTCATCGCCGAGCTGGAACGGCTGGGCACTCCCCTGATGTCGCAGGTCGCACCCTTGACCTACGGCGAAGTCCTGGGGCTGCAGGAGCCCTTCATCATCCCCGGCAGCCACTACGCGATCCGCACGCGCACCGTCGCCGGCTACAGCCCGGACGTCATCTCGGCACTCCTCGAGACCGGTGCGGCCCGGACCTCGCCGATGTCCGCCATCCTGCTCCACCATTTCCACGGAGCAGCGGCGCGCGTGCCCCTCGACAGCACCGCGTTCGGCATCCGCCGCAACCACCTCATGACCGAGATCATCGCGTCGTGGGCGCCGGACGACGCCGACGCCCACCGCCACGTGGCATGGGCCGACTCGGTCTCCGCCGCGCTGGCGCCGCACGCTCTCCCCGGCGGCTACGCGGGCCTGCTCGCCTCCGACGCCGACGAGCAGATCGCGCACGCCTACGGCTCCAACGCTGCGCGGCTGCGCGCGGCCAAGGCCCGCTTCGACCCGGACGGGATCTTCGCCGCCATCCCCCTCCCGCCCGCGTCGGGCGGCTGAGGGCCACTCATTCGGCCAGTACGCGACGTAGCCAGTTCACCCGGGCAGCGCGCGCCTCGCGCGACATCGGGGCCGCGGGGACCACGCCGTCGAAGCCGTGGCAACCACCGGGCCAGACGTGCAGCTCGGCCTGGCCGCCCGCCTGCCAGATGCGGGACGCGTAGTCGACGGACTCGTCGCGGAAGGTCTCGACGGAGCCGGCCTCGATGAACGCCGACGGCAGCCCGGAGAGGTCGGTGGCGCGGGCCGGTGCGGCGTACGGCGAGACGTCCGGTCCGCCCGCGGCCGGGCCGAGCAGCGACGACCATCCGGTGGCGTTGGAGACGCTGTCCCAGACGCCTTCGCCGACGAGCTCGGTGCTCGACGGGGTGAGGGCGCGGTCGTCGATCATCGGGCACATCAGCAGCTGCCCCCGCACCCGCGGGCCGCCACGGTCCCGGGCGGCCAGGGCGGTGGCGGCGGCAAGGCCCGCTCCGGCGCTGCCCCCGGCGATCACCATCCGGTCGGGGTCGATCCCCAGCCCGGCGGCGTGCTCGCCGAGCCACGCCAGGCCGGCGTAGCAGTCCTCGACGGGCGCCGGGTGCGGGTGTTCCGGCGCGAGGCGGTACTCGACGCTGACCGCCACCATCGGGATCGCCGCCATCCACTCCAGCACCCCGTCGATACCGGTGCGGTGGTTGCCGGCCACCATCCCGCCACCGTGGATGAAGTACAGGCCGGGGAGAGCCACCGCCGGGTCGCGGTCCGTCGGGCGCAGGACGAGCAGCGCCACGTCGGGGTCACCTGCGCGCCCGGGCACCGTCAGCTCTTCGGCATGCACGTGCCGCCGGATCTCGTCCAGGCCCATCGTGTAGCCGGCATCGGTCATCTCGCGCAGCAAGCCGATCAGGTCCGGGGTGATGGACGACGGTAGTGCCCCGTTGACCGCCACCAGCGCCGCGGCCACCTCCGGATCGAACGGCGGGTGCACCTTCGTCATGTCCTGCTCCTCATCGTCCGGACGCTAGGCGGTCGGACGACGTGGCCCGTAGCCGTCGCGCGGCGGCTGTTCCCCGCCGCCTGGCGGACTGCCGGCCCTACCAGCGGTTTCTCCGCAGCCGCCGAAGCGCCAGGGCCACCGTGAGCCGGGTCCGGCCGAGCGCGGTGGCGACCGGGTAACCCAGTGCCCGGTCGAGCAGCTCCACCCGCCCCTGGACCGTGGAGTGATGCACGTGGAGGGCGGCCGCCGCACCTCGGAGGCTGGCCTCGGCCGTCACGGCGGTGAGGGTGTCGAGCGCCCACGGGTGGGCCGAGATGACGCGGTCGAGCAGGGCCGTCTCGGCGACCGCGGCCGGTGAGTCACAACCCTCCGCGAGCGCCAGCATCCCGCCCAGGGCAGCGGCATCGACATGTGCGGGCCCGGGTTCGTCCGCGGCGCAGGTGAACCGCAGGGCGAGCCGGGCCTGCTGGTAGGACGTCGGCAGGTCCCGGAGCTCGACGGGCGGACCGGCGGCGGAGCATCGCGGGTGGGGTGCGCCGCGCCGGCCTGCCGGTTCGATCGTGACGTCGAGCTCGCCGAGCCGCGCCGTGAGCGCCCGGCGGTGCCCCGGCGCGGCCCCGATGCCGACCGTCACCACGAACACTCCGTCCACCGGCAGCCCGAGGCGCCGGGCAGCGAGGGCGCGGGCGCTCTCGTCGACGGCGGCGTCCACCAGCAGCTCGACGGAGGCCGGGTCGGCCACCGGCGCGTCCGACCAGGTGCGGTCCAGCACGATCCGGACCGTGGTGGCGAGGCGCTCGACGAGGATCGCGTCGAGCTCCATCCGGGCCGTGCCGGTTCCGTCGCCGGACCGCTCCAGCCAGACGACGGCGTCCTCGCGGCCGGACGACACCGGCACGGTGGCACCGGTGGGCTCGCCGTCGGCCCGCCGCCCGTCGGGAAGGACCCGGATCCGCAGGCGGCGTGCGCGATCGGCCATGCCGGCCGGACAGCCGGCGAGCACCGCCGCGGCCCGGACGGTCGCCTCCAGACCGGCGCGCGCGTCGACGAGCGCGTCGAAGTGAGCGATCACCTGGAGCGCTGCCCCGGCGTCGGGATCCACGGAACGCAACCGCCCGGCGAGCTCACGCACTCCGGCTCCTCCCGTCACATCTGCACCGGGCCGGTCGGCCACCGGCCGGTGCGGCCTCGGTGCTCGCCCGGCTCACTCGCCTGCGGGGGCGCCGGTCTCGGCCAACCGCCCCCCGGACAGCCGGAGCCAGCGGTCGACCCTGATCTGCGAGAGGAACCGTTCGTCGTGGCTGACCACCACGAGTGCGCCCTCGTAGCCGTCAAGCGCGCTCTCCAACTGTCCCACGCTGAGCAGGTCGAGGTTGTTGGTCGGCTCGTCCAGCAGCAGCAGTTGTGGCGCGGGCTCGGAGTAGAGGATGCAGGCGAGCGTCGCCCGCAGCCGCTCGCCACCGGAGAGGACCCGGGCCGGGAGGCGGATCCGCGATCCCCGGAACAGGAACCGGGCCAGCAGGTGCATCAGCTCCGCGTCCGGCATCTCCGGCGCGAAGGCGCGCAGGTTCTCCGCCACCGTGCGGTCGGGGTCGAGCAGGTCCAGCCGTTGCGACAGGTGGGCGACCCGCCCCTCCGCACGCCGCACGGCACCGCTCTCCGGCTCCAGGTCACCGCCGACGACACGGAGCAGCGTGGACTTGCCGGAGCCGTTCGGACCGAGCAGCCCGATCCGCTCCGGGCCCCGGATCGTCAGGTCGGCCCCCGTGAAGATCGCCCGGTCGCCGTAGCGGACCTCCATCCCCCTGCCCTCGAACACCGTCCGCCCGGCGGGAACCCGGGTGCCGGGCAGTGCCAGCGCGATCTTCTGCTCGTCGCGCAGGGCGAGGCCCGCCTCGTCGAGCTTCGCCCTCGCGTCGCTGACCCGCTGCGAGTGCAGGTCGTTGGCCTTTCCGGCCGACTCCTGCGCCCGGCGCTGGTGGTTCCCGGCGTGGATCCGGGCGAGGCCGGCGGACTTGATGGTGCGCGACGCGTTGCCGGCCCGCCGGGCGGCACGTTCGCGCGCGGTCTGCAGCTCCCGCTTCTCCCGCTTCAGACCCTGTTCGGCGGTGCGGATGTTCCTCTCCGCGACCTCCCGGGCGGAGCGCACCGCCTCCTCGTAGTCGGTGTAGTTCCCGCCGTGGAAACGGATCTCCCCCCGGTCGAGCTCGGCGATGCGGTCCATCCGGTCCAGCAGCGCGCGGTCGTGGCTGACCAGGAACAGCAGGCCTTTCCAGTCCTCGAGGACGCCGTAGAGCTTGCGGCGCGCGTCGAGGTCGAGGTTGTTCGTGGGCTCGTCGAGGAGCAGGACGTCGGGCCGGTGGAGCAGTTGCGCCGCCAGGCCGAGGGACATGGCCTGCCCGCCGCTGAGCGTCCGCAGGCGGCGGTCGAGCACCACATGGCCGAGACCGAGCCGGTCGAGTTCGGCGAGAGCACGTTCCTCGATGTCCCAGTCGGCGCCGACAGTGGTGAAGTGCTCCTCGGCGGCGTCGCCGGACTCGATCGCGCGCAGGGCGTCCAGCACCGGGGCGATGCCCAGCACCTCGGCCACGCTGAGGTCGCCGGTCAGCGGAAGCGTCTGCGGAAGGTAACCGAGCACGCCCTCGACGGAGACGGATCCGCCGAGGGGCCGGTATTCGCCGGCGATCAGCTTGAGCAGCGTGCTCTTGCCCGCACCGTTGGGTGCGACCAGACCGGTGCGGCCACTGCCCACACTGAAGGAGAGGTTGTCGAAGACCGGGGTGTCGTCAGGCCAGGAGAAGGTGACGTTCGAACAGACGATGACGTCGGACATGAAAAGACTTTCGGGTTCGGCGCAGGTACGCAGAAGGCACACCTGGCGGCGGGCAGGAAGGCTCGACAAAAGGGGCAAGCCGCCGACACCAACAGCGCAGTGCGCGGGTGCCGATGGCCTCACACTCCGGGCTCACCCGGAGATGTCGTCGCCTTCTCCGCCTGTCATGCCGAACTCCGCTTCACGATCATGTGTGGCCCGATGCACAGGTCCACCTGAACCTGCCCGGAGGCTACCAGGCCGGGTGCAGTGCGCGGTCGGACGTGTGCCACAGGAGCGAGTCCCAGGCCGCCGGGGATCAGCGCTACCCGGACTCGCACAGTTGCGTTCGATATCGCGGGCGCCGTTCTCTTCGAACTGGAGCAGTCCCGCCGACAGTAGAAGGCGGTCCTGACCGAAGGGGGAGGCGAAGGTGCGCAATTCACTTCTCCGCGGCAGTGTTGCAGTCGCGGGTGCAAGGTCTCCTGGCAGCGCTACTACTAGCGGCAGCACCACCTTTGCACCATACGATCCGAATCGTACGATGCCCATATGGAAATAACGGCTCCACGGTCACAAGGGGCAGATCTGCTCTCGAGGAACCGGGGCCGTGAAACCATCCGGGGCTCACAATCCGAACGAGCAGGCGAATACCGCCGATAGTCCCGCCGGGCGAGCCTGAGCCGGCAACCGGGTCGCCCGCCCGACCCGACTCGCTGCTCCGGGCAACCGCGGAACGGCCTCGTCCAGCCGGCCGCGCACGCATGCGCCGACACATCCGCAATCCGACGAGCTCGGACCGCGATACCGCCTCGCCTCGCGGCCGAACCTCGACCACCACCAAGGGAGAGCACCGCAACATGAGTCGCGACCAGGACCCGGCACAACCAGTGCTCGGCCCGAAGGAGGCGGATGTCTTCGCCCGAGCGCTCTACGACTGCGTGGCCGGCCCCTTGTTCACGTTCGTCCTGCGCCTGACCCGAGACCACGCGCTCGCCGAGGACGTCGTGCAAGAAACACTGGTACGCGCCTGGCGCCGAGCCGACCGCATCGATCTCGGCCCGGACAACCTGCGTGCCTGGCTGTTCACGGTCGCCCGCAACATCGTCACGGACACCTGGCGCGCCTACGCCAGCCGCCCAGTGCTCACATCCAACGACCACGTACTACAGGCGATCCCCGCGGACGACGAGATCGAACAGATCCTGCAGCGCTGGGTGCTGCTCGACGCCCTCAACAGACTCACCAGCAAACACCGCGACGTACTCGTGGCGATCTACTACCAGGACAGTTCGATCGCCGAGACCGCGCGACGGCTCGGCGTTCCCCCCGGCACCGTGAAATCACGTACCCACCACGCGCTCCGCGCCCTACGGCTCGTACTGCAGGACGCGAAGGTGGCGTGACGCGGCACGGCTGGTTGGACGCCGCGGGGCGGGCCGATCCCGAGCACGCCGAGATCCTCGACCTAGCATGAAGCGACCCCGATATCCCCGGCGCCGGGCCTGACGTGAAGAGGAACCATCGTGATCTCCGCAGTCGTGATGCCCGGACCCGGGGCGCCGCTCGAGTTGCGTGAGTTCGACCGGCCCGATCCCGAACCGGGCGGGGTACTGCTGAGGACGCTCGGCAGCGAGGTCTGCGGAACGGATGCGCACCTGTGGAAGGGCCAGCTCGCCGGTGTGCCGTACCCGATCATCCCGGGGCACGTCAGTGTCGGTCAGATCGCCGAGATCGGTCCGGCGGACGCATCGGCGCCGCCCCCGACGGACGTGTCAGGGGCGCCGCTGGTGGTGGGCCAGATCGTGACGTTCCTCGACGTGTACGGCACGTGCGGCCGGTGCTGGTACTGCACCGTCGGGCACGCCACGACGCGGTGCCCGGCAAGGAAGGTCTACGGCGTGACCCTCTCCGCGGACGACGGCCTGCTCGGGGGCTGGTCGGAGTACATCTACCTGCGGCCTGGCGTGCATGTGGTCCCCCTGCCTGCCGAGTTGCACTGGCGCGCTTTCCTGGCAGGTGGCTGCGGAATGCCCACCGCGCTGCACGCGGTGACTCTCGGCGAGATCGCGTTCGGTGACACCGTCGTCGTCCAGGGCGCCGGACCCGTCGGTCTGTGCGCCGCCGTCCTCGCCCAACTTCGGGGCGCCGGGTCGGTGATCGTCGTCGGAGGTCCCGAGCTCAGGTTGGACGCGGCGACCCGATTCGGAGCCGACGCCGTGATCGACATCGGCTCGACCACCCCGCAGGAGCGGCTCGCGACGATCCGGGAGATGACCGGGGGACGCGGAGCGGATGTCACGATCGAGGCGACGGGAGCGCCGACGGCGGTGCCCGAAGGGATGCGGCTCACCCGCGACGCCGGACGCTACGTCGTCGTCGGGCAGTACACCGACGCCGGTGACGCCGGCTTCAACCCCCACCTGGACCTCAACCAGAAGCACCTGGACATCCGCGGATGCTGGGGCAGCGATGTGGGGCACGTCCATCGCGCGGTTCGGGTGATGGCGCGCTACGCGCAGCAGTTCCCCTGGACCGAGCTCATCAGCCGGGAGTACGCCCTCGACGACGCCCAGACCGCGCTCGAGGACGTCGCCGCACAGCGCGTGGTGAAGGCGCTCATCATTCCGTGACCGGCGCGGGCCGGTCGGCGGTCTGCGCCCGCTGCCGAGCACGATAGGCGCGGAGGTTCGTCGCGTTGCCGCAGACCCGCACGTCGTGCCAGACGCCGGTCTTGTTGCGGGAACGGTCGAAGAAGGCGCACGCGCAGCGTTCGTTGCGGCAGATCTTCAGACGCCGCAGGGCGTCGGTCTGCTGCGCCTCGAAGCACTCGATCAAGGCCAGCGAGGCCACCCGCCTCCAGCCCGTGCCGGCCGCCTCGGTGGTGATCGTGCCGCTCTCGTCGACCCGCATGGACGCGGCCATGGAGGGGAACGCCGGCGATCCCGGGCCGGGTGATGCTCCGTCGCCCTGCCTGGCGAGCATGCGGCGCAGGCTCCCGCGGAAGTCGTGCAGCGACTCGCGGTCCCGGTCGTCCAGTTCCACCACCGGCGCTCGTCGCCCGGTGGCCCGACTCCATCCGGACAGTGCGGCGTCCAGCCACACCTGGGCGGCACCGAGGTCCTCCAGCCAGTCCGGCTTCCGCGGTTTTCCTGCGGAGAACGTGTTGAGCAGGTCCTGGACGAACGCCAGGCCGCCGGGCGCCGCGTCCATCCCGTAGCGGTCCGTTGCCGACCACGTCATGCGGACACCCCTCGTAGATCGATGCCAGACCAGAACAGAGCCATAACCATTATGACTCTTCTCCGATTCGGGGCGTCAGAGTGCGAGCAGGACCCGGCCGAACGGTCCGCCTTCGGCAAGGTCGCGCTGCGCCGCGGCCGCCTCCTCCAGCGGGAAGACGCGCGCGACCACCGGGTGGAGAGCGCCCCGGGCGAGCATGTCGAGCAGCGTGGTGTCGGCCGCGGTGACCTGCTCGGCAGTGAAGAGGGCGAAGCGGAACCCGTGGATGTGGGCGTTCTTCCAGATCAGGTCGGTGACGTTCACGGTGGCCTGCATGCCGCCGGCGTAGCCGATGCTGATCAGTGTGCCGCCGACGGCCAGTGAGCCCAGAGCCTCCCCGGTGACCGCTCCCCCGACACCGTCCAGGACCACGTCCACACCCGTGCCGCCGGTGAGCCGGGCGACGCCGTCGCGCAGCGACTCCCGGGTGAGGTCGATGACCTCGTACCCCGCGGCCCGCCCCTGTTCGGCCTTCTCCGTGCTGGTGGCGGTGGTGATGGCGAGCGAGGCGCCGAGTTCGCGGGCGACCTCGACCCCACCCTGGCCGACCGCGCCTCCCACCCCGGGAGCGAGGACGCTCCGGCCCGCCCGGAAACCGGCCAGCTCGGTCAGGGCCAGGTAGGCGGTGAGATAGCCGGCGCCGGTGGTGAGCGCCGCGGCCGTCACGTCGTCGATCGCATCCGGGACCGTGACCAGGTGGGCCGGGTCGACGGCGACGAGGTCGGCCCAGGTGCCGTCGTCGCTCACGCCGTAACGGCCACCGCTCAGCACCACCCGGGTCCCCGCGGCGAGCCCGGCGACGCCCGGCTCCTGCACGACCCCCACCCCGAAGCCGCCTGGCCGGATCGGCAGCGGCTTGTGCAGGGCCGGGGCCAGCTTGCCCGACCGCACGGTCTCGTCCAGCGGGTTGACCCCCGCGACGGTCATGCGGACGACCACCCGCCCGGGGGAGGCGACCGGCTCAGGCACCTCCACGAGTTCGAGGACGTCGTAGCTACCGAAACGGTCGTACTGGACGGCACGCATCGTCTGGTCTCCTTCGTTCATCGGTGGCTCACGCGATCGATTCGACAGAACCGTATCGCTTTTATCTCTGTCTGCCAGCATGCTACTCATCACGTCTCACCCCCGCAGCTACCGTGCGCAGGGTCGTCAGGAGCCGGAGGAGCGCGTGATGCTGGGTCTGGTCGGCCAGGCAGCAGGGATGTTCGCGGTCACCAACATCGACGACGTCCTCGTCCTGGCGCTCTTCTTCGGGCGCGCCGCAGGCCACCGCGGGGGTGCGACCCGTGTGGTGATCGGCCAGTACCTCGGTTTCGCCGCGATCCTGGCGGTGTCGATCGTGGGAGCCCTCGGGGCCGGCCTGCTTCCGGACGCGGTCATCCCCTACCTGGGTCTGCTGCCACTCCTGTTCGGCATGCGCGCCGCCTGGCAGGCCTGGCGGCACCGCGACGACCCCGAGGACGAACCGGCATCCGACGGCACGGGCGGCCCGTCGATCCTCACCGTCGCCGCGGTCACGCTGGCGAACGGCGGCGACAACATGGGGGTCTACGTCCCCGTCCTCACCGCCACCGGCAACGGCGGCCTCGTCGTCTACGGCGTCGTCTTCCTCGTCCTGGTGGCGGTCTGGTGCGCCCTGGGCCGGTTCTTCGCGACCCGGCCGCTCGTCGCTCGCGCCCTGAGCAGGTGGGGGCACATCCTGCTCCCCGTCGTCCTGATCGGGATCGGACTCGTGATCCTCGTCGAGGGCGGGGCGTTCGGGCTCTGAGCTTCCGGGAGGAGTCGGAGCTCACCCATGATGACGGGCATGGCGACCGAAGGGACGGTCCGGGCCTGGGACACCGGGGCGGGGTGGGGGATCGTCGACTCCGCTTCGACCCCCGGCGGGTGTTGGACGCATTTCAGCCACATCGCTGTCCCGGGGTTCCGCAACCTCGAGCCGGGGCAGCTCGTCGATCTGGAATGGGAGCCCGCGCAGCAGGACGGCTACGCCTTCCGTGCCGTCCGCGTCCGCCCGCGGGGCCGACAGCCCGACGAACCTCCCGCTGACCACAGCACCGCGGATGACGGGAGCGCCTACCGAAGCGCCGTGACCATCACGCCGGACGGGCATCCGCCCGACTGACACCGACCCGCGCTCAGGCGACGGCGGCCGACGACACCGCGCAGGCGGAGCCGGTGATCGTTGTGAGATCCGGTTCTTCGCCCTGCGAAGGGCCGAAACCCGGATCTCGCGGCAGTCACGAGACCCAGGCGGGCGACTCGGCCACGCAAAACGGGCGACTCGCGCGGGGGAAGTGGGCGACTCGCGGGGACGGGTCGGTGGGCGGGATCGCGGCATCGTGCCTGCTGGGTGACGTCGGAGCCATACTGGTCGGTGTGCCTGTGCCGCCGTGGGATCCCGCGTGGGAGCCGGTCCACCTCACCGGCCGGTCCGGATCACCGTCATGACGACCGGCCGGCGCCGCCGTGCGCCACACCGAGCGAGGGGCGCCGGGTGACCACGAACCTTCTCGTGGCCACGGCGTTCCTGGTCGTCCTCGCCGCCTTCGTCCAGGGCGCCACCGGGTTCGGTTTCGCGCTGATCGTCGCGCCGGTGATCGGCCTGATCGAGCCGCACCTGCTCCCGGTGGTGCTCCTCGTTCTCATGATCCCGCTCAACGTGTACGTCGCCTGCCGCGAACGGCACGCCATCGACTTCCGCGGCGCGGGGTGGATCACCGCGGGACGCGTCGCCGGGACGGCGGTCGGCCTGTGGGTCCTGGCGGCGGTGTCGACCGGCGGCCTGAGCCTGCTCATCGGCGGGTCCACCGTGCTCGCCGCGCTGGTGTCGCTACTCGCTCCGTCGTTCGTGCCGGGCCGGGGGGCGCTGGTCGCCGTGGGTGCGGTCACCGGCGTGACCGAGACGGCCACCGGTGTCGGCGGGCCGCCGCTGGCGCTGGTCCATCAGCACCGGCCGGCGCCGGTACTGCGGTCCACCGTCGCGGTCTGCTTCGTCATCGGCGAAGTCCTCTCGCTCGGGCTGCTCGCCGCCACCAGCAAGGTGAACGCACACCAGATCCGAACGGCGCTCCTGCTCCTGCCCGCCCTCGCCGTCGGCGCCCTGCTCAGCCGCACCGTTCACCGCCGTGTCGACGGGCCGCTCATGCGCACGCTCGTGCTCGGGTTCGCGATCATCTCCGGCATCCTCTTGCTCGTGACGGGCTGACCTCTCGATCGACCTTCGGCGCGCGAGTGGCGCTCAGGCCTTGCCGTAGTCCGTGCTCAGCCACTTCTCGGGGCGCATCCGGACGAGCAGCGAACTCGCGCCGAGGTTGTCCTTCACCCAGCGCACAGCCTCGTCCCCGGGCAGGTAGCGGCTCGCGATGCCGAGAGCCTGCTCCTCGGTGGGGGCCTGGTCGAGCGCGACGATCGGACCCTCGGCCGTGACGTACTTGTAGGGCGGCGTTTCGACCTGGGCGCAGATGCTGAAGCGGCCCGCCTCCCGGAACAGGCGTTCCTTCACCGATCCGCGATCGATCCAGATCAGCAGGTCACCGCCGGGTTCGTAGTCGTACCAGACCGGCACGGCGAGCGGGGCCCGCTCGGGGCGGTTCACCGCCACCACGCCGACGTGCACTCCGGCCAGGAACTCCTGGCGCTCCTGGGCGGTCATGGCGAACGACATCGCTACCCCTCGAACAGGACTCGGAGGACAAATACCCCAGGGGCAACGTCCACAGCGTCCGGCTCATTCCGCTGGCCCGGCGACCTGCCCGCGGCGGCCGTGACTCATGCGGGTGGGTCGACGGCGTCCCGGACCGTCAGTGTCCTGCCCGCAGCAGGTAGGCGCGTGCACTGTCCAGGATCTCGTCGGACAGCGGGTCACCCGCGGTGCCGCGAGCCAGATGGAGGGCCCCGACGAGAGTGCACAGCGTCAGAATGTGATCACGGCGCGCGGCAGCGGCGTCGTTGTCGTCATCGAACCCGGCGAGCACCTCGATGAACCGGCGTACCCCTTCCACGTAGGCCGCCCGCAGCGGGCTCGTCGGTTCCTCCCGGGCCACATCACTGCCGAACGCGGTGGAGGGGCAGCTCGAGCCGGGAAAATCCCGAGACTCGGCCGATAGGTAGAAATCGGCGAGCTCCTGGCGAGCACGCTCGCGATCATCGCGATGCTGATCAACGAACCCGGCCATGGTTCCCAGCGTCTCGTTGAAAGCCTCGCCGATGGCTTCGGCGGCCAGGGCGTCCTTCGAATCGAACTGACGGTAGAAGCCGCCAGTCGTCAGTCCCACCTCAGCCATGATCTCAGCAACGCTCACCCCTTCGAGCCCACGTTCCCTGAGCAGTCGAGCGGCAGCCGCCACCACCTGCTCGCGGTGCTGATCCGCCACGGCCCGTGACACCCGACCCATCAGAACCCCTCTCCTCGCGTCGCTATACATCATGATTATCATCTACCTGGTCCGCTGTCGTGATCGTGTGGCGCAGGCGATACTCGTCCGGATCAGCCAGATGCACGATTCGCCCGGCCGTCACCGCGCCACAGGCAGGCGGTGGGCCCGAGACCCGGGGCGCCGTCCCCGACTGGTCCGGCACGGCTGGGAAGTCTCGAGGATCACGCAAGAGGCGCGAGAGCGCGAAGACGAGGCATGATCATCTCACCGATGCGCTTGAACGACTGAATCATCTGCTCATGGTCGCCGACTATGTGGCGCACCAGTACGTCGTCGAAGCCGAGTGCTCGATAGTCCTCGAGCTGTTCCGTGACCGTACTCGCAGAACCCACCAACAGCTGGTCCCGACTGCCGCCACGGTAACCTTCGGAAAGAATCTCGGAGACCACCCGCTCTGCCTCGCGATCGGATTCGCCCACATAGATGTCACGGCGCAGAACCGGGAGAGCCGGGCGACCGTGGCGGGCCGCCGCTTCCCGGTAGGTATCGAGTTGTTCCACGAGCTCGCCGCGGGTCACGTTCTGTCCCGTCAGCCAGCCGTCCCCGAGCCGCCCGGCCCGCTCGGCAGCCGCGCGCACGGTACCCGCCAGCCAGATCGAAACCGGTACGCGAGGAGAGGGGCCGGTCTGGACGCCGTCCAACTGGCAGTAGCGCCCCTCGATCGTCGTGGTCTCCCCGGCAAGCAGTCCACGCAGAGCGCGCACCGTCTCCTCCAGGCGGACAATACGGCTGCGCTCTTCCATACCGAACGCCGCGAACTGGCGCTCGTTCTCACCGAGCGCCAACGTCGCGACCAATGGTCCTTGGGCGAAGGCCGCCAAGGTCCCGATCTGCTCGGCCAGCACTATCGGGTGATAAAAGGGGGCGAGGAACACCGCACCCAGCGGCATCGAGCCCGTCGTCGCCATCAGACGTCCCAGGGTCGGGATCGGCGAGAAGGAATTCGCATAGGTCGGTGGCACGGCATGGTGATCCCCGACGATCAACATATCGAGATCTGCGTCGCGGACAGCGGCAGCGACATCGACCAGGTTGGCGGCCTGCGTCTCGGTCGAGATCGCCCCCATGGGCCGCTCGATGAAGCCGCCCGGAGGCAGCGCATCCAGCATCTCCCGGAATGTGGCGAAGGTGGTCGAGGATACGGGGAAGAGGAAACGCAGAGACGTGCCGAGCTTCACTGGACAACTCCACTTCGAGAGCAGGAAGATGGGTCCCGGGGGCTCCTACGATTCCCGTGGCGAGTATCGCGCGCGCAGCTCGTTCTTGAGGACCTTGCCGGCGCCGGACAGGGGCAGCGTGTCGACGAATGCCACAGTGCGGGGCGCCTTGTAGCCGGCGATGAACTGCTTGACGTGTTCGCGCAGTACCTCGACATCGGGCCGATCATCACCAGCCGGCACGATAACCGCGTGCACGCGCTCACCCCAGTCCTCGTCGGGCAGGCCCACCACCGCGCAGGACTTCACCGCCGGGTGTGAGCTGAGCGCGTTCTCCACCTCTGCGGAGTAGATGTTCTCGCCTCCGGAAATTATCATGTCCTTGATCCGGTCGACGATGAACACGTATCCTTCCTCGTCCATGTAACCGGCGTCGCCGGTGTGCATCCAGTCATTTCGCAGCACATCGGCGGTCATGGCGAGGAGGTCCCAGTATCCCCGCATCACGCTTGCGCCACGGCAGATGATCTGACCGATACCACCTCGCGGCAGTTCCCGGTCCTGCTCGTCGACCACGAGCACCTCACAATGGGGTGCCGCCCGGCCGACCGAACGGCGCAGGCGGGCATCCGCATGGTCCTCATGGGAGAGGACCGTGATCACCGGCCCCAGTTCGGTCATCGCGTAAACCTGGGTGAACTCCGTGGTGGGCATCCGATCCATGGCCCGCTGCAGGACCGACTCGGATATCGGCGACGCGCTGTAGGTCAGTCTCTGCAAGCTCGACAGGTCCGCATCCGCGGCGGCCTCGGAATCAACCAGCAGCTGTATCATGGTCGGCACCAGCAGCGTGTCGGTGACATCGTACTGTTCGATTGCTTTCGCCACCCCGGCAGGAGTGAAGCGGGGCACGTACACGTGTGTCCGGCCCAACGTCATGGATTCCGTCCAGGGTGCGCACCCGGCGATATGGAACATCGGAGCGACATGCAAGACGCGCCCGCCGGAAAGTGAGCCGCCCGGCACCCGCTGCCGGGTCGCCTCCATCCCGAATGCCGACGTGAGGATGTTGGCGTGACTGAGCATCACGCCTTTCGAACGTCCGGTGGTGCCGCCGGTGTAGAAGATTCCAGCCAACGCATTGCCACCACGACGCGCATCAGGAACAGGATCGTACTTCGCGATGAGCGCTTCCATGCTCAACGCGCCCTCGGGCACCGGCCCGGAACCGATGTGGATGACCGTCCGCAGCAGCGGTACGACGTCGTGGAGCTGAGGGACGATCGAGGTGAACGCGTCGTCCACCAGCAGTACCTGAGTGTCGCAGTCACGCAGCGAATAGCCGATCTCCGCCACGCTCCACCTGGTGTTCACCGGGTTCATGATCGCGTCCGCCCAGGGCACTGCCAGTAAGTACTCATGGTAGATGTCCGAGTTGTGGGCGAGGATTCCCACTCGGTCATCGGTCTGCACTCCGACGGCTTTGAGTGCCGCAGCGAGACGAGCCACCCGCTCCCCCGACTCGGCCCAGGTCCGCACCCGATCGCCGAAGATCGTCGCCGGCCGCCCTGGAGTCCGTTGGACAGCGCGGTGAAGACCTTGCGTCAAATACATGGCTCTCCCTCGATGTGTTCCCGGAAAGCGCGCGCACGCTCGTGGACGCCTCAGGCGGCCCAAGTTTAGATTATCTTCCACATCTAAAGATCGCTGGCGACGGGTGGTGCATCTCACGCGGAGCCGGCCGGAGTCCAGCGGGAGCGCGAGCAGCCGCGGCGAGTGGACCGGACGCCTCCACGGTCGAGGGCGCGGTGGTGGCGAGGTCCCGGAAGTGCGGTCACCACCGGCACGTCCGGGATCCCGGCACCGGCCGGCATGCCGGCCGTCGACCACACATCGCCGACGGCGTCCTGCGGGTGCGGAGCGCGGCCCCGCCACGACCTGACACCGAACTTCACTGAGCACAGGCAACTGACCGCTGACCCCTCCGACAGCGTGCGACTGCCCGCGAAGACATCTCCCGTCCCGGGTCGATCATGTGGGCACCGCATCCTCCTGCACCCCACCATCACCTCCTTCCGCAGACGAATCACGAAACCCGTCGCTGGGGCCGTCTGGAGAGCTTGATTGCGGGCCCCGGTCGCCGCCATCGGTCAACCGACCTAGGTATGGCCACGAAGATCGGGCATACCTGCCGTAACGGCGGCCGACGGGTCAGCCGACCGACGGCCTCAGACCACGAGCCCGGGGATGCCGCGCAGCTGGGCCCGCGAGGTGATCTGAAGCTTCGGGAACACCTGCGAGAGGTGCGCACCGACGGTTCGATGCGAGACGTACAGCCGCTGCCCGATCTCCCGGTTCGTCAGCCCCGTGGCGGCGAGCTGGGCGATCTGCAGCTCTTGCGGAGTGAGCCGGTCGACCGCCGAGCTCCGGCGTGTTCCACTCTGCTCGCCCGCGGCCCGCAGCTCGCGTCGCGCCCGCTCGCCCCACGGCACGGCGCCCAGCGCGTCGAACGCGTCACGCGCCGAGCGCAGCGGTGGCCGCGACTCCGCCACCCGGCGTCGACGGCGCAGCCACTCGCCGAACGTGAGTTCCGTGTACGCGCGGAGGAATGGCTGGGCGTGGACCGCCTGGAGGGCCTGAGCGAACCGGGACTCGGCCTGCTCGCCATCGGCCAGCAGTGCACGTGCCAGGCGCAGTCCCGCATGCAGCGACGGCGCGGTGGTCACCGTCGCCGCGTGTTCGAGACCGGCCACGATCCCGGCTGCGGCGTCCTGCTCGCCGCTTCGCACCGCTGCGTCGGCGAGCTCGACCACGGTGCAGCATCGCAGCGCGAGCTGAAACGAGGGGTCGGCGACGTCGTACAAGCGGGAGAACCGGGCGAAGGCCTCACTGAACTCCCCAGCGGCCAGAGCTGCCAGCGCACGGGCGTTCTGCGCCGTGGCCAGCACCGGGCGGGCGCCGACCGAGATCCCCGTCCTGACGGCGGCGGCCGCCAACTCTTCCGCGGAGTCCCCGTCGCCTCGGAGAGCGGCGATCTTGGCCTGCGTGGCCTGGACGAGCGCGTGCAGGTACGGCTGGCCCGTCTCCCGGGCCAGCTCTCCCGCCTCCTCCGCAGCTGGAATCGCGGTGTTCAGGTCGACGAGGTGCGCGGCGCTCCAGGCCTGGGCCGCGAGTGCACGGGCGAGCAGCTGCAGCCGTCCTTCCGCGCGCAGGCCCGCGACCGAGGCGGCGGACCGGCCCTGCGCAAAGTCGAAGGCGCCGACCAGCACCGCGGCGCTGCCGAGCAGGCGTTCGGCCTGGGCGTCGAGCATCGACCCAGCGGCGAGGCGGCGAGACCGGTCGATGACCACCGTGCCTCGCTCGATCGGCGCCGCGTAAGCCAGGATCGCCAGGATCCGGGGATCGAGCTCGTCGATGGGGAGCCGCTCGGCCACGGCGACAATGCGGTCGCGGGCCTCGCTGTCCGGCTCGGTCCAGAAGCAGCGCAGCGCCGCGCTCCACAGGATCCGGATTGCCGTGTCGACGTGGCCGTCGGTCACCATGGACTCGGCCAACCGGACGAGGGCGAGTGCGTCGGTGGTGCCGTCGCGGAGACCGTCCTCCAGGCTGGCCCGCGTCCAGGCCAGGCGGGCGCGCTGTTGGGGCGAGAGGTCCAGCCGGGAGGCGGCGCCCAGCAGCCGGTCCACGAGGTTCTGACTGCCGAGTTCGACCGCCAGGTCTGCCGCGCGGAGCAGCCGGTCCGCGCGGAGGTCGGGGACGGCGCTGAGCCGGGCGGCGTGCTCGAGGGCGGTGACGGCGCCGGTGACGGCTCCGCGGCGCAGCGATTCCTGCGCGACGGTCTCGAGCTCGGTGGCCACCTCCTCGTCCGGCGGGTCCGTGGCGGCGGCCCGGTGCCAGACGCTGCGCTCCGGTGCGTCGGCGAGGACCTCGGCGAGGGCGGCGTGCGCTGCCTGCCGCCGCTCAGCAGTCGCGAGCTGGTGAATCGCCGAGCGCATCAGCGGATGGCGGAACCGGAGCGAGTCGCCGTCGATCTCGATCAACCGCGCGACGACGGCAGGTGCGAGGTCCGCACGACCGGTCTTTCGTCCGGTCAGCACCTGGGCGGCGCGGGCGGTCTCGGCCACGCTGCCGCCATCGTCGAGCGCGGCGACCAGCAGCGCCGTCGCGGTCAGCTCGGGCAACGATGCGACGCGCGCGGTGAAGGCCCGTTCGAGCCGTTCGGTCAGCGGGAGCCAGTGCTCGGTCAGGGCGGCGTTCCTGTCGGTCCCCTGCGCGGCGACGGGGAGCTCGATCAGCGCGAGCGGGTTGCCGGCCGCATCGCCGAGCACTCGTCGCCGCAGGCTCTCGGAGAGCCCGGCGGCGCGCGCGTCCAGCAGGGTCTCGGCGTGCTCGCGCGAGAGCGGCGGGACGACGAGCTCCGGCAGCCCGGCGTCGTCGAATCGGGACGGCACGTCCTCGCGCACCGCCGCAGCCAGCACGATCGGCTCGGAGGCCAGCCTGCGGCCGAGGAAGGCGATCACGTCTGCGCTGCAGCTGTCGAGCCAGTGAGCGTCCTCGGCGATCACGAGCACCGGTTTCCGGGTGGCAATCTCGGAGAGCAGGTCCAGTGCGGCCAGTGCGACGAGGAAAACGTCCACGACGGTGCCCTCGTCGAGGCCGAGTGCGGCGCGCAGCGCGTCACGCTGGCGCGGCGGGAGCAGGTCGATGTCCCGGCGGACGGGCCGCAGCAACTGGTGGAGGCCGGCGAAGTGCAGGTGCGCCTCCGACTCGATGCCGACGGTCGTCAACACCCGCAGGCCCATGTCGGATGCTCGTTCGGCCAGCTCGGCGAGCAGCGCCGACTTTCCGATGCCCGCCTCACCCCGGAGCAGCACGGCGCCGCCGCCGATGCCGACCCCCTCCAGGAGCCCCCCGAGCCGGCGAAGCTCCTCCTCGCGGCCGATCAGGCTCACACCACCCACC
>NZ_JAAXKY010000036.1 GCF_012911925.1 Pseudonocardia xinjiangensis | reverse complement strand
GCACCCCCAGCACCCCCAGCCCCGACAGGAGCACCCGATGCCGCACCGACCGAGCCTGCAGCGCCAGAAGACATCTCCGCTCGCCCGCAGGCGGGCGGTCGCGGCGGGAGCGGCCGTGCTCGTGCTCGCCGCCGGATGTTCGACCGGCGGTGCCGCCGCGGCCGCCCCGGCCCCGCCGGAGGTCGTGTCGCAGGCGGTGCTGGAGCCCGGGCAGGACAACCCCATGATCGCCCAGGGTGTGGCGCTCGGCGCGGGTGCCGCCCTCTACAAGACCAGCGGGCTGGGGCCGACGCAGCTCAACGCCGCCGTCGCGGACGGGACCCCGGAGTCGTTCATCGACACCGACCAGTTCACCGGCGGCAGGCTTCCCGCCGGGGTCACGATCACCGAGGCGCAGGGCATGAACGTGCTGCGCAACATCCGGGAGAACCTGGAGGCGCAGGGGCTGACGCTCGAGAACGTGACGACGATGCGCGTCTTCCTCGACAACGCCCCCGGCTCCGACCGCGCCGACTACGCCGGCTGGAACCGCGCCTACCGGCAGTTCTTCGCCAACACCAACCTCGCCAGCGGCGACACGGAGCTCGTCCCGCTGGGCACCGCGGCCCCCGCCGCGCCGCTCGTGCGCAACCCCGCCCGGCCGAGCCGCTTCGCGCTCGAGGTGCAGAGCCTGCCCGTGGCGGGCTGGCTGGTGGAGGTGGAGGTGGACGCCGTGTTCCCCGCGGGCACCGGCCCCCGCTGAGGGCCGGGGCCGCCGGGGCGCCCCTGCAAGTGGCTCACAGGAAGTTGTTGGGCCAGATCATCGTGCGCCACATGTGCGCCACCGGCGACCCGTCGAACCCGAGCCCTTCCGCGGGCTGGCGGAAGTTGCGCCCGACGATGTCCTCGAACTCCTCGAACCGGACCTCCGCGGCCGGGTCGAACGAGTAGACGTCGTTGATCGTGACCAGCCGGGACGTCATGTACCAGCGGTGCTTGCGCGCTGCCTCGTGCTCGCGGTGGATGTACTCGGGCGGGTCGTAGTCCTCGCCGAAGTACCTGATGTACGCCTCCGGGTAGGAGTAGCCGACCGACTCGTCGGCGAAGTACCGCAGGGCCTCGTGCTTCTCGACGGCCCAGGCCACCTCCTCGTCGACGTAGGGCGCCAGCAGCTGGGCGCCCCAGTACCCGTGGTCGCTGGAGATCAGTCCGGCCACGGCGATGTCGTGGAGCAGGCAGGCCATGACGACGTTCTCGTCCAGGCCGCGGTCCTTGGCGATCTTCGCGCTCTGCAGCATGTGCGAGGTGGAGAAGGCGTCGAACCGCAGGCGGAAGAAGTCGCCGAGCGTCGGGCGCTCGGGCATCTTCGGCAGCGCGGGGTTGTCCCCCATCATGAAGACGGTGTTCGGCTGGTCGAGCTCGGCCTTCAGTGCCGCCTTGGCGCCGTGCGCGGGGGTGCCGATCGTCGCGGTCGAGGGGGGAGCGATCACCCGCCTGCGGCCCCGCACCGCGTCGTCCAGCGGCTCGCGCACCCAGGCCATGGAGCCGATGTAGCGCACGGTGCTCGGGAGTTCCTCTGCCGGGACCTCGGTGGAGGGGACGGGCTCGCCGAGCGTTTCATCGACGGACATGCAAGCTCCTCGGGGTGGTGGGGTGTGCGGTGGTGTCCCGACGTGACCGGCCCGTCATCCGGGAGGGCACTGGTCGAGCGCGGTGCCGTCCCGCAACCACCGCCGGAGCCGGTCCTTCTCGACCTTGCCCATGGTGTTGCGCGGCAGCGCAGGCAGGATCTCGAGGCGGCTGGGCCGGTACCACTCGGTCATCTGCAGGGTCGCGAGATGGTGGCGCAGGTCGGCCAGGGTGACCGGCGCGTCGGGCACGACCACTGCGCATGCCAGCTCTCCGCCGTGCGGATCGGGATAACCCACCAGGGCCACCTCTCGTACTGCCGGATGACGACGCAGCGCCTGCTCCACGTCGAGCACCGGAATCATGGCCAGTCCGCCGATGCGGTCGCCCGTCCGGCCGACCAGCCGGATGCCGTCGCGGCCGTCCGGGACAACGATGTCCCCCGTGTCGTACCACCCGTGGTCGTGCTCGGCCAGCACGACGGTCGCTCCCGTGTCGCGGTTCACGGTGGCGAGGCAGACGCTGGCGCCCCGCACGTAGAGCCGGGCCGGCCGTTCCGGGGTGATCTCCCCGTCACCGCGCAGGTCGATCTCCAGGTCGGCGCGCGGGCAGCCGTCGCTGCGGGTCGGCCAGTCGACCGGGTCGGTGATCCGGGTCCGGGTGCCGCCGATGACCTCGGACATTCCCCACGCCGTCTGCGGGACCACGCGGAACCACTCGCCGACCTCGGTGATCACCTCGGGCGGGACGGGGACGGCGCCGGTCACGATCCGGCGCACGGTCGGCAGCCGCTCGCACCGCTGCCGGGCCACTGACGTCAGTTCGGACAGGAACGCCGGGGTGGCGACGAGGGCCGTCGCGCCGCTGCTGACGAGCAGGCGCAGCGCCGTATCCGGCTCCCAGGTGTCCATGACCACGGAACGGGCGCCGGCGAGCAGGGGGAGGAGGACCCCGAACTTCACCCCCCACCCGTGCGTGAGGGGGTGCGGGGTGAACAGCCGGTCGTCCGGTCCGAGCTCGTCCTCGATCGCGATGGGCGAACAGCCGGCATGGAACGTGTTGAACGTGTGCAGCACGGCCTTCGGTGACCCGGTGGTGCCGGAGGTGAAGGTGACCAGGGAGACCTGGTCCGGGTCCTCGCCCGGGTCGTCGAGGCTGATGCCGTGCCACTGTTCCCACGGCACGTCCTCGAAGTGCCGGACGAAGTCCACCTCGCCGTCCTGCACGTGATCACCGAGCACCACCCGGTGCCGCAGGTGCGGCAGCCGCGGGGCGATCTCGGCCAATGCCGCGGAATGGTCGAATCCGAGCCAGCGGTCGACGGTCACACAGACCGCCGCCCCGAGCATCGCGAGCATGCGTTCCAGCTCGCGGGGACGAATGCTGGTGGTGATCGGAACCGTCACGGCACCGATCCGGGCACACGCCAGAATCAGAGTACTGACCTGCCACCAGTTGGGCAGCTGGATCGCGACCACGTCCCCGCGGCGCACGCCCAGCTCGTGCAGCGCGCCGGCGAACCGTTCGACGTAGGCGGCGTACTCACGGTAGGTGAGGTGCCGGACCCCGTGCTCGGCGCGGTGGGCGGTGATCGCCACGGCGTCCGGGGTCCTCCGGCGCCATCGCCGCAGGTCGGAAACAGGTGTCTGGTCGCGCCAGACTCCGCGTGAGCGGTAGATCCGGGCCCATCGCGGGGTCGGTCGCAGCCCCAGCGGCGCCGTGACCCCGCGCCGCACGACCTCTTCGGTCAGGTTGGCCATCGCATCTCCTCCCAGGACGGAGTCGCACCTTTCGAGGCACTTATGAATTACACGTGAAGGCCGGTGGTATGGATCAGATCATCGGGGGACTGTGATCTTTATCCCACCTGATCAGGCCTGCCCATTGCGATGAGCAGCGGGGAAGAGGAATGCCGTTCTCGTCCCATTCGGAACAGGTATTCGGTCGGACTGGGCAAGATGGCGCAACGTACCGATCAGCGCTGTTCCGTGTGTGGTGCGTAGGAAATCCGTCGATAGATTATGGCAACTA
The DNA here is from genome assembly GCF_012911925.1 of Pseudonocardia xinjiangensis. Lineage (GTDB taxonomy): Bacteria > Actinomycetota > Actinomycetes > Mycobacteriales > Pseudonocardiaceae > Pseudonocardia > Pseudonocardia xinjiangensis. The sequence continues at coordinate 46,371 of NZ_JAAXKY010000036.1, read as the reverse complement.
TATTGACGGGGTGGGTCAGTCGATCCGCATCGACCAGCTATCGGGAGGGATCTGATGACGTCCTTCGACCTCGACCGGATCGACCACGTGCTCAGCACCACGAGGGCGGTGCGGAAGCGCCTGGACCTCGACCGGCCGGTGCCCGACGAGGTGGTGCTGCGGTTGATCGACCTGGCCGAGCAGGCGCCGTCCGGCTCCGACCAGGCCAGCCGGCGGTGGGTCGTCGTCCGCGATCCGGCCACCAAGGAACGCATCGCCGAGCTGTACCGGAAGGCCGGATCCAGCCTGTTCGCCGGGCTGCGGGCCGCGGCCGAGCAGGCGGACGGGCGACGGCAGCGGGTGGCCGGCTCGGCGACGTACCTCGCCGACAACCTGGAGCGGGTGCCGACCCTGGTCATCGTCACTATCTACGGCACGCACGACGGCAGCGGCAGGCCCGGCCTGTTCGACTCGGTGATCCAGTCGGCCTGGAGCTTCTGCCTCGCGGCGCGGGCTCGCGGTATCGGGACCTCGTGGACGACGCTGCACCTGCACCGCGCGCAGGAGGTGGCCGAGCTGCTGGGCATCCCGGACGGCGTCACGCAGATCGTGTTGTTCCCGGTGGCCTACACGACCGGCGGCGACTTCCAGCCGGCCCCCCGACGTCCGGCGAGTGAGATCGCGTTCTTCGACCAGTGGGGGTTCACCACCAGCACGGTGCCCGAGGAGCAGCGGACCCATCCCGGCGAGGGCCGGGGGGTGAGCCTCGACGTGGACGTGCAGGCGCCGGCCGAGCGCGTGTGGGAGTTGGTCAGCGACATCACGCTGCCGTCGCGGTTCAGTTCCGAGGCCACCGGCGCCACCTGGGACGGGAACGAGCAACCCGGGTCCGGTGCGGTGTTCCGCGGCTCGAACGCCTGCGAGGACGCCGGGCATCCGGCGATCAACCGGCTGGCGGAGGGCACGCTGTCCTGGACCACGTCCTGCCGGGTCGAGCGGTGGGAGCCGCCGCACGAGTTCACCTACGTCGTCGGCGACAGCGACAGCCCGTCGGCCCGCTGGACGTTCCGCCTGCATCCGCTGCTCGGCGGCCGGACCCGGGTCACCCACGCGATGCAGGTCGGACCCGGGGTCACCGGCACGGCGGCCGTCGTCCAGAAGCATCCCGAGCAGGCCGAGGAGATCTGGACCGGGCGGTTCCGTGTCATCCGGGCGAACATCGCCGCCACCCTCGCCGGCGTCAGGACGCTCGCCGAGAGCTGAGTGCGTCCTGGACGCATGGCCGCCGCGCGGCGTGGCGTCAGGCGGGTTGGGAGACCTCCGGCGTCGCGGCCAGGAACACCAGGTCATCTTGCGGGACCTCCGCGCCGGTCTCGTCGACGAGGGCGACCCGCAGGGGTCGTCCCGTGGTACGGGAGCGGCGGAGGGAGGACGGTCCGGCGGGCCGGGGCCGCTCCTCGTCCCCCCACTGCTGCAGGGCCGCCAGGATGAGGCGCAGCCGCATGGCGGACGGGGTGAGGTGATAGCCGACGCGGGAGCGGCTGCCGGGTTCCTGGTACCCGCGTGTCTCGAGGAGGCCGGCGTCGACGAGCGTCCTCAGCCGGGTGCTGAGGAGGTTCGGGGCGATCCCGAGGCTGCGCCGGAAGTCGGCGAACCGGTGCAGGCCGCGGAACGCGTCGCGCAGGATGAGCAGCGTCCATCGCTCACCGAGGATCTGCAGGCTCCGCTCGATCGAGCACGTCGGCTCGTTCCCGTCCACGTCCATGCCGTGAAGACTAGGACGATCCGCTCGATCGGCGGCAGCTGGCTTTAGGCCCGCAATGCAGGAGCGCGCCCCGGCCTGCCACCTCACCCCGGGCGCTACACCACCTGCCACACGAGAACGGCCATGGCGAAGCCGACCACGGACAGGATCGTCTCCAGGACCGTCCAGGTCTTGAGCGTGTCCTTGACCGACATGTTGAAGTACTTGGCGACGATCCAGAAGCCACCGTCGTTGACGTGGCTCGCGATGATCGACCCGGCCGACACCGAGATGACGATCAGCGCGATCTGGGCGTGCGAGTAGCCGCCCGCCGTCACGATGGGTTCGATGATGCCCGCGGTGGTGACGATGGCGACGGTGGCCGAGCCCTGGGCCAGCCGCAGGGCCGAGCTGATCAGGTAGGCCGAGACGATCACCGGCAGCCCGCCTGCCGTCATCGAGCCGGCCAGTGCCTCACCGACGCCGGTGGCCCGCAGCACCGCACCGAAGAACGATCCGGCGCCCACGACGAGCAGGATCATCCCGATCGGCTTGAGCGACTCGCCGGTGAGGCGGCCGAGCTCGGTGACCCCGATGCCGCGCCGCACGCCGAGCAGGTACATGGCCACGAGCACCGCGACGGTCAGCGCGATCGTCGGCGTCCCGAGGAAGACGAGCACCGACTGCGCGGGGCCCCCGTGGAGCGCGACGGTGCCCACGGTGGCCCCGAGGATCAGCACCATCGGCAGCAGGATGACCGAGCTGATCAGCGCCACCGACGGCGGCCGGGTGCGCACCGCGGTGGCGACGCCCCCCGCCGGAGCGTCGTCGGGGCCGTCCTTCTCGGGGTTGCCGGGCCCGGCGCTGTCGGGCTCGGTGGGGACGAACTCGTCGGGCACGTCCACGAGCACCCGCCTGCCGATGTAGGAGCCCCACCATACGCCGCTGACCAGCCAGGCCGGGATGCCGCAGACGAGACCCATGATGATGAGCCAGCCCAGGTCGACCCCCAGCAGGCCGGCGGCGGCGACGGGCCCCGGGTGCGGCGGCAGGAACGCGTGCGTCATCGACAGGCCGGCGAGCATCGGCATCGCGTACAGCACCAGCGACCGGCCGCCGCGCTTGGCCGCCACGTAGACCAGCGGCGCCAGCACGAAGATGCCGATGTCGAAGAACACCGGGATGCCCAGGATCACGCCGGTGAGGCCCATGGCCAGGGGAGCGCCCTTCGGGCCGAACAGCTTCAGCAGCCGGGTGGTCAGCACGTCGGCCCCGCCCGAGCGCTCCATGATCGCGCCGAGCACCGTCCCCAGACCGATGATCGGGGCGATGTGGCCGAGGATCGAGCCGAACCCCGTCTCGAGCAGCGAGTCGGAGGACTTGATCGGGGTGCCCACCAGCTTGGCGATCGGCACGCCCGCGGCCAGCGCGACGAGCACCCCCACCACGATCAGGGCGATGAAGGGTTCGAGCTTGACCTTGATGATCAGCAGCAGCAGGACGGCGACGCTCAGGACGGCGAGCGTGAGCAGACCGGCCGTGTCGTGCTGCAGCCAGTGCACGAAGGCATTCATCAGCGGCTCCGAGGGGGAGGGGAGGGGAGGAGGGGGTCCGGACGGTCAGGTCACGTCGCCGCCGGGGCGGCGGCGCAGCGCCCGGCCCGCCATGGCGTCGGTGCGTGCGCCATCGGCCACGGCGGCCTCACCGTTGACGAAGACGTAGGGGATGCCGGCTGCCTGCTGCTTGGGGTGTTCGAAGGTGGTGGTGGCGGCGACCGTCGCGGGGTCGAACAGCACGAGGTCGGCGGCGTACCCGGGGCGGACCAGACCCCGGTCGCGCAGCCGCAGCCGGGCCGCCGCGCGGCCGGTGAGGTGCCCGACGCACTCCTCGAGCGTGAACAGGCCCAGGTCGCGCGCGTAGTGGCCGAGGTAGCGGGGGAACGTGCCCCAGGCCCGGGGGTGAGGCTTCGCGCCGACCAGGATGCCGTCGCTCCCCGCGGTGTGGCGGGGGTGGCGCATGATCGCCCGGACGTTCTCCTCGTGGCCGACGTGCTGCAGGATCCCGGTGCCCAGGTCGTCGCGGAGCAGGATGTCGACGAACACGTCGAACGGGGCACGCCGCTGCGCACGGGCGAGCTGCGCGATCGTCCGGCCGACGGTGTCGTCGAGCTCGGGGCGGGTCACCCCACTGATCTCGATGGTGTCCCACTCGGCGACCACGCCGTGGCAGCCGTCGGAGCCGTGCACCTCCAGGTCCTCGCGGATCCGGGCCAGGTCGTCGGGGTTGCGCAGCCGGGCCAGCGTGGCGTCCTGGCCGCCGGCCGACGACCAGCTGGGCAGCACCGCCGACAGCGTGGTGGCCCCGGGCAGGTAGGGGTAGGTGTCCAGGCTGATGTCGGTGCCGGCGTCGACGGCCCGGTCGAGCAGGGCGAGCAGCTCGCCCGCGCGGCCCTTGTTCGGGCCGAAGTTCATCGTGGCGTGCGACAGGTGCAGGGCACACCCCGACCGCGTGCTGAGGTCGATCATCTCCGCGTAGGCCTCGAGGGCTCCCTTGCCGTAGGAGCGGTGGTGCGGGGCGAAGAAGCCACCGAGCTCGGCGACCGTCCGGCACAGCGCGAGCAGCTCGGCCGAGTCGGCGTACATGCCGGGGGTGTAGGTCAGCCCGGCGGAGAGCCCCACGGCGCCCTCGGTCATGCCGGTGCGGACGATCCGCTGCATGGCCGTGATGTCGGCCGCGGTGGCCGGGACGTCGTCCCAGCCCAGGACGAGGGCCCGGACCACCCCGTGCGGCACCAGGTACGCGGCGTTGCCCGCGATGCCCTCGTCGAGCCGGTCGAGGTACTCCCCGACGCTGCGCCACGAGAAGTCGAAGCCGGCGGGGTCGCCGTTCCAGCCGGCGATCTTCTTCCGGAGCATGGCCAGCGCGGCGTCGTCGACCGGCGCGTAGGACAGCCCGTCCTGGCCGAGCAGCTCGGTGGTGACGCCCTGGGTGATCTTGGGCAGGTGCTCCGGTGCCGTCAGGATCTGTAGGTCGGAGTGGGCGTGCATGTCGATGAAGCCGGGCGCGAGCACCAGCCCGTCGGCATCGATGACCCGGTCGGCGCCGGGCGGCGTGCCCCCGTCGCGGGAGATCTCGGCGATCCGGGCGCCGTCGAGGAGCACGTGCGCGCCGTAGCGGGGCTGCTCGGTCCCGTCGACGACGGTCGCGGACCGGATGAGGGTGCGCACGCGGGTTCCCCTGCTCAGAAGTAGGTCCGGAGGAGATCGACCACGACCGGGTCGGTCTCGGCGTCGTCGGCGATCACGGGGATCCACTGCCACTTGTCGAACGCGGTGCACGGGTGCGAGAGGCCCAGGCGCACGACCTGCCCCACCCGCAGCGTCGAGGCCGGGTCGATGCGGAGGAAGCAGTGCTGGTCGTTCACGGCGGTGATCTCCGCGCCGGACAGCCGCGTGACCGGGCCGCCCAGCCGGTCGGCCACCAGCTGCGGCTCCGGCAGCCCCTCGTCGAACGGGACGTCACGCTTCCCGGCGTCGAGCAGGGCCAGCGCCGGCTCGGGGCGGGAGACGACCCGCGCCCAGGCGTGCATGGCCGAGCGCAGCGGCTCGCCGTGGTCCCGGGAGAACGGCGAGATGCCCCGGTAGAAGCCGTCGTCGTGGATCACGTAGGCGCCCGGGCGCAGCAGCACGCGGGTGGGCACGCCCGCCGCGCCCGCGGGATCGGCCAGCGGCCCGAGCACGCCGGCCACGTTGTCGAAGTAGGCGCTGCCACCCGCGGTGACGACCACCTCGGACGCTCCGGAGTAGGCCCCGGCCCCGACCAGTGCCCGGTGCAGCGCCGCGAGGTCGCCCAGGTAGCCGCGGACGGCGTGGAGCGCGCCGGGGGAGGCGTCGTGGGCGAGCGCGCCCTCGTAGCCGCTGACCCCGCCCAGGACGAGGTGCGGGCTCGCGGCCACGGCCGCGGCCACCGCCTGCGCGGTCGGCAGGTCGCGGGCACCCGTCCGGCCACCCGGTGCGCCCAGCTCCACCAGCACGGTGAGCGGGCGGCGTGGACCGACGCCGGCGAGCACGGTGGTCATCGCCTCGACGGCGTCGACCGAGTCGACCCAGCTGAGCACCTGCAGCCCCGCGTCGGCGTCCAGAGCGGCGCTGACCCGGGTCAGCCCGACCGGGTCGACCAGCGCGTTCGCGAGCTGGATGCGGCGCACGCCCGACGCCACCGCCACCCGCAGCTGGCTCGGCGTCGCCACCGTGATGCCCCAGGCTCCGGCCCGGAGCTGGCGCTGCCAGATGGCGGGCGCCATCGTCGTCTTGCCGTGCGGCGCCAGGTCCACCCCGCGCGCGGCGCACCACCGGGCCATCCGGGTCACGTTGGCGTCGATCACCGACGACGTCAGTACCAGGAGCGGGGTGCTGAAGGCCGAGAGCCGCGGGCGGCAGGCGAGGAACTCGGCGACCGTCGCCCCGTCCGCGGCAACGGGCAGCGACTTGTCCAGCGCGTCCGGTCGGCGGGCGTCGACGATCGTGGCCACGGTGAGTCCCTTCACGCTGCGTGGTTGCGTCAGGCGCAACGTCCGGTGCAGGGTGTGATCCACGGGTTGTAGCATTGCTAACCGAACGCGTCAAATGATCACATGCCCGTCACCGGGCGGATCTCCCGCGACTGCGGCTGGCAGCAGGCAACCGACACCCGGTCCCCGACCGAGACGAAAGGCCAGGCATGACCGGCAAGACCATCGTGAGCACGACGGACGCACCCGCCCCGGCGCACACCTACAGCCAGGGGGTGCGCAAGGGCGGCATCCTCCAGGTCTCCGGGCAGACCCCGATGGACCCGGCGACCCGCGAGTACGTCGGGGTGGGGGACGTCAGGGCACAGACCCGGCGCACGCTCGAGAACGTCCGCGCGATCCTGGAGGCCGGCGGCGCGGGCGTCGAGGACGTCGTGATGTTCCGGGTCTACCTCACCAGCCGCGGCGACTTCGCCGCGATGAACGAGGTGTACGCGCAGTTCCTGGCCGAGCACGTGCCGAGCGGCGAGCTGCCCGGCCGCACCACGCTGATCGTCGGCCTGCCCCACGAGGCCATGCTGGTCGAGATCGACGCGCTCGCCGTGGTGGGCTGAGACGCCCGCGCGGATCAGGCGAACGCGGGCACGGGCGACGGGGAGCTCCGCCCCGGGGTGGGCGGCTCCTCCTCGTCGGGCCGGCGGCCGGGGCCGTGCCCCACGGGGTGGGCGAGCAGCCAGTCCCACACCTCGACCGGCCCGTCGGCCACGTGCGCGGCGCCGCAGTGGCAGGTGCCCTGCAGCTGGTCGCTCCCCGGCAGCCACACCACCCGCAGCACCCCGGGCCCGGTGAGCATGCGGACGGGCTCGATGTCCATGCCCGGGCTCACCTCGCCGCCGCCGTGGCCGGCTCCTGCAGCATCGCCGTGAGCATCCGCCGGGCGGCGAGGCCGCCGGTGTCGATGTTGATGGACAGCTCCTGGTAGCCCGCCGGTTCGGTGGCGATCACCTGCTCCAGCACGTCGAGCGCGGCGACGTCCTGCAGCACGACGGTGCGGTTCTGCTCGGCGATGAAGTCCGAGACCGAGGTGTCGTCGAGCGCGAAGTCACGGGCGACCGCCCAGAAGTCGTGGGTGCGGTTCTCGGTCTCCGGTGTGATCGCGTAGACGACCTCGACGTGGAAGGCGTCGGGGTCGGTGCCGTCCGGGTTCGGCAGGGAGCCCACCGGCGCGATCCGGCTGTGCAGCTTGTACAGGCACGGCGGCGCGTACTCGATGTCCTGCCAGCGCGCGATCCGGCCGGTCAGGCCGGTCGAGTTCGCGTAGAAGGGCGGGCACTCGGCGTCGTCCATGTGGCGGCTCACGTAGACGATGCCGGCGGCGTCGTCGACCTCGGTGGTGATCGGCGTGCCGGCCACCTCGGGCGTGCCGATGTAGCCGCCGTGCAGGTAGGTCTCGTGCGAGAGGTCCATGAGGTTGTCCACCAGCAGGCCGAAGCGGGCCGCGAGCGGCTCCATGCCCGAGACCGTCGCGTAGTCGGGGGAGTCGAGCCACGGCGCGCGCGGGATGCGCGTGGCGTCGGCCCGCGCCGGGTCACCGATCCACACCCAGACGAAGGAGTCCTGCTCGACGACGGGGTAGCTGCGCAGCCGGGCGGTGCGCGGCACCCGGGTCTGGCCGGGCACCGCGACGCACGCGCCGTCGGCCCCGTAGGTGAAGCCGTGGTAGCCGCAGACCACCGCGTCGCCGACGAGCCGGCTCGGCGCCTGGGACAGGGGGAAGCGGCGGTGGACGCACCGGTCCGACATCGCCGTGACCTCGCCGGCCTCCGTGCGCCAGAACAGGATGGACTCCCCGCAGACGGTGCGGGAGAACAGGTCGTGCCCGATCTCGCGGCCGTAGGCCGCGACGTACCACTGGTCGCGCGGGATCGTTGTCATACCTATGCATGCTCCGGCGGGGAGGCCGGCGACCGAACCCCCTTGCCACATGGCGGAAAGGTAATCCGGGGTTGCCGAGCGGATCAACCGGTTGGTGCAGTCCGCCCCGGCGGCGGCGTGGCGTAGACGTTCGCGACGATCGCCGGAAATGCCTTTTCAGCATGCGGAAGTGTGATAGCGCACTGATCGTCCCCGGAGCAGGGTGCTGCCAACCGTCGCCGCGGCCGGGCGACGGGGGCCCCCGGCGTTCCACAGAGGAGTGCAGATGTCTTCGTCCACCGAGTACCCGCCGGATGCACCGGCCCCGGCGGCGACGCCGGCCGAGGTGCGCAGGGTGGCGGTGGCCAGCCTCGTCGGCACGTCCATCGAGTGGTACGACTTCTTCATCTACGGCCTCGCCGCCGTGATCGTGTTCCGCGGCCAGTTCTTCCCGGGCGCCTCTCCGCTGGCCGGCACCCTGGCCGCTCTCGGCACGTTCGCCGTCGGGTTCCTGGCGCGCCCCATCGGCGGGGTGGTCTTCGGCCACCTCGGCGACCGGATCGGGCGGAAGCGGACCCTCGTCACCACGCTCGTGTCGATGGGCGTCGCGACCGCGCTCATCGGGGTGCTGCCCAACTTCGCCCAGATCGGGGTGGCCGCCCCGATCCTGCTCGTGCTGCTGCGGGTGGTGCAGGGCCTCGCCGTCGGCGGTGAGTGGGGTGGGGCCGTGCTGATCTCGGTGGAGCACGCCCCGGAGAACCGGCGCGGCCTCTACGGCAGCTTCCCCCAGCTCGGCGTGCCGATCGGGCTCATCACCTCGAACCTCGTGTTCCTGGTGCTGGCCGCCACATTGAGCGACGAGCAGTTCACGTCGTGGGGCTGGCGCATCCCGTTCCTCGTCAGCGCCGCGCTGGTGGCCGTGGGGCTCTACGTCCGGCTCAAGGTCACCGAGAGCCCCGAGTTCGTGGCCGCTGCCGCCGCCGCGAAGGCCGCCCCGTCGATGCGGCTGCCGATCATCACGGTCGCGCGCGACCACTGGCCGCAGGTGCTCTGCGGCATCGGGATCTTCGCCGGCATCACCACGATGGGCTACATGGCGGCGACGTTCGCCATCCAGTACGGCACCGCCACCCTGGGGCTCCCCAACACCTTCATGATCTCCGCCGTGCTCGTGGCCGCGCTGCTGGAGATCCCGCTGTCGCTGTACTTCTCCTCGCTGTCGGACCGCATCGGCCGGCACCGGATGATCCTGTTCGGTGCCGTCTCCACCGGGCTCGTCGCGATCGTCTTCCTCCCGCTGCTGGCCACCGCGGTCCCGGTGGTCGTCTTCATCGCCGTGGTGCTCGGGCGCACGGGCGCCGCGCCGATGTACGGGCCGTCGGCCGCGGTGGCCGCCGAGGCGTTCCCGGTGGAGGTCCGCTACAGCGGCGCCTCGATCGGCTACCAGCTCGGCTCGGTGCTCGGCGGCGCACTGGCGCCGATCATCGCCACCCTGCTGCTGGCCTCAGCCGCCGGTGTCTGGGGCGTGTCGGTCTACCTCACGTTCATGGTGGTCCTCGCCGGGATCGGCACGGTCGTGGCCGGCCGGCTGCAGGCGAGGACGGCAGCCGTGCCGGCGGCGTGAGAGCCGGGGACGGAATGCGCGTCGCACCCCCCGCAGACCCACCGGTGACCGAAGCCGCGGCGAAGCGCCCCCGGCCCTCGCGGCCGGCTGCCGGCAAGTTCGCGGAGCGTCGCAAGGAACTGGCCCAGGCGGCGATCCAGACGCTGTCCGAGCTCGGCTACGCCCGCACGAGCCTGCGGGAGATCGCGCAGAACTCCGCGTTCTCCCACGGTGTCCTGCACTACTACTTCACCGACAAGGTCGACCTGATCACGTGCTGCGTCCGGGAGTACAAGGCGCAGTGCGTGCTCCGCTACGACCGGCTCGTGGTGGAGGCCGACTCACCCGAGGGGCTCGCCGTCCGGTTCGCTGACGGCCTCGTCGAGTCGGTGCGCGAGGAGAGCAAGCTGCACCGCCTCTGGTACGACCTGCGGGCGCAGGCACTGTTCGAGGAGTCCTTCCGCGCCGACGTCCTCGAGATCGACGCCAGCATCGAGCGGATGATCTGGCGGGTCGTCAGCCGGCATGCCGAGCTGCTGGGCGTGCGGCCGGGGCTCACGTCGTCGTCGGTCTACACGATGTTCGACGGCGCCTTCCAGATGGCGCTGCTGCGGCATCTGTCGGGCCGGCCGGACGCGCTGACCGACCTGCACGCATCCGCCCTGCTGATGCTCCGCCACGCCACCTGCTCCGCGCCGCCGCCCACCGGGCCCGTCAGCTGATCGTCGCGAGCGCCCGGGGGGCCACCTCGACGCAGACGGGGGTGCCGGGGTCGAGTGCGATGACCTCGCCGTCGAGCTGCATCGGGGTGGGCTTGAGCGTGGTGAAGCCGTAGCGCGTGGCGGTGGGCTGCGGCCCCAGGCCGCGTGTCGCCGCCCTGATGGCGACACCGAGGATCCGCCACTTCGCCGTGTGCGGCACCGTGATCACCTCGAACCGGCCGTCGTCGGGCCGTCCGCCGTCGCTGAGGGTGGCGAACTTGGCCATCTCGGAGATGTTGGCGAAGAGCAGGCTGTCGACGCTGCGGCGGCTCCCGTCCTCCAGCTCGATCGTGAAGGGACGGAAGCGGGCGAAGGTCCGCACCACCGACACGATCTCCCGGAAGGAGCCCTTGCCGCCCTTCTCCAGGTCGACCGCGACGACCGGCGTCAGCCCGAGCCCGATGTAGGAGTGGGCGTAGTGCGTGCGCGCATCGGGGCCGGTGCCGATGGTCATGCGGAGCAGGTCGATGCGGTACACCTCGCCGGCGACCACGGCGTCGGCGAGCGGCCGCTCCCGGATGGTCCGCCGGTGGTCGTTGGCGTTGCCCGCCGCCATCACCGCGCAGACGACGTCGGGGTTGCCGGCCTTCATGACGCCGTCGACGACCTCGTTGTACCCGCCGTCCCCGCTGACGGAGACGATCAGCGGGCGGCCACCCGCCGCTGCCGCCTCGCGGGCCAGGTCGCGACCGTGCCCGGCGTGCTGGGTGGGGCTCATCGTCACCGGCAGGTCCGGCGACCGGTCCGCCAGCTCGGCGCGCAGCTCCTCGGCGAGCTCGGGAGCACGCCCCGTGCTGTTCGGGTTGAAGATCACGACCATCCGGTCGAACCCCTCGGTGCCGGTCATCGCAGCCGCCGCCAGACCGTGCGCAGCAGTCCGACCGCACCGGCCGTGACGAGGAGCGGGATGGGCAGGCAGCAGCCGCAGCCCCCGACCGAGACCTCCGACCCGCGGCGGGTCCTGGTCGAGTAGTAGGGCACGGGGCCCCAGAAGCCGAACCGGCCGCGCCTGCGCCTGCCGGGCACCGCGGGGTCCCCCTGGACGTACGGCCGGGGCACCACGCGGCCATCGGGCGCCCGGTCGCGGGAGGAGCGCCGGGCGAAAGGACCGAATCGATTCACACGGGCGTTGTACCCGGAGTTGGGCCAATCCATCCGGGCAGGGGTGTCTCCCTGCGCGGCGTCATGGGCACATATCGCGGCATCAAGCCGCACTGGAACAGCAATATGGGACCACAACGCTGTCACCGTGGCCGCCCGCAGCAGGAAACGGGCGACTCGCGCACGCGAAACGGGCGACTCGCGTCAGGCGTCGGCGGGTGGGTTCAGCTTGCCGATCCGGATGGCGTTACCGAACGGGTCGCGGATCCCGAAGTCCGTGCCGTAGGGCTTCTCGGAGGGCTCGTCGGTGATCTCGACGCCGCGGGCCTTGAGCGTCTCGAAGGACTTCTGCGGGTCGTCGGTGCTGATGCACAGCCAGCCGCCCATCGCGCCCTTCGTGACCAGCTCGCGCACCTGCGCCGCGGTGGCCTCGTCCATCGCGGGCGGACCGGGCTTCTCCAGCAGGATCTGCCGCTCGGGGTCGCCGGGGACGTGGACGGTCAGCCAGCGCATGAAGCCCAGGTCCTGGTCGGCGTGGAGCTCGAGCCCGAGCTTGTTGACGTAGAAGTCGAGCGCCTCGTCCTGGTCGAGCACGACGATCGAGGACTGCGTGATGTTCTTCAGCATGCGGAGAAACCTAGGGGGCCGGCCGCGCGTGCTGCTTATCCGAAACTGCTCCGGTCCTCAGCGCGGGCCGGCGGGGCGCAGCCACGCCCTCGCGAAGCAGGTCGGCACCGCGTCGGCCGGGTGGTCGCCGCCGCGCTTGCGGTAGGCCGAGGGCGACTCGCCGACGATGGCGCGGAACGTCCGGCTGAACGTGCCCAGGCTCGTGAAGCCGACGTCCACACAGATCTCGGTGACGCTGCGCCCGCTCGTCCGCAGCAGGAACATCGCCCGCTCCACGCGGCGCCGCTGCAGGTAGCGGTGCGGCGTCTCGCCGAACGTGGCCCGGAACGTCCGGCTGAAGTGGGCGGGGGAGACGAACGCGATCCGGGCGAGGGCCGGCACGTCGAGCGGTTCGGCGTAGGTGCGGTCCATCGCGTCCCGCGCGCGGAGCATGCGGCGGTTGCTGTCCTCGACCGCGCTGCGGGCGCCGGGCCGTGGCCCGCCGTCGGAGCGCGTCACGGGGGCAGGTTAGCCGCCGCCTTTCACGAGAGGCGGTCCAGCGGCAGCTCACGCTCCTGACCGGGTGCGAGCTCGACGGCCTGACCGTGCACGAGGAGGTGGACGGGGGTGGTGCCACCCGGCCGGGCGCTGAGCCGGATCCGGTCCTCGGCCAGGTCGACGTCCACGCGCTGGCCGCGGTAGTGGACGCTGAACCGCAGCTCCTTCACCTCCGGCGGCAGTGCGGGCTCGAAGCGGAGCACCGAGCCGAGTGCGCGCATGCCGGTGAGGCACCGCAGCACGATGTCGACCGTCCCGGCCATCGCCCCGAGGTGGATGCCCTCGGCCGTCGTGCCGCCCTGGACGTCACTGACGTCGCTCTCCAGCGCCTGCTGCAGGAACCGCCAGGCCTCCTCGGGGTGATAGCGGGCCATCACCCAGGCGCTCACCACGCCACTGAGCGTGGAGCCGTGTGAGGTCCGGTCGAGGTGGTACTCGACGGTCCGGGCCAGCTGTTCCGCGCTCACCTCGTAGCCGAGGTTGTGCAGCAGCCCGCGCAGCTCGTCGCGGGAGAGCAGGAACAGCAGCATGAGGACGTCGGCCTGCTTGGCGAGCTTGTACCGGTTGGTGCTGTCGCCCTCGGCCTCCAGCAGCCGGTCCAGCCGCTGGATGTTGCCGTAGCGCTCCCGGTAGCCCACCCAGTCGAACTCGGGCAGGTCCTCGTAGCCCTCGAACTGGGTGAGCACGCCGTCGGCGTGGAAGACGACCTTCATCTTCCTGGTGATGTCCCGCCACCGGTCCGGCTCGTCGTCGCGGATGCCGAGCTCCGCGACGAGCTCCTCGCGGTAGTGCGGCGGCAGGACGTCGAGCGTCTCCAGAGCCCGCTGGAGCACCCACACCGCCATGACGTTGGTGTAGGTGTTGTTGCGCAGCCCCGGCTCGTCGGAGTCCGGGTAGCCCTCGTGGTACTCGTCCGGCCCCACCACGCCGTGGATCTCGTACCGATCCTCGCCGGCGTCGTAGGTGGTGGCGCTGGCCCAGAACCGGGCGATCTCGATCAGCAGCTCGGCACCGGTGAAGCGCAGGAACCCGGTGCTCCCGGTGACCATGTAGTGCTGCCAGACGTTGTAGGCGATGGCGATGTTGACGTGGCGCTGGTTGTGCGAGTGGTCCGGCAGCCAGCGGCCCGACTTCGGGTTGAGGTGGACCTCCTGGGTCTCCTCGCGACCGGTGGCCCCGCTCTGCCACGGGAACATGGCGCCCTCGTACCCCGCGGCGCGGGCCGCGGCCCGGGCCGTGTCGAGCCGCTCGTAGCGGTACTGCAGCAGCGCGGCGGCCAGGCTCGGGCGTTCGAAGTTGAAGAACGGGAAGATGAACATCTCGTCCCAGAAGACGTGGCCCCGGTAGGCCTCCCCGTGCCAGCCGCGGGCCGGTACGCCGACGTCCAGGTGCTGCGTGTGCGGCGAGATGGTCTGCAGCAGATGGAAGATGTGCAGGTGCAGGACCGTCTCGGTCCACTCGTTGGCGCTGTCGAGCTGGATGTCGAAGCGGTTCCAGAGGCTGTTCCACGCGCCCTCGTGCCGTGCCAGCAGCGCGGCGAAGTCCTCCGCCGTCGCCGCGGCCAGCCGGGCGTCGTCGCGGCTCTCGGAGATCCCGCGGTCCCGCGAGGTGTACAGCGCGACGATCTTCTCCACGGTCGCCGGGCGCCCCTCCTCGAGGTCGATGCCCAGTCCGTGGGCGACGTACCCGGGCTCCTCGACCAGCCGCCGGTCGACGTCGAGCCGCTCCCCGTCGCGCAGCACCCGCGTCCGGGCGGCCACCGCGACGCGCACGTGCGACTGCAGCGTCTCGACCTGCAGGTCGACGGTCTCCCGGTCGACCTCACCGTGTCCCAGCACCTGCAGGTGCCGCCCGTTCAGGTCGCGGTAGCGCTTCACGCCCGAGTTGACGACCCGGCCGTCCAGCCCGGAGGAGACCTCGAGCCGGCCCGACCAGTTCTCCGCGGTGAACGTGGTCTCCAGCCCGCCGAAGTGCTCGTCCTTCATGCTCACGAACCGGCGCTGGGTCATGCTGGTCCGGCGTCCCTCGGCGTCCTGCCAGGTCATGTCCCGCGTCAGCACGCCCCGGCGGATGTCGAGCTCGAAGCGGTGCTCGGCGACGTCGGCGCGGCGGGCGTCGAACCACTCCCCGCCCTCGATCCGGAACCGCAGCGGCAGCCAGTTCGGGACGTTGACCAGATCCTCGTTCTCGACCATTCGCCCGGCGACCTCGGTCTCGGCCCGGTCGTAGAGGCCCGCGACGTACGTGCCGGGGTAGTGCACGTCGTCGGCGACCGACTCGGGCAGGGCGCCGCGCGTGACCAGGTAGCCGTTGCCCAGCGCGAGCAGCGCCTCCCGCAGGCCCTGCCGGGCGGGGTCGAAGCTGTCGTACCGCAGGCACCACACGCTCGACGGCTGCTGCGTGCGCCGCTGCCGGATCTCTGCGGCCGCGCGCCGCTCCTCGAGGTACCCGTGGCGCAGGGCCCGCCTCGAGACGTCGTCCAGCGTAGTCACGACGAGGTCGGCGCCCGCCTCCAGCAGCATGTCGCGGTCGTCCAGCCGGGCCACCCCGAGCGCGGCCATGCCCGCCGCCTTGGCGGCCTGGATGCCGCTGGTCGCGTCCTCGGTGACGACGCAGTCGGCCGGGTGGACACCGAGCTCCTCCGCGGCGGTGAGGAAGATCGTCGGGTCCGGCTTCCCCTTCGCGAAGTCCCGCCCGGAGATGTCGGCGTCGAAGAGCTGGGACAGTGTCATGCCCGGGTGGATGAAGTCGTGGTCGATCCGCTGCTCGGCGGCGAACAGGTCGAGGCGGATCCGGTCGAGGAACAGCTTGGCGTTCTTCGACGACGACGCGGCCGCCACCGGGACGCCCATGGCCTTCACGTCGAGGATGAACCGCAGCGCGTCCGGGAACGCCATGAAACGGCCCTGGTCGATCAGGATGAGCACGTGCTCCTGCTTCGCATCCGCGTACTGCTGGATCCGCGCGTCGATGTCGGGCACCCCGAAGTGCTCCATCGCCGCCCGGGCGCCCGCCATGCGCGGCATCCCGGCCATCACCTGCTGGTAGACCGCGGGGGTGAAGCGTTCCGGGGTCCAGCTCGTCCGGTCCCGGATGTCGCTCCACGCGCCCTCCATCAGTGCCGCGAAGGCCTCCCGCCAGGCCAGCTCGTGCGGGGAGTCGACGAGCACGCCGTCGACGTCGAAGATCGCGCCGCGGAAGCCCCCGGCCCCGTTCATCCGGTTCATCGCTGTCTCCCTTGCTCGAGCTCGGGACCGGGTGGGGCGATCCCTCGTGAGCCGCCGAGCGGCGCCGTGGCGGTCGTGGACGATCGCGCGGTGTCGGCGGCGGCGTCGACCTCGGTGCGCGTCGGCGGATCGGCACCCGGCCGGGAGCAGGTGATCGCCGCGACGAGGGCCGCCGCATCCACCACGCTGAGGAGGGTGGACTCGTCGACCGCCGCGAGGGCAGCGCGCCGCGAGCCGCCGATCAGATCGGCCCGGCGAAGGCCGTCGAGCAGGCCGGAGGTGAAGGAGTCACCCGCCCCGACCGTGTCCACCAGGTCGATCGGCTGGGCCGGTCGCCGCAGCTCCAGGTTCGCCGTGACGGCGTGGACGCCCCGGCCGCCACGGGTCACGACGACGAGCGCGGGCCCCCGTCCCAGCCACTCCCTGGCCACGTCCTCGTCCCGGCGGTCGGGGTAGAGCCACAGCAGGTCCTCGTCGCTGACCTTCACCACGTCGGACAGGCCGACCAGGCGCTCGATGCCGGGGCGCGCGTGGTGGGGTGAGCCGAGCAGGGCGGGCCGCACATTGGGGTCGTAGGAGATCGTCACCCGGCCCCGCCGCTGCTCCCGCTCCATGAGGTCCTCGACGTTCCTGCTGCCCGGTGTCAGTGCGGTCGCCAGCGAGCCGGTGTGCAGGCAGCGCGTCTCGATCGGGAGGGGCTCGAGCGCGTCGATGTCCCACTCGATGCGGAAGTCGTAGGTCGCGATCCCCGCGGCGAGGGTGGCGATCGCGAGACTGGTGGAGGTGGACCGGTCGGTGCCGCTCTCGACATGGACACCGCCGGCCCGCAGATGCGCGGCGACCATCTCACCCAGCGCGTCGCGGCCCAGCCGCGTCATGAGCGTCACCTCGTCCCCCAGGCGGGCCAGCCCGAGTGCCACGTTGGCCGGGCTCCCGCCGGGATGCGCGACGAGGGTGCGGCTGCCACGCTGCCCGACCAGGTCCACGAGCGCTTCCCCGACGACGACGAACATCCGCGCCACTCCTCTCGACGAGAACCGTGTACCGGTGTGCCTGCCGGGGCCGCGTCACCTGCTCACTGCGCGACGCCCTCGTCCACGGCCAGGTCCGGATGCCGGCTGCTGCGGAGGTCGAACAGCGCGTAGCACGCCACCAGGGCCAGGCAGATCGCCGGGACGATGAAGGCGGCCGCGGCACCGGACGCGTCCATGATCCAGCCCTGGACCAGCGGGAGGAGCGCGCCGCCGAGGATGGCCATCACGAGGCCCGCCGCGCCGAACTTGGTGTCCGGGCCCAGGCCACGCAGGGCCACGCCGTAGATCGTCGGGAACATCAGGGACAGCGAGAGCGAGATCCCGACCACGGCGAGCAGGCCCACGATGTTCGGCGAGAACACGGCGACCAGGGCGAAGACCACCCCGAGTGCGCCCATGGCGAAGAGCAGCTTCGTCGGCCGGAAGATGCCGAGCAGATAGGTCATCACGAACCGCGAGATGAGGAACAGGATGAGGCTGGCCTGCAGGTACCAGCCCGAGTTCGCGGTGCTGACGCCCACGACGTCCTGTGCGTACTGGATCGTGAACGTCCAGGTGCAGACCTGGGCTCCGACGTTGAGGAACTGGGCGGCCACGCCGTAGCGGTAGTGCCGGTTGTGCCAGAGCCGGCCGAGCACTCCGGTCCGTTCCGTGTCCAGCCCGAACTCGGCGTGTTCCTCGGGAACGGAGATCTTGCGGAAGGCGATGAGAATCCAGATCAGCAGCAGTACGCAGGCGATTCCGGTGTAGGGCCCCAGCACCAGCGACAGGTCCTGTTCCTGGGTCTGGCGCAGCTGCTCGGGCGTCATCGACGTCTTCGCCGATTCCGGCGTGATCTGCGGGAGGATCAGTACCGCTCCGAGGAGCACCCCGATGTTCGCGCCGACCGGGTTGAACGACTGGGCGAGGTTCAGCCGCTGGGTCGCACTCTGTTCCGGGCCCATCGCGATCACGAACGGGTTGGCCGAGGTCTCCAGGATCGACAGTCCGGCGGCCAGCACGAACAGGGCGACCAGGAAGAACCCGTACGTGAGCAGAATGCTCGCCGGGATGAACATCAGCCCGCCGAGCGTCGCACAGGCCAGACCGGTGAGCACGCCGGCCTTGTATCCGTAGCGCCTGTTGATCAATGCGGCCGGGATGGCGAGTGAGAAGTAGGCGCCGTAGTACGCGAACTGCACGAGCGCCGACTCGAAGTTCGACATCGCGAAGATGTGGCGGAACACGCCGACGAGGACATCGGTGAGGTTGGCCGCCGACCCCCACGCCGCGAAGCAGAGGATGACCAGGACGAACGGAACGGTGAGGCCCGGATAGACGAGCCTCGGCTTCCGTGCCTCCTCGTGCGGCTGTACCCGGGTGACCGAACCACGGGACATGAGATCACCCCTCGCAGGCGCTGGACCGGTACCCATCTCGGTGTGATGTGGGACACAGCTGGGCGAACCCTAGTCCGCACCTGTGCGGGATTCCACCGGAAGCGCCACAAACTACGTTCCGTGTTCGCACTCGCGAAGCGGGTAGCAGTTCCGGCGGCTACTTCTCGTCGAACAGCCGGAGGTCCGAGGGTTCCCGGAGCAGATCCTGCAGAATGATGTTGCCCTCGGTGTTGTAGGGCTGTCGCATGTGTTCGTCCCAGGCCGCTCGGGAGCGGAACATCTCCAGCATCACCCAGGTTTGCGGATCGTCCTGGGGCTGCACCAGATGCATGAAGACACACCCGGGCTCGGTGAGCGTGTTCCGTCGCATGGACTGCAGCTGGGCTTCCGCTTCCGCCATCCGATCCAGCCGCGGCTTGATCGTCACCACCAGGAACAGCGGCCGGTCCGATTCGTTCATGCGTGCATTCCTACACCCGTTCGGCCCCACCCGAACCATTCTCCCGTCGGGCGCGCAGCGGTACTGTTCGCGCGCCGAATGTGGCGCCGTTCCACGATGTCGTCGGCGCCGGCGGCACAGGCCCGACACCTTCGGGAGGCGTCATGCACCGTTATCTCGTCGTCGCGAACCAGACGCTGGGCAGTGCCGAGCTCGCGGACCTCGTCCGGGAGCGGGTGGCCGCAGGCCCCGCCGAGTTCTGGCTCGTCGTGCCGGCGACCCGCGTGAAGGACCTCTCGGCGAGCGCGATGGCCGTCCCGATGCCGGTCATGGGTGGGGTCCCCGCGATCCCGGCGCCGCCCGAGGAGGCCCGTCGGCTGGCGCAGGTGAAGCTCGACGCGGCGCTGAAGGAACTGGCCGCCGCCGGTGCCACCGCGGGAGGTGAGGTGTGCGACCCCGACCCCGTGCGCGCGGTCGAGGCGGCCGTGTCCGGCCGGGAGTTCGACGAGATCATCGTCTCGACGCTCCCGGCGCGGATGTCGCGTTGGCTGCACCAGGACCTGCCCGGGCGCCTGGCCCGCAAGTTCGGCCTGCCGGTCACGCACGTCGCCACCCGCGACGTCTGAAAGATCGAGGTCGACCCCGCCGCTGGATAGTGTCTTCCCATGGCCAGCACCAGGGAGTGGTTCGAGTCGGTCGCCGAGGCGCAGCGCCGGGCGAGGAAGCGGCTCCCGAAGTCGGTCTACCTGGCACTCGTGGCGGGGTCGGAGCAGGGCGTCACGCTCGAGGACAACGTGCAGGCGTTCCGCGAGATCGGCTTCCGCCCGCACATCGCCGACCTTCCCCGGCATCGCGAACAGGCCACCTCCGTGCTCGGCCAGGAGATCGCGTTCCCGGTGGTCATCTCCCCGACCGGCGTGCAGGCGGTGAGCCCGGAGGGCGAGGTGGCCGTGGCCCGCGCCGCCGCCGCCGCGGGCACGGCCATGAGCCTGAGCTCGTTCGCGAGCCGGTCCGTCGAGGACGTGGTGGCCGCCAACCCGGTGACGTTCTTCCAGACCTACTGGGTGGGCGGGCGCGACCGCATCCTGCAGCGCGCGGAACGCGCGCGGGCGGCCGGCGCGAAGGCGCTGATCGTCACCCTGGACTGGACGTTCGCCACACGCCGGGACTGGGGCAGCCCGCCCATCCCCGAGCGGCTCGACGTCCGTGCGTTGCTCCGGTTCGCCCCGGAGGGCCTCGTGCGGCCCCGGTACCTGCTCGAATGGGCGCGCCACCGCGCCCTGCCCGACCTCACCACGCCCAACATGGCGGCGCCGGGCGAGGACGCGCCCACGTTCTTCGGTGCCTACGGCGAGTGGATGCAGACCCCGCTGCCGACCTGGGACGACATCGCGTGGCTGCGCGAGCAGTGGGGCGGCCCGTTCGCGGTGAAGGGGATCATGCACCCCGACGACGCCCGGCGCGCCGTCGACGCCGGTGCCACCGCGGTCAGTGTGTCCAACCACGGTGGCAACAACCTCGACGGCACCCCGGCGTCGATCCGTGCCCTCCCCGCTGTGGTCGACGCCGTCGGCGAGCAGGTGGAGGTCCTGCTCGACGGCGGCGTCCGGCGGGGAAGCGACGTGGTGAAGGCCCTCGCCCTCGGGGCCCGCGCCGTGCTGATCGGGCGCGCCTACCTGTGGGGGATGGCGGCTAACGGCGAGGCGGGGGTGGCCAACGTCCTGCAGATCCTGCGCAGCGGGATCGACGAGACGCTGCTCGGGCTCGGCCGGGCGTCGGTGCACGACCTGCGGCCCGAGGACCTCATCGTGCCGCCGGACTTCACGCGGTCGCCCCAGAAGTAGCAGCGGCGCCCCGGTGGGAGCCGGGCACGAGGCGCAGGGTCACGCCGATGCGGTTCCAGGCGTTGATCGTGGCGATCGCCGTGACGAGCGCGGCGAGGGTCGGCGGGTCGTAGTGTGCGGCCGCCTCGGTCCAGACCTCCTCGCTCACCCCGTGCGCGTCGAGCCGGGTGGCCTCCTCGGTGAGGGCGAGGGCGGCGCGCTCGGCGGGGGTGAAGAACGGCGCCTCGCGCCAGGTGACCACCGCCTCGCACCGGATCCACCACCAGGACGGTGGGGCGGCCGCGGATGTGACAGACGGCCGCCGGGATCCGTGTGGATCTGCCGAGCGTCGTGCCGCTGCCGGGCCCGGGTCGGCGGCTAAGCTCGGTCAACTCGCTGGGAAGGAACGACGAGAGTGATGCAGATCGGCGAGGTCGCCACGCGAGTGGGCTTGTCGCTGCGGACGATCCGGCACTGGGACGAGGTCGGGCTCGTCGTGCCATCGAAGCGTTCGGCAGGCGGCTTCCGCCTCTACACGGAGGCCGACATCGATCGGCTGGTGCTGGTCAAGACGCTCCGGCCGCTCGACTTCAGCCTGGAGCAGCTGCGTGAGCTGCTCGCCACCATGGACGCGCTGGAGGACGACCTCGGCGACGACGCCCGGGTCACCGCCGAGCTGGCCGGACGGCTCGGCGTGTTCCGCACCGCGGTCGACAGCCGGGTGGAGGCACTGCGCGCCCAGGTGCAGGGCCTGGAGATGCTGTCACGGGAGCTCCGCAGGCTGGCGGGGGAGAGCAGGCGCCAGATCTCCGACACGGGCTGACCCACCCCTCGGGGACGAGGTCGGCCCGTGCCGGAGCCCGTCGTCGTGGCGGGGGTCAGCGGCCCATCGCCCTGGTCAGGAACCGGAACGCGGGTGTCGGCACCTCCGGGGCGAGCTCCACGGAGCAGGTGCGGGAGAGGATCTCCAGCGTGGCCGGGCAGGCGTCCGGGCCGTAGTCCACCTCGCGGCCCGCCCAGCCGTGCGGGTCGAACAGCGGGTGGTAGGAGCGCTTGGCCTGGACCGACTGCCAGTTGGTGTAGACGTGTCGGCCGCTGTCGATCAGCCGGCGAGCTCCCCGCAGCGCGCCGAACGTGCGGGCCCGCTCCGGGTCGTCGAAGGTCAGGGCGAGCCCGACGGCGTCCGGCTCGTCGTGGTGCGGTGCCGTGGCCACCCCCCGCCAGGGGCCGGACGCGATCCGGTCGAGCACCATCTGCCGGCGCCGTCGCCTGCGGTCCAGCTGGGCGTCGAGCGCGGCGAGCTGGGGGCGCAGAACGGCGGCCGAGAGCTCCGGCATGCGGTGGTTGACGCCGGGGAACAAGGCCTCGGTCTCGATCCAGCCGGGCCGCTCGTAGCTGCCGACGTCGTGGTGCATCGCGGCCCGCGCGTGGATGCGCCGGTCGTTGGTGACGACCGCGCCACCCTCACCGCAGGTGATGTTCTTGTGCTGGTTGAAGCTGAACGCCGCGACGTGCCCGATCGACCCGACCCGGCGGCCGTGGTGGCGCACGCCGATCGCCTGGCACGTGTCCTCGATCACCACGATGTCGTGCTCCGCGGCGACCTTCATGATCGCGTCCATGTCGCACACGAGGTTGAGCATGTGCACCGGGATCACCGCGCGGGTGTTCGGCGTGATCTTGCGGGCGAGGTCGGCCGGATCCATGGTCAGGCTCGCGTCGATCTCGACCAGCACCGGCACGGCGCCGACCGCCAGCGGTGCCGCGGCTGTGGCGACCCACGTGAAGGCCGGCACGAGCACCTCGTCGCCCGGCCCGATCCCGGCGCCGACCAGCGCACCGATGAGCGCGCTCGTGCCGCTGTTCACCGCCAGCGCGTGCTCGACCCCGAGCATCCGGCCCAGCTCGGCCTCGAAGCGGGACGTCTCGGACGTGCCGCCGCCGCTGTAGCGGGCCAGGTCGTTGCGGGCCAGCACCCGCACGGCCGCACCCATCTCCCGAAATCGCATCTACGTACCTCCGGGGCCTGAGTCTCCACGGAACCGGAAGGGGGGACGAAACCGGCCTTGCTCTACCCTCGGTGCACGTGTTGACCGATGCTCGCGGGATCACGCCCGGAGGCCGCGTGTCGGCCGATGTCTGTGTCATCGGCACCGGGCCGGCTGGGGCGGTGGTGGCCGCGGAGCTCGCCCACCGTGGCGTCGACGTGGTGGTCGTCGAGGGTGGCGGCCAGCGGTTCGGTCCGCGGCAGGCCGACACCTACCGGGGCGAGACGGTCGACCCGCACGATCCCCTCGATGCCGTCCGGCAGAAGCGCCTCGGCGGCACGAGCGTCGTATGGGGCGGGCGTTGCTCCCCCCTGGACGACCTCGACCTCGGGCCGCGCGAGTGGCTGGACAGCGCGGGATGGCCGGTCTCCGGACCGGAGCTGGAACCGTTCTACCGGCGCGCGCAGCGCCACCTGCAGGCGGGGGAGTACGAGTACTCCGCGGCCCGCTCGGGCTTCCCGCTCTTCGCTCCCCTGCCGTCCGAGACACTGGACGTCGACTCGACCTGGCGGTGGAGCCCGCCCACCAGCTTCGCCGGCCGGATGCGGGCGCTGGCCGGGGCCGCCAACGTCCGGCTGCTGGTGGAGGCCACCGTCGTGCGCCTGGAGCGCGACCCGGTGAGCGGGGCGATCACCGAGGCGGTCGTCGCGCCGCGCCCCGGCGTCGAAATCACGGTGGTGGCGCGCACCTACGTCCTCGCCGCGGGTGGCCTGGAGTCGGCCCGGATCCTGCTGGCGTCCGACCGGCAGTCGCCCGCGGGCATCGGCAACGAGTACGACCAGGTCGGACGGCACTACATGACCCACCCGGTCGGCGAGGTCGGCACGGTCGTGCTGAGCGAGCTGGGGCGCAACCTCGCGCTCGGCTACGTGGCCACCCGCGACGGTGTGTACGCCCGGCGCAAGCTCGCGCTCACCGCCGCGGCGCAGGCCCGCCACGAGCTGGGCAACCTCAAGGCGGCGCTGTGGTTCCCCGACCCGATGGACCCCAGCCACGGGGACGGGCTGCTGTCCACGTTCTCCCTCACCTACTACGCGCTGAACCGGGCCCGGCTCGGCTTCAAGTCCGCCGGCACCCACGCGCGCTACGCGAGCACGTCCGGCCTGGGGCAGCACATCGGCAACGTCGCGCACGACTGGCGGCGGGTGGGCAGGTTCGCCGTGTCCTGGGCCGCTCCCCGGATCACGGGCGGTCGCATCCTGCCGTCGTTCATGCCGCTGGACGGCGCCACCTGCCGCCTGCGGTTCGACGCCGAGCAGTCGTCGGACCCGGCCAACCGCGTCACGCTCTCGCGTGATCGCGACCAGCTCGGCCAGCGGCGCCTGCAGGTGCACTACGGCGTGTCCACCGACGACCGGGCCCGGATCCGCCGCAGCATGGAGCTGATCGGCGAGGAGTTCGCCCGCCTCGGCTACGGCACGGTCGACATGGCCGACGCGGCGCGCATCGACGACATGCCCTTCACCGACGGCACCCACCAGATGGGTCTGCTGCGGATGGCAACCTCCCCGCGCCAGGGCGTGGTCGACGCCGACTGCCGTGTGCACGGCAGCGCCAACCTCTACGTCGCGGGCAGCGCCGTCTTCCCGACCGCGGGCGCCGTCGGGCCGACGCTCACCATCGCCGCGCTGGCCTGCCGGGTCGCCGACCACATCGCCGCCGAGCGTTCGGTGCGGGAGCCGCTCGCGGCGAGCTGACCGGATGGGGGCGGGCGACGGTCCGCCGTGATCGACAGCACGTCGCCGGCCCGTCTCCCGCCCTCCCCGCGACGTACGGTCGTGATCGGTCGTCCTCGGGGAGCGTGGGTATGCGGTTCGGGATGTTCGTGCCACAGGGGTGGAGCCACGACCTGGCGGGCATCCACCCGGCAGCGCACTGGGACGTGATGAAGGGCCTGGCGCAGCACGCCGACGCCGGTCCCTGGGAGTCGATCTGGGTCAACGACCACTTCCACGCCCTCCCCACGCCCCCTCCCGACGAGACGGGGACGCACGAGGCGTGGAGCCTCATGGCGGCCTTCGGCGCCGTGACCGGACGGGTGCGGCTGGGCCAGGTCTGCACGTGCATCGGCTTCCGCAACCCGGCCTACCTGGCGAAGGTGGCGGCCACCTGCGACATCGTCTCCGGTGGGCGCCTCGAGATGTGTGTGGGCGCCGGGTGGGACGAGGCCGAGTGGACCGCGTACGGCTACGGCTTCCCGCCCGCCCGGGACCGGCTCGGGATGCTCGAGGAGGGCGTCGCGATCATGCGGCAGGCCTGGACCACGGGCCGGGCAACGCTCCGCGGCAAGCACTACCAGGTCGAGGACGCGATCGTGCGCCCGCTGCCCCTGCAGGACGGCGGCATCCCGCTGTGGATCGCGGGCCAGGGCGAGAAGGTCACCCTCAGGATCGCCGCCCGGTACGCGCGGTACACGAACTTCGACGGCTCGCCCGAGGGCTTCGCGCGCAAGTCGGCGGTGCTGGCCCGGCACTGCCGCGACGTCGGCACCGACTTCGACGCGATCGTGCGCTCCACCGTGTACTACGTGATGGCCGGGTCCACCGAGTCCGAGGTCGAGGAGCGGATCGCGGCGCACCGGGCGCGGCTCGCGCCGGTGCTGGGCGAGGACGGCGCCGAGGCGTTCGTCCAGCGGTTCCTGCGCAACGGTTCGGTCGCCTCCTGCGGGACGCCGGAGCAGATCGTGGAGCGGCTCGAGGGCATGCAGCGGCGAGGTCTGGCGTACGGGATCTTCGTGTTCCCGGGCGCGGCCCACGACCGGTCGAGCCTGGAGCTGTTCGAGCGCGAGGTCATCCCGGCACTGTCGTGACGATCGCCCGGTCAGGGCCGCCGTGGCCGACCACGGACGTCGGGGGGCGACAGGCCGCCGCGTAGGATCGGCGGTCTGATGTCTGGAGCTGTGGTGGAGAAGTCGGCGGGGGAGTCGGCCCGGGTATCGGGCGACGCTCGTATTGCGGTCGAAGCGGGACGGCGACGGACGTTCGCGGTGATCAGCCATCCCGACGCGGGCAAGTCCACGCTCACCGAGGCGCTGGCGCTCTACGCCGAGGTGATCGACGAGGCCGGTGCCGTGCACGGCAAGTCCGGGCGGCGCGGGGTCACGTCGGACTGGATGGAGATGGAGCGCAAGCGGGGGATCTCGGTCACCTCCGCGGTGCTCCAGTTCGCCTACCGCGACTGCGTGATCAACCTGCTCGACACTCCCGGCCACGGCGACTTCTCCGAGGACACCTACCGCGTGCTCGCCGCCGTCGACGCCGCGGTGATGCTGCTCGACGCGGCCAAGGGCCTGGAACCGCAGACCCTCAAGCTGTTCGACGTCTGCCGCACCCGCGGCATCCCGGTGCTCACCTTCGTCAACAAGTGGGACCGGCCGGGGCGCGAGGCGCTCGAGCTGCTCGACGAGGTGGAGCAGACGATCGGGCTGCGCCCGATGCCGGTCACCTGGCCGGTCGGGGTGGCCGGGGAGCTGCGCGGGCTGGTCGAGGTCGCCACGGGGGAGTTCCGCCGCTACTCGCGTACCGCGGGCGGGGCCACCCGCGCCACCACCGAGCTGGTGCCCGCCGAGGTCATCGCCGCGGAGGAGCCGCAGTACTGGGCCGCCGCGCAGGACGAGCTCGCGCTGCTGGAGGAGATCGGCGCCGGGTTCGACGAGAAGGACTTCCTCACCGGCACGGCCACCCCGGTGCTCTTCGGAGCCGCGTTGAACGGCGTCGGCGTCGCCCGGCTGCTCGATGCGCTGGTCGAGCTCGCCCCCGCGCCCGAGGCCCGCGACGACGCCGAGGGCAACCCGCGCCCGCTGGAGGCGTCCACGTCCGGGCTGGTGTTCAAGGTGCAGGCGGGCATGGACCGCGCCCACCGCGACCGGATGGCGTTCGTCCGGATCTGTTCTGGCCGGTTCGAGCGCGGCATGGTGCTCACCCACGCCGCCACCGGGCGCCCGTTCGCCACGAAGTACGCCCAGGCCGTGTTCGGCCAGCAGCGCACCACCGTGGAGGAGGCCTTCCCCGGCGACATCGTCGGGTTGGTCAACGCCGGTGCACTGCGGCCCGGTGACACGCTCTACTCCACGGAGCCGGTGCAGTTCCCGGCCATCCCGAGCTTCGCGCCCGAGCACTTCGCCGTGGTGCGCGGCGCCGACGCCGGCACCTACAAGCAGTTCCGGCGGGGGATCGAGCAGCTCGACAGCGAGGGCGTCATCCAGGTACTGAGCTCTGACCTGCGCGGCGACCAGGCACCGGTGCTCGCGGCGGTGGGCCCGCTGCAGTTCGAGGTGGTCACCGCCCGGCTGGAGTCGGAGTTCCGGGCCCCGGTCACCCTCGAAACGCTGAGCTACTCCGTCACCCGCCGCACCGACGCGGCGGGAGCGGAGCTGCTCAAGGGCCAGAGCGAGGTGGAGGTCCTCACCCGCCGGGCCGACGGCGCGGTGCTGGCGCTGTTCAGCAACAAGTGGCGGCTGGAGACGATCCGGCGGAAGTTCGACGGTCTGGTGCTCGACGCTCTGCCCGCGGGGTCGTCCGAGCGCTGAACCTCGTGCGCTCCGCGTACGTGGATACGGTGGGCGGGCGAGACGATCCGGCGGCGGCCGCCCGGTGGAGCCTCGCCTCGCACGGAAGGACCCGCGTGGACCTGCACACGTTCAACGCGCTGCCGCTGCCCGAGGCTGAACGGACGCTGCTGACCTGCTGCTCGGCACCGCGCTGGGCGCGGGCGGTGGCGACGGGCCGGCCGTACGCCTCGACCACCGCCCTGCACACGGCCGCAGCCGCGGCGCTGGACGACGCCGACCTCGACGCCGCGCTGGCGGGCCACCCCCGGATCGGTGACCGGCAGGCCGGCGGGCAGTCCCGCCGCGAACAGAGCGGTGTGGGCGACGCCGCCGCGGACGTGCTGGCCGCGCTGGACGAGGGCAACCGGGCCTACGAGGAACGGTTCGGCCACGTGTACCTGGTCTGTGCCACCGGCCGCAGCGCCGAGGACCTGCTGGCCACCCTGCGCGCCCGGCTGTCCCACGACCCCGCCACCGAGCGGGCCGTGGCGCTCACCGAACTGGCCGCCATCAACCGGATCCGGCTCGACCGGCTCCTGGCTCCGGCCGAGGCCGTGCGATGAGCGAGCTTGCGAGCGAATCATCGGTGCAGTGCTTGCGCGCAGCGCCGGCCGAGCGCAGCGAGGGCGTGCGATGAGCGAGCTTGCGAGCGAATCATCGGTGCAGTGCCTGCGCGCAGCGCCGGCCGAGCGCAGCGAGGCCGTGCGATGAGCATCTCGACGCACGTGCTCGATGCGGCGCTCGGCCGCCCCGCTGCGGACGTGGGGGTCCGGCTCGACGCGCTGCCCGGCGGTGAGCTGCTGGCACAGGCCCGCACCGACGCCGACGGCCGCGTCCGCGACCTCGCCGCCGACCTGCCCGTGGGCACCTACCGGATCACGTTCGACACCGGCGGCTACTTCGCCGCCACCGGCCGGCAGGGGTTCTACCCCGAGGTGGCCGTCACGTTCGCCGTCATCGACGCGGGGGAGCACCACCACGTACCGCTGTTGCTGTCCCCGTTCGCCTACTCGACCTATCGCGGGAGCTGACACATGGGAATCGTGCTCGGAGGCCACCAGTACGGGAAGGCGGAGAACCGCCTGGTCCGCATCTACCGGGAGACCTCCCGCCACGAGATCCGCGACGTCACGGTCACCACGACGCTGCGCGGCGCGTTCGAGGACGCGTACCTGCACGGTGACCAGCAGGCGGTCCTGCCCACCGACTCGCAGAAGAACACGGCCTACGCCTTCGCCAAGGAGAAGGGTCTGGGCGAGATCGAGGACTACGCCCTCACCCTCGCCCGCCACTTCGTGTCGACGGTGGAACCGGTGAGCAGCGCCCGGATCGCCGTGGACGAGTTCGCCTGGGACCGCGTGCAGGTGGGCGGCGCCGGCCACGACCACACGTGGGTGCGCCGGGGCCAGGAGGTGCGCACCGCCGTCGCCGAGGTGGAGGACGGGCACGCCCAGGTGGTCTCGGGCCTGCGTGACCTCGTCCTGCTCAAGTCCACCGGCTCAGAGTTCGCGGGCTTCCTCAAGGACCGCTACACCACCCTCCCCGAGGCGCACGACCGGATCATGGCCACCGCACTCGTGGCCCAGTGGCGCCACGACCCGGCCCCCGACGGCGGCTGGGACGGCTTCCGGGACGTGGACTGGGCCAAGAGCTACACCGACGTCCGGCGGATCATGCTCGAGCAGTACGCCACCGTGCACTCCCTGGCACTGCAGCAGACCTTGTGGGAGATGGGCCGGGCCGTGCTGGAGGCGCACCCGCGGATCGCGGAGATCACCCTGCAGGCGCCGAACAAGCACCACTTCGCCGTCGACCTGTCCCCGTTCGACGTCGAGAACAACAACGAGGTGTTCTACGCGGCGGACCGTCCCTACGGCCTGATCGAGGCCACGGTCACCCGCAGCTGACCGACCAGCTCGGCGGATCAGCGGCTCACCAGGTCGGCCAGGACGTCCTCGTCGGTCACCGTCCACGCCGCGGGGCCGAGGGGGACGGCGAGCTGGATCACGTCGCCGTCGAAGTGTCGCGTGGCCGGCGGGAAGACCGACCGCGCCAGGCCGAGCATCGCGACGTTCTCCGGCAGCACCCCACCCCGCAGCGCCGTGTAGCCGAGCTCCTCGCCGAGCGTGGCGACGGCGGAGACGAGGAGGCGTCCGATGCCCTGACGCTGCCAGTCGTCCACCACGGCGACGGCGATCTCGGCCGTCCCGGGGTCCGTGCGGGCGATGCGGGCGATGCCCACCGGCGCAGGGCCGCCCGGCCCGCAGGTCTCGGCCACGACGGCCGCGCGGGACCGGCCGTCGAGGTCGACGAGTGCGGCCCGGACCGGACCCGGCAGGCGCGGGACGGCACTGTGGAAGCGCAGGTAGCGGCTGCGCGGCGAGAGCTGGGCGAAGACCGTGTCGACCGCGTGACCGGCGGTCCATCGGTCCAGCGGGCGGACGTGGACCGCAGCGGGGCTCACGGGACCCTCGAAATAGTACGAACGATCGTTCGTCGGCGGGTGTACGTCATCGGGGACTCCTGGTCGCACAGAGGGTCAGGGGGCGGCCGGCGCCGCGGCGGCGGCCAGCAGGGCGTCGAGCCCGCGGTGGGCCCTCGCGGCGGCGTCCGGATCGGACAGGAGGCGGCTGGCGACGTGGAAGGCCAGCATGATCCCCTCGATGTCCTGGGCGAACTGCCGCGGGTCGGTGTCGGGCCGGAAGTGCCCCTCGGCGACTCCGGTGGAGGCGATGGTGGCGAGGGTGTCGAACCAGTCGCGCTGGTTGTGGAGCAGGCGGTCGCGCACCGGACCGGGCTGGTCGTCCAGCTCGAACGCGGCGGCGACGAGCGGGCAGCCGCCGTCGGCGGAGTCCCACGCCAGCCACCCTTCGAACAGTGCGCGGACCCGTGGCTCACCCCGCGGCGCCGAGAGCGCAGGGCGCACCACCTCGGAGGTGAACCGGTCCGTCTCGTGGTCGAGCACCTGCAGCTGCATGGCCTCCTTCGAGCCGAAGTGCGCGAACAGGCCGCTCTTCGACATGCCGGTGCGGGTGGCGAGGGATCCGATCGTCAGCCCGCCCAGGCCGACCTGGCGCGCGAGGCCGGCCGCCTCGTCGAGGATGATCTCGCGCGTCGCGTCCCCCTTGCCCATGGGGTCCTTTTTAGCACGATCGTTCGTCAGAAGCCACGGCCTCCGGAGTTGCAGCAAAGCCACGTTGAGGCAACGAGGTTGCAGGAAAGTGGCTTTGCTGCAACGAGGGAGAGGGTCACCCCGCGTGGCCCCGCAGCGACTGCAGGGCCAGGAAGACGTCCACGCGGTCCGAGGGCTTCCCGAGGTCGCGGCCGGTGAGCTCCTCCACCCGGCGGATGCGGTAGCGCACGGTGTTGACGTGCAGGTGGAGCCGGTCGGCGGCCCGGGTCCACGAACCGGAGCAGTCGAGGAACGCCTGCAGCGTCTCCTGCAGGCCGGCGCCGGTCCGGGCGTCGTGGTCGAGGACGCTGCCGAGCACCCGCGCGGCGAAGGCGCGGCGCACCTCGTCGGGGACGGCGGCGAGCAGCGACACGTGCGAGGTGGTCTCCTCGCCGGTGACGACGTGCAGCACTCCGGGGCGCAGCGCGGCGACGTCACGGGCGTGGCGGGCCTCCTGCAGCGCACCCGACAGGGCATCGGGACACGCCGGGCGACTGACGCCGACGGCCAGCGGTTCGCCCGCCAGCCCGGGGACGAGCCGGCCCAGCGCCCGGCTCAGCGCGGCCCCGGCCGCGTCATCCCCGCCGGTGGCCGGCAGCAGCGCCACGGCCAGACCGTCGTAGACCCCCACCACGGGTGGTCCCCGGTGCGCCGCGGCGTCGAGCAGCACCGCGCGAGCCGTCTCCACCCGTTCGGGCCGCCCGGCGAATCCCGCCACGGCCACGACCAGCGGCCCGGCCGGGTCGAGGCCCGCGTGCCGCAGCCGCACCGACGTCTCCGCCACGGTCGCGGTGCCGCCCGCGACGAGCGCGACCGCGTCGTCGGCGATCGCCCGGGCCACGCGCAGCCCCTCGCTGCGCCGGGCGCGGTCCAGCGAGGCGACCGCGACCAGCTCACCCACGGTGTCGGTGGTCTCGGTGTCCCAGCAGGCCGCGTCGCCCTCCGCCACGACGAACCAGGACGTCAGCCGCTGCTCGGAGGCGGGGCCGACGGGGAACACGGTGACGTCGCCGCCGCTCAGGGTGGCGGGTAGCTGGTCGGCCGTCAGGAACGCCGCCACCACCCGGTCGACCACGTCGTCGGGCAGGGGCTGCGGCCCGGCGGCGATCTCGCGGCCGGTGGTGCTGAGCACCCGGCACGTCGTCCCGGTGGCCGCCGACACCTGCGTGGCCAGCTGGTCGAGGCCCAGCCCGGCCGCGACGGCCGAGAGCAGCCTGCGCTGGCGGCCCACCGTGACCGCGAGCCGGTCGCCGCGCGCCGCGGTCAGTGAGGTGATCACCAGCTCGGTGACCGTGGCGAACGACAGCTCCTCCGGCACGGCGACCAAGGGCAGGTCGTGCCGCCGGCAGGCCTCGACGACGTCGTCGGGGACGCCGTGGAACACCGCTTCCCCCGCGGCGAGTGCGGCAGCCCCCGAGCGGGCCACTGCCGCGACGAAGCGCTCGCTGTCGCCGGGCTCGCGGCGCCACACGAGCCCGCTCAGCACCAGTTCGCCGCCGGACAGGTAGCGGGCCGGGTCGATCAGGTCGGTCGTGTAGACCCACCGCAGCGGCCGGTCCAGCGCGGCCGCGTCGCCGTGCAGCAACCGCAGGCCGAGCCCGGGACGGGTGACCAGGTCCCGCAGGTGCATTGGAGGAACCTACAAGCGCCGGCGACCGATTGGTGCACGTTTCATCTCGGCAGTGACTTCTGTACGTATCCGGGCAGGGCTGTACTTCCGTCATGGAGTTCCTCGCGCCGACGACATGGGCCGACGCCCTCGCGGCCAAGGCGGCGTGTCCCGGCGCGCTCCCCGTGACGGGCGGCACCGACGTCCTGGTCGAGATCAACTTCGACCGGCGCCGTCCACCCGCGCTGCTCGACCTGACCAGGGTGGCGGAGCTGCGCGACTGGGCCCCGGACCGGGGCCGGATCCGGCTCGGCGCCGCCGTCACCTACTCCCGCGTGATCGACGAGCTCGCCACCGCTCTCCCCGGCCTCGCGATGGCCGCACGCACGATCGGGTCACCGCAGATCCGCAACCGTGGCACGGTGGGCGGCAACCTCGGCGCCGCGTCGCCTGCTGGCGACAGCCACCCGCCACTGCTGGCGGCCGACGCCGTGGTCGAGGTGGCCTCGGCCGCCCGGGGGGTGCGGGAGGTGCCGGTGGCGCAGTTCTATACGGGGGTGAAAACCAACGCCCTCGCGCCCGACGAGCTCATCGCCGCGGTGCTGGTCGCGCCGCCGCGCGGGCCGCAGCAGTTCTGCAAGATCGGGACCCGCAACGCGATGGTGATCGCCGTGTCGGCCTTCGGGTTCGCGCTGCATCCGGACCGGCGCGCCGTGGGCACCGGGATCGGTTCCGCGGCACCCACCCCGCGCCGGGCCGAGGCGGCCGCCGAGTTCCTGGCGGGCGAGCTCGACGCGGCCGGGCTGTGGGAGTCGCGGGGGGAGCTGCCCGACGGGCTGGCCCGCGAGTTCGGCCACCGCGTGCGCGCCGCCGCCGCCCCGATCGACGACGTCCGGGGCAGCGCCGCCTACCGCCTGCACTCGCTCTCGGTGATGGCGCGCCGCGCCGCCACGTGGGCCTGGAACGACTACCGGAGAGCAGCCTGACATGCGGATCACGCTGACCGTGAACGGCACGCGGCGCGAGGTGGACGGCGTGTGGGAAGGCGAGAGCCTGCTGTACGCGCTGCGCGAACGGATGGGGCTGCCCGGCTCCAAGAACGCCTGCGAGCAGGGCGAGTGCGGGTCGTGCACCGTCTACCTGGACGGCCTGCCGGTGTGCTCCTGCCTCGTCGCCGCCGGCCAGGCGGACGGGCGTGAGGTGACCACCGTGGAGGGCCTCTCGGCCGACGGCGAGCTGCGCCCCGTGCAGCAGGCGTTCCTCGCGTGCGGCGCCGTGCAGTGCGGCTTCTGCACGCCCGGGCTGATCGTCTCCACCCACGACCTGCTGGAGCGCAACCCCCAGCCGTCCGACCCGGAGATCCGCGAGGCGCTCGCCGGGAACCTGTGCCGGTGCACCGGCTACGAGAAGATCATGGACGCGGTGCGGCTCGCCTCCCGTGCGCAGGAGCGGGCGTCATGACGACGACGGTCATCGAGGGCGCCCACGTCGTCACCGTCTCCGGCGCCGAGTACCCCGGCGGCCACGTCGTGGTGGAGGGCAACCGGATCACCGCGGTCGGTGCCGGTCCCGCGCCCGCCGTCGAGGGTGCCACGGTCGTCGACGGGCGGGGCTGCCTGCTCACGCCCGGGTTCGTCAACACCCACAACCACCTCTACCAGTGGGTCACCCGCGGGCTCGCCGTGGACTCCACGCTGTTCGAGTGGCTCACCACGCTCTATCCCGTGTGGGCCGGCATCGACGAGCACGCCGTGCACACCTCCGCGAGCGCTGCGCTGGCCCAGCTCGCGCTCACCGGCTGCACCACCACCACCGACCACCACTACGTCTTCCCCTCCGACGGCGGGGACGTGTTCGCCGCGGAGATCCGGGCCGCGCAGGACGTCGGGCTGCGGTTCCACCCGTGCCGCGGCTCGATGGACCTCGGCCGGAGCGACGGCGGCCTGCCCCCCGACGGCGTCGTGGAGGACCGCGACACCATCCTCGCCGGCTCCGAGGCCGCGATCGACCGGTGGCACGACCCCGCGCCGGGCTCGATGCTGCGGGTCGCGCTCGCGCCGTGCTCGCCGTTCAGCGTCACCGGGGAGCTCATGCGCGAGTCGGCGGAGCTCGCGCGGCGGCGCGGGGTCATGCTGCACACCCACCTGGCCGAGACCCTCGACGAGGAGGCGTTCTGCCGCGAGCGGTTCGGCTGCTCACCCCTGGAGTACGTGGAGCGGTTCGGCTGGACCGGCGAGGACGTCTGGTTCGCCCACGCCGTGCACCTCGACGACACCGCGGTGAAGAGGATCGGGGAGACCGGCACGGGCGTGGCCCACTGCCCGTCGTCCAACGCGCGGCTGGGGGCCGGGATCGCCCGCACCCGGGACCTGCGCGCCGCGGGCGCCCGCGTGTCACTCGGCGTCGACGGAGCCGCGAGCAACGAGGCCGGGAGCCTGCTGGAGGAGGTGCGGCACGCGCTCCTGTTCGCCCGCGCGGTCGGCGGGCCGCAGGCACTGACCGTCCGCGACGTCCTGGAGCTGGCGACGCTCGGCGGTGCCGCCGTGGTCGGGCGGACCGACGAGATCGGCTCCCTGGAGGCCGGCAAGCTCGCCGACCTCGCGCTGTGGCGCATCGACGGCCTGCAGCACGCCGACGTCGCCGACCCGGTGGCCGCGCTCGTGCTCGGGGCGCCGCCGCCCATGGAGCTCCTGCTCGTGAACGGCCGCACGGTGGTCGAACGAGGCCACGTCCGCACCGTCGACGTCGAGGCGCTGGCCCGCGAGTGTGTCGCCGTCCACCGGACCCTGATCGAGAAAGCCGGCTGACCATGACGTCCGCGGTACCGAACTCTGCAGGAGCGAGCGAGACGACCGCCAGCCGCGGCCGGGTCGGCGACAGCCCGCTGCGGCCGGACGGGCTGCTCAAGGTCACGGGCGCGTTCGCCTACGCCAGCGACCTCTCGCGCGACGACATGCTGTGGGGCGCGACGCTGCGCAGCCCGCACCCGCACGCGCGGATCGTCGCGATCGACACCGCACCGGCGCTGGCCGTGCCCGGCGTGCACGCGGTGCTCACGGCGGCCGACGTGCCCGGGGAGAACGCTGTCGGGCTGGAGCACCTCGACCAGCCGGCGCTCGCCGAGGGTGTGGTGCGCTACCAGGGTGAGGCCGTGGCGCTGGTGGCGGCCGAGCACCCGGAGACGGCGCGCCGCGCCGCGGCCCGGATCGTCGTCGAGTACGAGGAGCTGCCCGCGGTCACCGACCCACGGCGGGCGCTGGAGCCCGGTGCGGCGCTGGTGCACCCGGCGCGGCGGGATGCGGGCGGCAACCTCGTGCGGGAGGTGCGGATGCGCCGCGGTGACCCCGCGCCCACCGCGCCCGTGGTCGTCGCGCTCGACTTCGAGGTCGGCATGCAGGACCAGGCCTTCCTCGGCCCCGAGTCCGGCCTGGCCGTGCCCGGCGCGGACGGCGGCGTGGACCTCCACGTGGCCACGCAGTGGCTGCACGTCGACCAGCGGCAGGTCTGCCACGTGCTCGGCCTGCCGCCCGGGAAGGTGCGGCTGCACCTGGCAGGGGTCGGCGGGGCGTTCGGCGGCCGCGAGGACCTCTCGATGCACGCCCACGCCTGCCTGCTCGCCCTGCGCACCGGCCGGCCCGTCAAGATGAGCTACTCCCGGGAGGAGTCGTTCTTCGGGCACGTGCACCGGCATCCGGCCTGGCTGCGCTACGAGTTCGGGGCCGAGCGCGACGGCACGCTGGTCTACGCCCGTGCCGACATCCTCTTCGACGGGGGCGCCTACGCGTCCTCCACGGGTGCGGTGGTCGGCAACGGCGGCTCGCTCGGGCTGGGGCCCTACCGGATCCCGAACGTCCACGTCGACGCGCGCGGGGTGTACACGAACAACCCGCCGTGCGGGGCGATGCGCGGTTTCGGCTGCGTCCAGGCGGCGTTCGCCCACGAGGCGCTCATGGACGAGCTCGCCGACGCGGTGGGTGTCGATCCCGTGGAGATCCGCGCGCGGAACGGGATGCGCGAGGGCGACACGAACATCACCGGCCAGGTGATCGACTCGGCAGCCCCGGTGGCCGAGCTGATCCGGATCGTGCGGGACATGCCGCTCCCGCCCGGGTCCCCTCCCGAGCCGGACCTGCGCGAGCTGCCCGGCGGGGTCGGCAACACCACCCACGGCGAGGGCGTGGTGCGGGGGATCGGGTACGCCGTCACGTACAAGAACGTCGGGTTCTCCGAGGGCTACGACGACTACTCGACCGCGCGGGTGCGCCTCGAGGTCAGCGCCGGTGAGCCGGTGGCCACCGTCCACACCGCCGCCGCGGAGGTGGGCCAGGGGCTGATCACCGTGGAGCAGCAGATCGCCCGCACCGAGCTCGGAGTGGAGCGGGTGGTGGTGCAGCAGGCGGACACCACGGTGGGCTCCGCCGGTTCGACGTCGGCGTCCCGGCAGACCTACGTCACCGGCGGTGCGGTCAAGGCGGCCTGCGAGGCCGTCCGGGACACCGTGCTGGCGCGGGCGGCCGGGATGCTGCAGCGCGCCGCCGCCGACCTGCGGCTCGACGGCGACAAGATCGTCGACGTCAGTGGCGAGGTCCTCACGGGGGTCGCGGACGTGCTCGGCGACGAGGCCGTGGAGGAGACCCTCGAATGGCGCCACCGCCCGACGGCGCCGCTCGACGAGGAGACCGGGGCGGGCGACGCCCACGTGCAGTTCGCGTTCTCCGCCCACCGTGCGGTGGTCGACGTCGACGTCGAGCTGGGGCTGGTGAAGGTGGTGGCCCTGGACACCGCGCAGGACGTCGGCAGGGCGGTCAACCCGGACGCGGTGCTCGGCCAGATCCAGGGCGGCAGTGCGCAGGGCATGGGACTGGCCCTGATGGAGGAGGTCGTCGTGACCGACGGGAGGGTGCGCAACCCGTCGTTCACCGACTACCTCATCCCGACGATCCTCGACACGCCGCCGATGCGGATCGAGGTTCTGGAGTACGCCGACCCGCACGCGCCCTACGGTGTCCGTGGGGTCGGTGAACCCCCGACGATCTCGAGCGGTCCCGCCGTCGCGGCCGCGATCCGGGCGGCCACGGGAAAGGCGCTGCGGCGCGTTCCCGTGCGGCCCGAGCACATCACCGGCGCCTGACGGGGGCGTGTGCGCCGGCACGAGTGATGGCTCACTCGCCGGCGCATGCGCACGACGAAGGAGTGCACGATGCCCTTGATGTTCCTCAACGGCACCGCCATGTCCGGCGGCGCCGACCACCATCTCGTCGGCGACGCGACGCTGGTCGGGCGCACCACCACGGCGCCGCGCTACCGCTTCCACGCCGTCGGCGGGCGCTATCCGGCGCTGGAGGACGTCGGGGACGGGGGTGCCGCGGTGCAGGGCGAGGTCTACGACCTGTCCTACGAGCAGCTGCGCGAGGTGCTGCTGCCCGGGGAGCCCGACGGGCTGGAGCTCGGCGTGATCGAGCTCGCCGACGGCAGCGGGTCGCTGGCCATGGTGCTGCGCCGGGAGTACGCCACGCTGCCGCCGCTCACCGACATCTCGGAGCTGGCGAGCTGGCGCACCTACCAGGAGCAGGCGTGATCGTCGTCCGGGCGCGGCGCGCCGTGATCGAGGGCGCCGAGCGGCCCGCCGCGGTGCTGGTGGAGGGCGAGCGGATCGAGGCCGTGCTGCCGTTCGACGCCGCGGTCGACGCGCCCGAGGTGGTGCTCGCCGCCGACGAGGTGCTGCTCCCCGGCCTGGTCGACACCCACGTGCACGTCAACGAGCCGGGGCGCACCGAGTGGGAGGGCTTCGCCACGGCCACCCGGGCCGCGGCCGCCGGTGGCGTCACCACGATCGTCGACATGCCGCTCAACGCGCTGCCGCCCACCGTCGACGTGGCGGCGCTGGAGATCAAGCGCAAGGCGGCCGACGGCCAGTGCGCGGTGGACGTCGGGTTCTGGGGCGGGGCCGTGCCGGGCAACGCGGGGGAGCTGCGGGCGCTGCACGAGGCCGGCGTGTTCGGCGTGAAGTGCTTCCTGCTCGACAGCGGCGTGCCGGAGTTCCCGCCGCTGCTGGGGCAGGACCTCACCACGGCCCTGCGTGCCGTCGCGGAGTTCGACGGGCTGATGATCGTGCACGCCGAGGACGGCGACCTGGTCCGGGACGCGGCGGGGCGGCGCTACCTCGACTTCGTCGCGTCGCGGCCGCCGGCCGCCGAGGACAGCGCCATCGCGGGCCTGCTGGCGGCCGCGCGCGAGACGGGGGCGCGCGTGCACGTGGTGCACCTGTCGTCGGCCGACGCGCTGCCGCAGCTCGCGGCCGTCCGCGCCGAGGGTGTCCGCGTCACGGTCGAGACCTGCCCCCACTACCTCGCGCTCACCGCCGAGGAGGTGCCCGACGGCGACACCCGCTTCAAGTGCTGCCCGCCCGTCCGCGAGGCCGGCAACCGGGACGCGCTGTGGCAGGGCCTCGCCGACGGGACGATCGACCTGGTCGTCTCCGACCACTCGCCCTGCACCGCCGACCTCAAGCGCCTGGAGTCGGGCGACTTCGGCCAGGCGTGGGGCGGGATCGCCTCGCTGCAGGTCGGGTTGCCGGTGGTGTGGACCGAGGCGCGCCGCCGGGGTCACGGTCTCGCCGAGGTCGTCACGTGGATGGCGGAGCGGCCCGCTGCGCTGGTCGGGCTCTCCCTCAAGGGCCGGATCGCCGCGGGGCAGGACGCCGACCTCACCGTGTTCGCCCCCGACGCGACGTTCGTGGTGGGCCGCCTGCACCACCGCAACCCGATCACGCCGTACGCCGGGCGGGAGCTGTACGGCCAGGTGCGCCGCACCTGGCTCCGGGGTGCACCCGTGGAGGAGCAGGAGCCGCCCCGCGGGCGGCTCCTGCGCCGAGAGGACCTGCGATGAGCGACCAGCGTGACTTCCGGCAGCTGCCCGACCTGGCCCTGCGCACCCTCGGTGGGGGCGTGGTGTGGGCCAACGACGAGGCCTTCGCCGCGCGCGAGAACCTCATCTCGCCCGGCCCCTCGGTGTTCGACGCCGGCTCGTTCGGGCACAAGGGCAAGGTCTACGACGGCTGGGAGACCCGCCGTCGCCGCGAGCCGGGGTACGACGAGGCGATCGTCCGGCTGGGCGCCCCGGGGATCGTCCGCGGCGTGGTGGTCGACACGTCCTGGTTCACCGGCAACTACCCGCCGGAGGTGGCGGTCGACGGGCTCGCGGTCGAGGGGCATCCGACGGTGGCCGACCTCCTCGCCGCCGACGACTGGACCCCGCTGCTGATGCGCACCGGGGTCGCCGGCGACACCGAGAACGAGTTCGACGTGACGAGCGACCGGCGCGTCACGCACGTGCGCCTGCGGATCTTCCCGGACGGCGGCGTGGCCCGGCTGCGGGTGCACGGGGAGGCGCTGCCCGACCCCCGGCTGCTCGACGCGCTCGGCACCGTCGACCTCGCGGCGATCGAGCACGGCGCCCGGGTGGTCGGCTGTTCCAACATCTTCTACAGCTCACCGAACAACCTCCTCGTGCCCGGCCCGCCCCGCTCCATGGGCGAGGGCTGGGAGACCGCGCGGCGCCGCGACGACGGCAACGACTGGGTGGAGGTGGCGCTCGCCGCCGAGTCGGTGGTCGCGGTGGCGGAGGTCGACACGAGCTACTTCCTGCACAACGCACCTGGCTGGGCCACCCTGCGCGGGCGCGCGGGGGAGGGCGGGTGGTTCGACCTCGTGCCCCGCACGCCGCTGCAGCCCGACACCCGCCACCGCTTCGTGCTCGACGCCGCCCCCGCGGCCACCCACGTCCGCCTGGACATCTTCCCCGACGGCGGGATGGCCCGGCTGCGGCTGCACGGCCACCTCACACCGGACGGCCGAACCGCCCTCGACCGCCGCTGGACCGACGCGCGAGTTGCAGCAAAGCCACTTTCACGCAACGAGATTGCATGAAAGTGGCTTTGCTGCAATCGGGCCGCCCGCTCGCGGCGCCACCCCTACGACAGTCAGGATCTGGGTATGACCACCCGCTATGCCGTCAACTGCTCCATCATCTTCACCGAGCTGCCGCTCCTGGAACGGCCGGCCGCCGCCCGGGCCGCCGGGTTCGACGCCGTCGAGTTCTGGTGGCCGTTCCCCACCGCCACTCCCTCCCCCGCCGAGGTGGACGAGTTCGTGCGGGCGATCGAGGACGCCGGTGTGCAGCTGACCGGGCTCAACCTGCCGGCGGGGGACATGGGCGGTGGTGATCGCGGGCTCGTCTCGTGGACCGGCCGCACCGAGGAGTTCCGCACCGGGGTGGAGGTGACGGCGGGGATCGCGCAGCGGCTGGGCACCGCCGTGTTCAACGCGCTGTACGGCAACCGGCTCGACGGCGTCGACCCGGCGGAGCAGGACGACCTGGCCACCGAGAACCTCACGTTCGCCGCCGAGCGCCTCGACGGCGCGGTGGTCCTCGAACCGCTCAGCGGCGCCGAGCGCTACCCGTTGCGCACCGCGGCCGACGCGCTCGCGGTGGCCGACCGGGTGGGCGCGCCGAACGTCCTGCTGCTCGCCGACGTCTACCACCTGACCGTCAACGGCGACGACGTCGACAGGGTGATCGCCGAGAACGGCAGGCGGATCGGCCACGTCCAGTTCGCCGACGCGCCGGGCCGCCACGAGCCGGGCACCGGCAAGATCCCGTTCGACCAGCATCTCGACGCCCTCACCCGCGCCGGGTACACGGGCCTGGTCGGCCTGGAGTACGTGCCGTCGACGTCGAGCGACCGGGCGTTCGACTGGCTGAGCCGATGAACCCGGCGGAGAAGCCGACGGTCGCCGTGATCGGCCTCGGCATCATGGGCGGCCCGATGGCCGCCAACCTGGTGGCCGCCGGTCACGACGTGGTCGGGTACAACCGGTCGCGTCCCGCCGTGGACCGGCTGGTCGAGGCCGGGGGCCGGGCCGCCGACAGCGCCGCCGAGGCCGTCCGCGGCGCCGGCGTGGTGATCACGATGGTCCCCGACAGCCCCGACGTCGAGGCGCTGGCCCTGGGCGAGGACGGGATCTACGCCACCGCCGGCCGGGGCACGCTGCACATCGACTGCTCCACGATCCGTCCCGACGTGGCCCGCCGGCTCGCCGCCGCGGGTGCCGAGCACGGGGTCCGGGTGGTGGACGCCCCGGTCAGCGGGGGCGAGGCGGGCGCCGTCGAGGGCACCCTGTCGATCATGGTGGGTGGCGAGGAGGCCGACGTCGAGGCCGCCCGGCCCTACCTGGACGTCGTGGGGAGCACCGTCGTGCACGTCGGTCCCGCCGGGGCCGGTCAGACCGTGAAGGCCGCGAACCAGCTCATCGTCGCCGGGAACATCCAGCTCGTCGCCGAGGCGCTGGTGTTCCTGGAAGCCCACGGCGTGGACACCGAGTCCGCCTCCGCGGTGCTGGCGGGCGGCCTCGCGGGCAGCGCCGTGCTGGATCGCAAGGCGCCCGGGATGCGGGCCCGCGAGTTCGCCCCGGGCTTCCGGATCGACCTGCACCACAAGGACCTCGGGATCGTCACGGCGGCCGCGCGGGAGGCGGGTGTCGCGATCCCGCTCGGCGCGCACGTGGCCCAGCTGGTCGGGGCCCTGCGCGCGCAGGGCCACGGCGGGCTCGACCACAGCGCGCTGCTGGTGCTGGTGGAGCAGCTGTCGGGGCGGGCCGGAACCGGCGACTGACCACCGGTCGCGCGGTCAGGGGGCCGGGAGCTCCGCCAGCGCCTCGTGCAGGGCGGCGAGGCCGCGTTCCAGGCCGCGCAGCGCGTCGAGGTCGATGCGGGCGAGCAGCCGGGCGCGCACTTCCTGCCCGGCGCTCTCGATCCGGTCCAGCAGCGCCGTGCCGTCGGCCGAGAGCGCGGCGTGGCGCACGCGGCGGTCCCGGGGGTCCTCGGTGCGCTCGACCAGGCCCCGCGCCACCAGCCGGTCGACGAGGCCGGTGACGGTGGCGAGCCCGACGCCCAGCGCGTGTGCGAGGTCGCCCTGGGGGAGGGGGCCGTCCGCGCCGAGCACCACGAGCACGCGCAGCTGCTGCATCGTCAGCCCGCTGTCGAACAGCGGGTTCGGCCTGCGTGCTGCGCTGCGCCGCAGCACGGCCTCGTGCGCCGCGATCGCCGCGACGAGGGCGGCGCGCTCGTCGTCGGCGCAGTCGTCGGCACGGTCGTCTCCGGCGTTCCCGCTCATCGCAGCCACCTCCTTTTCGCTACACCCGTCCCGGTGTAAGTGCTCAGTGAAGTCTCAGCCGCCGACAGATGGTTTGTCCGAGACGTAGTATTCACTGGTTTCCATGACCTGGCTCGCCCGCCTCAGCGTGGCCAATCGCGCCATCGTCGGACTGGTGACGGTTCTCGTCATCGCGTTCGGGGTGGTCAGCACCACCTCCCTGCGGCAGGAGCTGCTGCCGTCGCTGGACCTGCCGATCGTCAGCGTCGTGACGCCCTACCCCGGGGCCTCGCCCGACGTGGTGGAGCAGCAGGTCACCACGCCAGTCGAGGATGCGGTGGCGAGCCTGCGCGGGGTCACCGGCACGAGCTCCACCAGCACCGGCAACAGCTCGGTGGTGCGCCTGGACCTCGCCTACGGCACCGACCTGACGGAGTTCGCCACGCAGGCCGAGCGCGCGGTGCAGGGGGTGCGCCTGCCGGCCGACCTCACGTCGACCGTGGTGAGCGGCAGCACCGACAGCCTCCCCGTGGTGCAGCTCGCGGTCTCCTCGGACCTGCCGCCCGACCAGGTCGCCTCGGTGCTGCGCGACCAGGTGCAGCCCCTGCTGGCCGGGCTGCCCGGGGTGGCGGACGTGTCGCTCTCGGGCATCGTCGACCCCCGGATCACCATCGACCTCGACCCGGCCGCCGCGGCGTCGCGTGGGGTCGCGCCCACCGCGATCACGAGCCTCCTGCAGCAGAACGGCGTGCGCGTGCCGGCCGGGCAGCTCACCCCGGACACCTCCCCGCTGACCGTCGAGGTCGGCAGCCCGATCACGTCGGTGGCGCAGCTCGGGGACCTCTACGTGACGTCCACCCGTGGCGCGCCGGTGCGCCTCGGTGACATCGCGGCGATCACCGAGGCGCCCGCGCCCGCCACCGGCTACACCCGCACCGACGGCGCTCCGAGCATCGGTATCGGCGTCACCAAGCAGGAGGACGCCAACACCGTCGCGGTGTCGCACGCGGTGAGCGACGCCCTCCCGCAGGTGGTCGACGCGCTGGGCGGCAGCGCCCGCAGCGCCGCCGCCACCGTGGTGTTCGACCAGGCCCCGTTCATCGAGCAGTCGG
Organism: Pseudonocardia xinjiangensis; assembly: GCF_012911925.1. Lineage (GTDB taxonomy): Bacteria > Actinomycetota > Actinomycetes > Mycobacteriales > Pseudonocardiaceae > Pseudonocardia > Pseudonocardia xinjiangensis. Next base: position 3,050 of record NZ_JAAXKY010000036.1, on the reverse strand, counting down.
TGGAGGACCTCACCACCGAAGGCCTGCTCGGCCTGCTGTTCGCGGTGCTGGTGATCCTCGGGTTCCTGCTCTCGGTGCGCGCCACGCTGGTGACGGCCGTGTCGATCCCGCTGTCCGTGCTGATCGCGATGATCGTGTTGTACGTCGGGGACTACACGCTCAACATCCTCACCCTCGGCGCGCTCACCGTGGCGATCGGCCGGGTCGTCGACGACTCGATCGTCGTCATCGAGAACATCAAGCGCCATCTCGGCTACGGCGGCCCGCGCCGCGCCGCGATCCTCACCGCCGTGCGGGAGGTGGCCGGGGCGATCACCGCGTCGACGATCACGACGGTGGCGGTGTTCGCGCCGATCGGGCTGGTCGGCGGCCAGGTCGGGGAGCTGTTCCGGCCCTTCGCGGTGACGGTCACGGCCGCGCTGCTGGCGTCGCTGCTCGTGTCGCTCACCGTGGTGCCGGTGCTGGCGTCACTGCTGCTGCGCAGCCCGGCCACGCCGGAGCCCGAACCGGCGGCGGACGCCGAGCCCGTCCGCACACGGCTGCAGCGCGGCTACCTGCCCGTGCTGCACGCGGCGATCCGGCGGCCGGTGATCGCGCTCGGCGTCGCCGTCGCGATCCTCGCCGGCACGGTGGCACTGGTCCCGCTGCTGCAGACCAACTTCCTCGGTGACGCAGGCGGCGACACCCTGTCGGTGAGCCAGGAGCTGGCGCCCGGCACGGGCCTCCCCGAGGCCGACACGGCGGCCAAGCGGGTGGAGCAGGTGCTCGGCGACACCGCGGGCGTGGCGAGCTACCAGGTCACCGTCGGCTCGCCCGACGGCGCGTCGGGCCGGTTCGGGTTCCCCGGTGGCTCGGGCGGCACGGCCACCCGGTTCTCGGTGACCCTCGCCGACGATGCCGACGCCACCGCGGTCGCGGACTCCCTGCGGGACCGGCTCGCGAGCCTCGGGACGTCGGATCAGGTCGGGACGCTCACCGTGCAGGCCGGGCAGGGCGCTTCCGGCGGCGACCAGCTCGCCGTGGACGTGCGCGCGGAGGATCCGGCCGTGCTCGCGCAGGCCGCCGACCAGGTGCAGCGGGCCGTCGCGGCCATCCCGGGAGCCAGCGACGTGCGGAACGACCTCGCCGCGGCCCAGCCCGTTGTCGATGTGGCGGTCGACCGGCAGCGGGCCGCGGCGGCCGGCCTGACGGAGGCCCAGATCGGGCAGGTGGTCGCCACCGCGCTGCGGGGGTCCACCGTCGGCACCCTGACGATCGACGGCGTCGACCAGGACGTGCTGCTGCGCACGGGGGACGCACCGGCCGACGTCGACGGGCTGCGGGCGCTGCCGCTGGCCGGCCGCGGCGCGCCGATCACGCTGGGCGACGTCGCCACCGTCACGCAGAACAGCACCGCCCCGAGCATCACCCACACCGACGGCTCCCGCAGCGCACAGATCACCGCGCGGCCCGCCGCCGACGACCTGGGCGCGGTCACCGCCGACCTGCGCACCACTCTCGACGGGCTCACGCTCCCGCCCGGCGCGACCGCCGAGATCGGCGGCGTCAGCCAGCAGCAGAGCGACGCCTTCGCACAGCTCGGCCTCGCCCTGCTGGTGGCCATCGCGGTGGTCTACCTGGTCATGGTCATCACCTTCCGGAGCCTGCTGCAGCCGTTGCTGCTGCTCGTGGCGATCCCGTTCGCCGCCACCGGGGCGCTCGGGCTGCTGCTGCTCACCGGCACCCCGCTGGGTGTCCCGGCGCTGATCGGCATGCTGATGCTGATCGGCATCGTGGTGACGAACGCGATCGTGCTCATCGACCTGGTGAACCAGTACCGGCGCAGTGGCCGGAGCCTGGCCGATGCGGTCACCGAGGGCGCCGCACAACGCCTGCGCCCGATCCTCATGACCGCGGTCGCCACGATCTTCGCCCTGCTCCCGATGGCCTTCGGGCTCACCGGCGGCGGCGGGTTCATCTCCCAGCCGCTCGCCGTGGTGGTGATCGGCGGCCTGGTCTCGTCGACCCTGCTGACCTTGGTGCTCGTGCCGGTGCTGTACGTGCTGGTGGAGCGCGTGCGGGGCCGGCGGCGACCCGACGGCGAGCAGGCAGCCGTCCCCGGTGCGGGGCCCGACGGGGGACCGGCCGGCGGGTCCGCCACCCCGGCGGTGCTGCCCGCCGCCCCGGCCGCCGTGCCGTCCCGGGAGCCGGTGCTCACCGGACCGGGCGTGCGCGGGGTCATCGCCGACCGCGACGGGATCGCCCTGGCGGGCGCCGCGATCACCGTGTTCGACGGCCGGGGCACCCGGATCGCCGCCACCGTCTCCGCCGAGGGCGGCCGGTACGCGGTGCCGCTGCCCGGTCCGGGGGAGTACGTGCTGGTGGGGCAGCACGAGGGCCGCGAGCCCACCGCCGACTGGGTGCAGATCGGCGCCGAGCCGGCAGGCCACGACCTGCGGGTGGAGGGCCCGGCCTCCATCGCGGGCCAGGTCCGCCACGCGGCGGGCGCGGGCGTCCCGGCGATCGTCACGGTGGTGGACCAGACGGGGGAGCTGCTGTCGGGCACCCGCGGCGACGACACGGGCCACTACCTGATGATCCACATCCCCCCGGGCGAGCACCACCTGCTGGTCTCCCCGCCGAACGGCGCGTCGACCTCGCAGCGGGTGAGCGTCCCGCTCTCCGGAACGCTGCGGCACGACGTCGTCCTCCCGCCCACCGGGATGCTCGCCGGCACGGTCCGCTCCCGGCGGGGGCATGCCGTGAGCGACGCGATCGCCACCGTGACCGACGGGGCCGGCGCGGTGGTGGCCACCGGCCGTACCGCGGCGGACGGCTCGTTCCGCCTGTCCGGGCTGCCCGAGGGCATCTACACGGTGACGGCCACGGTGGGCGCCCCGGCCGTCACCGCCGTCCGGGTGCGGGACGGGTCGGTCACCTCCGCCGACCTCGAGCTCGGCGAGCAGCCCCCGGGCGAACACACGGGCAACGGCCACAGGTAACCGGACACCCCCCGCCCGCGGCCCCCGCCCGGGCGGGGGGTGTCCGGTTACCTGTGGCCGTTGCCCGTG
>NZ_JAAXKY010000035.1 GCF_012911925.1 Pseudonocardia xinjiangensis | reverse complement strand
CCCGGATCCTCCCCGCCCCCTGGAGCCTTGATGACCCTGATGAGACGGACGCGCGGGCGCCGCGGCGCCGCACTCGTGACCACCGCACTGGCCGCCGCCGTCGCCCTCACCGCCTGCGGTGGCGGCTCCGGCCCGCCGTCGGGCGCGGCAGCGGGGCCTGCCGCGCCCGCGGCCCCCGCCGGGGGGCCGCTCGACCTGGCCGGGGTGTGCCCGGCCACCGTCGTGATGCAGCAGGACTGGCAGCCGGAGTCCGAGCACGGCGCGATGTACAGCCTCGTCGGGCCCGACCGCACCATCGACGCCGACGCGAAGACGGTGAAGGGCTCGTTGGTCGCCCACGGCGTCGACACCGGGGTGGACATCGAGGTACGGCCCGGGGGCCCGAGCGTCGGGTTCCAGCCGGTGCCTGCCCTCATGTACCTGGACGACTCCATCGTGCTCGGCGCGGTGAACTCCGACGAGGCGATCAGCTCGGCGGCCTCGCACGCCACGGTGGCGGTGACGTCCCAGATCACCGTCAGCCCGCAGATCCTGATGTGGGATCCGGCCACGTATCCCGGGAAGACCACGATCCGGGACGTCGCCGCGACGGGCGCCCCGGTCGTCACATCGGGCGACGTGATCCCTGCACTGCTCGAGTCGCAGGGCATCATCGCCGCCTCGCAGTCCGACACGAGCTACGACGGCACCCCGGCGCGCTTCGTCTCCGACCCCAAGATCATGCAGCAGGGATTCGCCACCGCCGAGCCCTACATCTACGAGAACGAGATCGCCCAGTGGCACAAGCCGGTGGGCTTCGAGAAGCTCGCGGACGTCGGGTACTCGATCTATCCCGAGCCACTGGCCGTGCGGGCTGACAAGCTGGACGCGCTGCGGCCCTGCCTGCAGAAGCTGGTGCCGATCATGCAGCAGGCCCAGATCGACTACCTGAAGAACCCCAGGCCCACCAACCAGCTGATCGTCGACCTGGTCAACGCCTACCAGACGGGCTGGACCTACTCCGCCGGTGTCGCCGACTTCTCCGCGAAGGCGCAGGTCGACCAGGGCTTCGTGACGAACGACCCGGCATCCGGGGTGTTCGGGCAGTTCGATCCCGCGCGGATGCAGAAGATCGTGGACACCTTCGGCCAGATCCTGCAGCGCAACGGCACCATCATCGCGGTCCCCGGCCCGAAGAGCCTCTACACCAACGAGTTCATCGACCCGAACATCAGGATGGGCTCGAGCGGGTGACCACAGTGTCCGAACGCACCGCAGCAGCCGCCGCCGAGCTGGAGCGGCTCGGGGTGGGGTCGGTCTCCACCGACCCGGCCCTGATCACGAAGGTCTCCTCGGACTGGTCGCGGATGTCGCCGGTGCTGCAGGAGAAGGTGCCGCCGGGGCGTTACCTGGCCGACGTCGTCGTGCGCCCCGCGCGGCCCGAGCACGTCCCGACCGTGCTGAAGGTCGCCTTCGAGCACGACGTCCCGGTGACGCCGCGCGGGGCGGGCACGGGCAACTACGGCCAGGCCACACCGTTCGACGGCGGCATCCTGCTCGACCTGCGCGGGCTCGACTCCATCACGGTGGGCGACGGCGGCACCGTCACCGCGGGGGCGGGGGCGCGCATGACGGCCATCGACCGGGTGGCCCGCGCGGCCGGTCGCGACATCTGGATCTTCCCGTCCACCAAGAGCTCGACGATCGGCGGTTTCGTCGGGGGCGGCAGTGCCGGCACGGGCACGATCGAGAGGGGCACCACGAGCGACGGGTACGTCGTCGCGGCGACGGTCGCCCCGATGGACGGCAGCGGCACGATGGTCACGGTGCGCGGCGACGAGCTGACGCCCTTCATCCACACCTACGGGGTCACCGGGATCCTCGTCGACGTCGAGGTCCGCACCGATCCGGCCCGCGACTGGACGGCGGTGTACGCGGCGTTCCGGTCCTACGCGGACCTCGTGGCCGTGCACCGCTCGCTGCTCGACCTGCCGCGGCTGCCCCGGCTCGCCTCGGCCGACGAGCCCGCCCTCGTGCCGACGCTGCCCGCCCCGGTGGCCCTGGACCCGACCCGGCACAGCCTGCGCGTGATCGTTGAGGCGTCCACGGTGGACGAGCTGGCCGATCGGGTCCGCCGCGGCGGGGGAGAGGTGGTGGCGGTGTTCACCGACTACACCGAGACCGACCGGCTCTCGGGCATGTCCTACAACCATCCGGTCTGGTTCCTGCAGCGCGCCCACCCCGACCGGAGGTTCTTCCACATGGAGACCGGCGGCACCCCGCTCTGGGACGATCCCGCCGCCGTCCGCGCGGTCTACCCCGGGCCGGTGCACCTGCACCTGGAGCTGTTCGGCCACGGTCCCGGGGCGATGGTGGTGGCCGGCTACCGGGGTGAGGACGACGTGCTGGCGGGTATCCCACGGCTGGAGGCGCTGGGCGTCGGCGTGCACTCGCCCCACCAGTGGTACGTGGACCGCAACGTCCAGATCGCGATCGAGACAGCCCGCCGCACCGACCCCAAGGGCCTGCTCAACCCCGGCAAGCTCACGGCGGCGCCACCGGTCGATACGCGGGTGAACATCGGAGTGCGGTCATGAGCGAGACGAACGTTCCCCGCTTCATCGACCTCACCGCGCCCCAGGTCGCGGCGCTGCCCCCGGACACCGTGGCGGTGCTCCCGCTCGGGGCCGTGGAGCAGCACGGCCCACACCTCCCCATCTCCACCGACTACGTCACGGCCACCGAGGCGGCCGAGGCGGCGGTCGCCGTGGTCGCGCGGGAGGGCTCCGCGCCGGTGGTGCTGCTGCCCGGGCTGGCCTACACCAAGTCCGACGAGCACCACTGGTCGCCGGGCACCATCTGGCTGTCGTGGGACACGCTCATGCACACCCTGGTCGACGTCGGCCGGTCCCTGCAGACCTCGGGAATCACCCGGCTGCTGTTCGTCAACGGGCACGGCGGCAACTCCGCGCTCGGCCAGGTCGCGTGCCGGGAGATCCGCAGGCGCTTCGGGCTCCGTACCTTCTTCGCGCACCTGTCGGTGCCCGTCGACCAGGGCGGCGGTGGGTCGACCTCGTCCGAGCTCGGGATGGGAGTGCACGGCGGCCACAACGAGACTTCGCTCATGCTGCACCTGCGCCCGGAGCTGGTGCACCTGGAACTGGCCGGGCGGCGGGTGCCGGAGCGGCTGGCCGAGTTCGACCTGATCGGGTTCGGCAAGCCGGTGTCGTTCGGCTGGACGAGCGACGACTTCGGTCCGGACGGGTACATCGGCGACCCGACGGGAGCCACCGCGGAGCACGGCAAGCTGCTCTTCGAGCTGGCCGTCACGCGGCTCGCGGCAGTGATCGGTGAGGCCGCCCGCTTCACCACGCGGTAACCGTCACCCGGGACACCGACGAGACGGTGAGCGGGTGCGCCCCACCGGGACGGGCGCGCACCGGCGCCGGGAGGGCAACCGCGTCTTGGCACTGTGGCACCCGTCTCAAGGAGGTCGCCACCGGCCTGACAAGATCATGAAGGATGCCGCCGGCTGACAAGATCGCGGCCTGTCGCACAGGGGGCGGAGGGGTATGGCTGGGACTGGTTGCGGACGGCGCACAGCGCCCGCGGCCGAACCACCCGGGCTCCGTTCCGGCTGTCCCGGCAGGACACCGACCGTCCTCGCTCGTACATGCCGGATTTCGTCGCCAGCGCTGCTGACAACCGGGATCGTCGTGTCTGCCTCCTCCGCCGGTTCCCTACTTTCCCCCGACCGACTGTCCCTCAGGAGTTCGTGAACTGTGCAAGCAGAAAAGGACAAGGGCGAGTCCGGCAGGCCGTACGACAAGTCGATCCGGCAGAGGCTGACCAGGACCGTCCTCATCCCCAGCCTCACGCTGTTGGTGCTCTTGGGTGTGGTCTCCTCGTACTTCTTCATCACCGGCTTCTACGTCCGCGCGGTCGCGGCGTCGGTGCGTGAGGTGTCGATCCCTGCCGTCGCCGCGCTGGCCGCCCTTCAGGAGGAACGGCAGCTCGCCCTGCAGTACCTCGACAATCCTGCACCGGTGCAGTCGCAGCTGCCCGCTGCGCAGCGAGTGACCGACGAGCGCCTCGCGGCGCTCGAGGCCGCTTTCGACGCCACGATCTCCAGTGCGCCCGAAGAGATCGCGAGCCAGGTCACCGCATTGCGGGGTCAGTTCGAGCAGCTGCCGGTGCTGCGCTCGCAGATCATCCTGCGCAGTATCGACCAGACACAGGTGAGCACCTACTACGACGGTGTGCTGGACGCGGCGGCGAACCTGTTCGACACCCAGGCCCGGGTGGTACCTGATGCCCAGGCCGCGCTGGGCGGTGTCACCGCGACCTCGGTCTTCCGCGCCACGGAGATGATGTCGCGGGAAAGTTCGCTCGTGGCGGCGGCGTTCGCGTCCGGGACGTTGACCCCGGACTCCTTCGTGCGATTCACCCAGCAGTCCGGCTACTACCGCACCCAGCTGACCCAGATCGCGCCGTTCCTGGATCCCGCGGTCCGCGTCAAGCTCGAGGCCTTGACCACCAGCGCGAGCTGGCAGCAGCTGGCCGGCGCGGAGGATGCGATCCTGCGGCACGGCCCGTGGTCGGCCGCCGGGCGCGCCGAGGTGCCGGTGACCGAAGCTGACTGGAAGCGCATCACCGACGACGTCGCCGGAGGTCTCAACGACATCGCGGTCGATCAGGCCGACAGGGTCTCCGCGGCTGCGCTCGCCGCTGGAGATGCGCAACTGCGCAACGCGATCATCGGCAGCATCCTTGCGCTGCTCGCATCGCTCGTCTCGATCATCGTCGCTGTGCGGGTGTCGCGTTCGCTTGTCGACCGTGCGCTGATGACCCGCCTGGCCGGGCTGCGCAGTGACGCGCTCGACCTGGCCAACACCCGGCTGCCCAGCATCGTGGCCCGCCTGCAGAAGGGCGAACCCGTCGAGCTGCAGACCGAACTTCCCCAGCTCGACCACGGTCGCGACGAGATCGGCCAGGTTGCCGACGCGTTCAACATCGCGCAGCGGACCGCGGTCACGGCCGCCATGGGCGAGGCGAAAGCGCGCAGCGGGTTGAGCTCCGTGTTCCTGGGCATCGCGCAGCGCAGCCAGGTGCTGATCCACCGGATGCTGCAGCAGCTCGACGAGTTGGAGCGCAGGGAGGAGAACTCCACCCAGCTCGCGGCGCTGTACCAGCTCGACCACCTGGCCACCCGAGCGCGGCGCACCACGGAGAACCTGATCATCCTGGGTGGGAAGCAGCCGGGTCGGCGCTGGCGCAAGCCGGTCGCGCTGATGGAGGTGCTGCGCGCCGCGGTGTCGGAGACCGAGGAGTACGCACGGGTCCAGGTCGAGCAGGTCCCGGACATCGCGGTCGTCGGGGGCGTGGTGGCCGACCTCGTGCACATGATCGCCGAGTTGGTCGACAACGCCACCTCGTTCTCGCCGCACAACTCTCCGGTCGAGGTTACCGGCCGTCTCGTCGCCCGCGGGGTCGTGGTCGACGTGTCGGATCAGGGGCTCGGCATGAAAGACGACGTGCGTCAGCAGGCCAACCTGATGATGGCCACGGCGCCGGAGTTCGACGCGATGGCGCTGCGGGCCGACTCCAGCTTGGGCCTGTTCGTGGTCGCGCGGCTGGCGGCCAAGCTGCGCGTCAGCGTCACCTTCGACCCGTCTCGGTACGGCGGCCTGCGGGCCACCGTGCTCATCCCTTCGGAGCACCTGGTGGACAGTGAGGATGCGGACCGGCCCGACGACGCCGATTCCGCGCCGCGCACGGATCCGGTGATCGTGCAGAGGGCCCCGGCGAGCTCCCAGCCCAGGCCGCATGCGGCACCGGCGCGCCCCCGGCCCAGGCCGCACCCAGCGCCGGCCTTGACCGCGGGCGATTCCACGCCTGGCGTGGCACCTGCCGCAGGTCCGGAGCCGAGGCGTGCGGTCGGTTCTGCGCCGCCGCCGGCCGAGCGAGGTGACGATCGGCCGCCTTTGCCGCAGCGGATGCCTCAGCACCACCTTGCCGCCGAGCTCAGGGAGGAGCCCGACGACGACAGCCTGCGCGAGGCCCCAGCCGGGGACAGGGCAGCGCAGACCATGGTGGCGTTCTACAGGGGCACCCGTCTGGGGCGTGAAAGCGCCGGTGATTCGTAGTGCGCAGCGTTACGGGAAAGGTTATCGCATGAACGGGCATGGGAACGTCACGTCAGACCTCAGCTGGCTGCTCGACGATGTCGTGAATAGCGTCGTCGGCGCCCTGAGCGCCGTCGTGCTGTCAGCCGACGGGCTGCAGATCGGCAAGTCCGCCGGTGTGAGCAAGGATGACTCCGACCAGCTGTCGGCCATCGCCTCCAGCCTGCAGAGCCTCGCCAAGGGAGTCAGCCGCCAGTTCTCCCGGGGCGATGTGGTGCAGAACATGATCGAGATGGAGCGCGGCTACCTGTTCGTCCTGGCGGCCGGGCGGGGGGCCTGCCTCGCCCTGCTGGCGGACGACAGAGTGGACGTCGTGGCGGTCGCCTACGAGATGAACCGTCTGGTCAAGCGGGTCGGCGACTACCTCGCGGCTGCCCCGCGCAACCCCGGGCAACTGCTCTCGGAGGCCCCGTGAACAGGGACGAAGGCTGGTACGACGAGTCGGCGGGGCCCCTCGTGCGGCCGTACACGATCACGAACGGCCGGACCCCGACAGCCACCGCGCAGCTCGACCTGTCCACTCAGGTGATGGCCCTGCGAGCGGAGCGGGAACCCACCGGGCTGAGCCCGGAGCACCTCGCGGTGGTGCGGCTGAGCCGCGCGCCGGTGTCCATCGCCGAGATCGCGGCTCACCTGCACCTTCCGCTCGGAGTCGTCCGGGTGCTGTGCGGCGACCTGATCGACCGCGGTCTGGTCATCACGCGGTCCCCCACCAACCGTTCGGCGCAGCGGCCGGACCTCGACACGCTCCAGGCGGTTCTCGATGGCCTCATCAATCTCTGACGACCGAGGGATGGACTCCGTCCCCACCCCGGTCAAGATTGTCATTGCCGGCGGGTTCGGGACCGGGAAGACCACCATGGTCGGCTCGGTCAGCGAAATCCCGCCGCTGACCACCGAGGAGGTGCTCACCGAGGTCGGCGCGGGCATCGACGACCTGACCGGTGTCGAACGGAAGCGCACGACGACGGTTGCGCTCGACTTCGGTCGGATCACGATCTCGCGCCGGCACGTGCTGTATCTGTTCGGCACCCCGGGCCAGGAGCGTTTCTGGTTCATGTGGAACGACCTGGCGCGCGGCGCGATCGGGACCATCGTGCTCGTCGACACCCGGCGTTTGGAGACCAGTTTCGCGGCGATCGACTTCTTCGAGCGCCGGGCGATTCCCTTCATCGTCACGGTGAACTGTTTCGATAACGCCCCCCGCTACACGGTCGAGGAAATCCGTGCGGCTCTGGCCATCCCCGATCGGGTGCCGGTCATGCTGGGCGACGCCCGTGACCGCGAGTCGAGCAAGCTCGCCCTGGTCCGGCTGGTGAAGCACGCGATGGCGACGGCACTGCCGGCCTCGGTCTGACCCCTATGTGACCCTATGGGGCGATCATGCAAGTCATACCACCCGTACGGCAGAGCAGATTGGGCCACTCGGGCTACATCTCTGTAGCGGAGCGTGTACCCGAAGGTACCGTCGGTGGGTGGCCTGCCACTCACCGGGGTATCGGGAGAAACTGTTTCCCGCATATGGGCAATCATTCGAAGAGTTTCTCTGCGGACTGTGGTCCACGGCGGGTCACGCGCTCAGCGTTCCGGGCGACGAGGTTGGCCGGACAATATCCATGCTGCGCGCTGCGCTTCCCGAATGGGCGGGTCAGCGGATCGGAATGACGCCCGGTCGGCCATCCTATGTGGCTGACGACGGGTTCCCGGCTGAAATGTCGGCGAACTGGTCCGGGCGTTATCCGGAGTTGCGCCTGCTGTTCGACACCTTGGGTGAGGGCCGCGACCTCAGTTCGCTGACGGGGGCCGGGAGAACGGTCACCCGTCGGTCCAGGGAAATTCGTGAGATCTTCACGCCGCGGGCCGGTCGGCCATCGTCGGCGCCGCTGTGGCGCTCGCTCGCCTGGCGTCCGCCCTCGCGCGTGGTCCACAAGACCTACCTGGGGCTGTACGCCTGGCCGCCCTCAGACCGCTACGCCGCGGTGGATGAGGCCATGGACCGACTCGGGATGGCCGCCGCGTGGGACGACGCCCGCCGGCGCGTCGAGGGTGTCCCGGGCCGGCGGGAGATCGAGTTCTTCGCCATCGACGAGACCGACGAGATCGACGCCCGTGTCAAGATCTACTACCGCAACCACGGTGCCGACATCGGCGAGATGAACCGCATCGCTTCGGTAGCGGCTCGCCACGACGTCGACGGCGCGCTGGCGGCCTATCGGACGTTGACCGCCGACGGCCCTGATGCGGGGGAGGCGGCGCTGAGCTGCCTGGCGTTCCGCCCCGGCCTCGACCGGGCGGCCGAGAGCACCACCTACCTGCGGCTGGGCGACCTGGCGGCGAGCGACCGGCAGGCCGTGGACCGGGCTGCGGAGCTGTTGCGCCGCGAGGGCGTCGACCCGGCCCCGTTGCATGCCCTCGCCACCGCTGTGGCGCCCGGGCCGCTGGAGGACAGCCGGGGCTTCCTGGCCCTGGTCAGCTACCGCGCCGCGGGCCGGCGCGGGGACATCACCACGTACTTCCGGTTTCCCGTCTACGACCGACTCGCACCGCCGCCCCGCCTCGCTGTTGCGCATGTGCGGGACCAGGAATCAGCGCCATCGGAAGGAGCCGACGATGAGCCAGCAGGACGTGGCGTGGATCGCCCGCTACAACGGGGATAGGCACCGGGAATACGAGCAGTCGGCCCTGATCCGCTTACTGGTCGATGAGGGCACCGCCGAAGCAACGAAGAAGGCAGTCCTGACCTACCTGCAGCCCTGGTCGAACGCCTTCCAGCGCATGATCAGCGCGCGGGTCACCTTCGAGACCGACCCGGACCTGCGCACCCTCGCGCTGCAGCACCAGCAGGAGGAGATCGGGCACGACGCCATCCTGGCCCGCAGCCGCGCGAGCGACCAGCGGCTCGTCTGGGACCCCGTCATCGAAGCGGGCGCATCATGGTTCGTCGACCAGCTCGCCACGCTCCCCGGGGTCCAGCGCGCGGCCCTCGCCCACCTCGCTCTCGAATCGGGGAGCCTCGTCCTGAGCCAGGCGGGCTGCCGCGCTTTCCCCGGTGACCCCTACTTCGCCCTGCACGACGAAGCTGACACCGAGCACCTCGAGATGGGCTACCGGGTCCTGCGGGAGCGCACCGACTGGACTGTTGAGGCCCTCATCACCGTGCTGGACCGGGCGTGGCAGGTCATCACCGTCGTCTCCGACCGCATCGCCGAGCGAGCCCGACGAGACACCGCCGCAGCCACCGCATGACCACGACCGACCCCACCACCGCTGCCCGCGCCGTCGCCGACGAATGCACCCACGCCTACCAGGACGCGTTCGCCGACCGCCTGGTCGCCGCCTACCTCCTGGGCAGCCTCGCCTACGGCGGCTACGCCCCCGCCGTCAGCGACATCGACCTTGCCCTCATCCTCACCGACACCCGCGCCGGCGATCACGACATCGTCGCGACCACGGGGGAGACCCTGCGCGGGCAGGGCGGCCTGTACCGCAAACTGTCGGTCTTCTGGAGCTCACTTCCTGCCCTGCGCGCCGGGCACGACGACGGACGTTTCCCCGCACTCGACCGCCTGGAGCTGGCCGACCACGGCGTACTTCTGCTCGGTCGCGGTATCACCCGGCAGGTGGCCCGCCCGGCCACAGACGAGCTGCTGCTGGACAGCGCCCGGTTCGCCGTCGACGTCCTCGCGACCGACGAGGTGACGGCGGAGTTCCGGCACCCCCGCCGCCTCCTGACCGATCCGGTGTGGTTCACCAAGGCCGTGCTGTTCCCGGTCCGCTTCCTCTACACCGGTATGAGGGCCGGCGGGCGCGCCGCCACGAACGCCGAGGCCATCGACTGGTACCTGGCCCAACCGGAGCCCACCGCAGCGTCTCTGGTCCGTCTCGCCGCGCGCGTTCGGGCTGGAGATCCACTGAACCCGGAGCAGGTCGCCCTCGAGCTGGCCGCCGGCTTGATCCCGCTCTATCAGCACTACATCAGCGACCAAACACGCTGGCTGCGCCGAGCCAATGCTCCAACGAGCATCATCAGCGCCTTCACGCGCTGGCACCAATGTCTTGGACAATTCGGTGGAGGAGCCGCCCGACCTGCCACCGGATGATGGGAGGCATGCCCGCTCTCACTCTCGTCAACGCCGTCCTCCTGCCGATGGCCGATGCCGCGCCGGGTGCCCCCGACTGGTTCGTCGGCTGGATGCGCGTCGACGAGTCCGGCCGGATCAGCGGGATCGGGCCGGGCAGCCCGCCCCCGGAGGCCGCCGACGGCCCCGCCGCCACGGTGGTGGACGCCGGCGGCACGATCGTCGCCCCGGGGTTCGTCTCCGCGCACTCGCACCTGTTCACCTCTGGCCTGCGCGGGATCGCCCCGGGTTCCACGCTCTACCCCTGGCTGCAGGCGATGTCGGAGGTCTTCCGGCACGCGGACGCCGAGGCGATGTACTGGTCGACGGTGCACGGGGCGCTGGACTTCCTCGCGTGCGGCATCACGAGCGCCTACAACTTCACCCAGTCCCGGGTGAGCTGGGTCTTCGACCCGGCCACCGCGCGGAGCACCGTGGGCACCGTGCACCCGCCCGAGTACCTCACCCGCCAGTTCGACGGGGCGGCCGACACCGGGCTCCGCGTGATGACCGCGATCCGGCTCGACGACGAGGCCGCGCCCGAGCCCCAGGTGCTCGGGACCTTCGCGGACATGGTCGCGGCCTGCGCGGAGCGCACCCCCGCCGACCAGCACCTCGGGGCCTCGGTCTTCGGTGCCGTCCAGTGGGCGGCGTCACCCCGCACCGCCGAGATCGAGGCCCAGGTGATGCGGGAGCACGGGATCGGCAACCAGTCACACTTCCTCGAGACCGCACAGGACGTCGAGGTCCAGCGCGCGAAGTTCGCCTGGTACACCGACGCCGGGGTGCTCGGGCCCGCCCTCCTGCTCGGCCACTTCGTGCATCCCACCGACGAGATGGTGACGGCGGCGGCCGAGGCGGGTTGCGGGATGGTCTGGCAGGCGACCTCGAACGGCCGGCTGGGATCCGGCATCGCCGACGTCGTGCGGTTCGCCCGCGCCGGGATGCGGATCGGCATGGGGCTCGACGACCAGTCGTGCACGGACCAGTCCGACCCGTTCGGCAACATGCGCCTGGGCATGTACACGATGCGCGCGCTGCACACCGATGCTTCCGTGCTTATGCCGAGGGAGGTGCTGCGGATGCACACGCTGGGCTCGGCCGAGGTGCTCGGCGTGGCCGACCGGGTCGGGAGCCTGGAGATCGGCAAGTTCGCCGACTTCGTGGTCGTCGACCACCGCGCGCCCGGCACGGGTCCGGTCTGGGACGTCTACGCCACGTACGTGATGGCGTGCGGGCTGCGCAACCTGAAGCAGGTGTACGTGGGCGGCGCGCTGGTGAGCGAGGACGGGCGGTGCACCGGCCCGCTCGCGGCGGACGTCGACGACGCGCTGCACGACCGGATCACCCGGGCCGCCCGCGCGGCGGGGATGCACCCGGCCCTGGACCCCGCCCGGCAGGTGCCGGACGCCCGGCCGTGACCGTCGATCCGGCCCGGGCCTGCCCCAGGTTGTAGCGGCGACATCGACGGGGGAGTGGTGGGGACGGGTGCGCGGCCACTCTGACGTCGAGGTCGGGGCCGCCCCTGCGTTCTCCAGCCGGCGGCTACCGGCCGAGGCCGAGCAGCGCGGGCACGTCGGCGATCGAGTCGACGACGTGCTGCGGGCGGTGCCCGCCGACACCGTCCTCCGCGTCCGGGCGGAACTTCCCGGTGCGCACCAGCACGCCGGTGAGGCCGTGGTCCTGCGCGCCGAGCACGTCGGACTCCACGTCGTCGCCGATCATCACCGCCGCCGCCGCGGGGATGCCCAGCCTGTGCAGTGCTGCGGCGAAGAACTCCGCGGCCGGCTTGCCGAGCACCACCGCCTCGGTGCCTGCCGCCTGCTCCAGCCCCAGCAGGAAGGCGCCGCTGTCGAGCTGCAACCCGGCATCGGTGCGCCAGAAGAGGTTGTGGTGCATGGCGAGCAGCTCGGCGCCCCGCTGCAGGTGGCCGAACACGTCGTTGAGCGCCTCGTAGCCGAACTCAGGCCCGGCCCCACCCACCACGACGACGTCGGGCCGCGCGTCGGGGCCGTGCACCAGGCGCACGCCCTCGAGGTCCTCGGTGACGTCCCCGCTGTTCAGCAGCAGGCACGCGGCGTCGGGCCGGTGCTCCCGCAGGTGGGCCGCCGTGGCGGCGGGTGCGGTGAGCACGTCGTCCGGGCCGATCGGGAAGCCGGCCCCGGTGAGGGTGTCGGCGATCCGGCGCCTGGTCCGCGACGTGGTGTTGGTGACCAGCGCGAGCGGCAGCCCGGCCTCCCGGATGGCGGTGACGGCCTCGACGGCACCGTCCAGAGGTTCCCAGGAGACCGTCAGCACACCGTCGATGTCGATCAGCACGCCGCGCACGGAGTCCATGGCGGCACGTTACCCGCGGGGAGACGGGTCCGAGCTCACCAGCTGCCGCGATGGTCGGGCATCGAGAGGATGAGCGGCACGGCGGCCAGCAGGATCACGGCGAACACGGCGAAGACGTAGGCCTGGGTGATCCCGGGCTGCGCGCTGACCGAGAGCAGCGCCGTCGTGATCGAGATCGAGACGATCGCGCCGGACTGGCGGAACATCCCGCGCAGCCCGGTGATCGCCGAGATCTCGCGGGGCGCGAGGTGCAGCGACGCGTTGTTGCTCGCAGGCGCCGCCATGCCCATCCCGAGGCCGGTGATGCCGGCGGCGAGCGACAGCCATGCCTCCACGGAGAGGCCCTGCGGCGGTAGCGCCAGCATCACCATCCCCACGGTCATCACGGCGAAGCCGGCGACCATCAGGATCCGGTGCCCGGTGCGGCGCAGCAGGAACACCGACAGGCCAGAGAGGCTGATCATCCCGACCGCCCGGATCGCGAGCAGGCCCCCCGCGGCGAGCGGGGCGATGCCGTAGCGGTTCTCCGCGTAGATCGGCACCAGCGTGCCGAAGCCGAGGGCCGCCGCGCCGAACATCACGTTGACCGTGTTCATCGTTCCGAAGGTGCGGCCGCGCAGGAGCCGCATCGGCACGACGGCCGCAGGGTCGCGGCGGGCGTGCCGCAGGAACCGCCAGCAGAGCACGGCTGCCACGGCGCCGGCCACCCCGGCCGCGGTGAGCTGCAGCCGCAGGTTGCCGGGGGTGCCGAGCGCGGTGATCGCGGTCATGGTGGAGAGCAGCAGCCCGCAGAGCAGGGCGATCCCCCGCAGGTCGATGGGGGCGGCCGTGGTGCGCGGTGTCCTGCGGATCAGGACGGCCACCAGCACCACCAGCAGCACGCCCAGCGGGAGGTTGATCAGGAAGATCGCCCGCCAGGACGTGTAGGTGACGAGCACGCCGCCGACCACGGGCCCGATGATCGCGCCGATCGGGAAGATGCTGGTGAACAGGCCGATCGCCCGGTCGCGATCGCGCCCGAACTGGTCGGCGACGATGCCCGTTGCCGACGGCACGATCGCCCCGGCGGCCAGGCCCTGGAACACCCGCACGACGATGAGGGTGGCGATGTCGCCCGCCATCCCCGCGCACAGCGACGTCAGGGTGAACATCGTGATGGCGACCAGGAAGATCGTCTTGCGGCCGAACTGGTCGCTGAGCTTGCCGGCGATCGGCATGGACATGATCTGGCCGAGCGCGTAGACGGTGATCGTCCAGCTGCTCCACGCGAGCGAGCCGCCGAGGTCCTTCTGGATCGCGGGGAGCGCCGTGGCCACCGACGTCTGGTCGATCGACGCCATGAGCAGGGCGATCGCGATCACGGTGAACACGGTCCACCGGCGGGGGAGGGGCTCGTCGT
The DNA here is from genome assembly GCF_012911925.1 of Pseudonocardia xinjiangensis. Lineage (GTDB taxonomy): Bacteria > Actinomycetota > Actinomycetes > Mycobacteriales > Pseudonocardiaceae > Pseudonocardia > Pseudonocardia xinjiangensis. Next base: position 37,976 of record NZ_JAAXKY010000035.1, on the reverse strand, counting down.
CCCCTCGTCGATCCCGATCGATCGAAGCGGTGGCGGGGCGGGAGCGCAGCATGGAACGCAATATTAATTGCTTGATGCTAAGCAAGCAAAGAACCGGCAAGGTCGTGCCGGTGGCCACGCGGTGACCACCGGGAGCGCGCCTACCCCCGTCTCCTGGCCGTCTCAGGGCCGGGCGTCTGCTCGGCCAGCGGGAACGCCTCGAGGTAGCGCTCGTAGTCGGGCTCCACGTCGATCTGCAGGGTGGCGAGGATGCGGATCACCGCGTTGTAGAAGGAGATGACGATGACGAGGTCGACCAGGCGGGCCCGGCCGAGGTGGCCGAGCAGGACGGCCCAGGTCTCGTCGGTCATCCGGGTGTCCGCGGTGATCTCCCTCGCCGCGGCCAGCACGGCCGTCTCCACCTCGCCGAACCCGTGCTCCCGGCCGGCGGTGGCGGCGATGAGCGCGGTGACGTCGTCGTCGGACACCCCGAAGTCGTGCCCGATCTTGATGTGGTGGCTCCACTCGTAGGGGCTGGCGGTGAGGTAGCCGACCTGCAGGATCGCGAGCTCGCGCAGCCGCGGGTCGAGCTCGCAGCGGTGGCGGATCCACTCGCCGAACTCCGCGTGGGTGCGCAGCGCGTCGGGCGAGTTCGCGAGCGCGCGGAACAGGTTGATCGGGCGGGCCAGCAGGGGCCGGTCCTCCTCGGCGAGGTCGGACTCCGACAGGTAGGGCACGAGAGCCATGGGCGCGGAACTCCATCGTTCGTGAGCGAGGTACTCGGGTGCGCGGTGCGGTCGGGATGTTGACGCGATGCGCGTCCCATGATTACCGTCGTTCAGGTAATGCCGCAACGATTCATAATATGAAATCGAGGTGGGCGTGATGAGCGAGGACGCTCTCGTTCCCTTCCGCGGCTCGCAGCCGCCCGGCATGGTGTCCGACCTGGTCATTCCCGGTGCGCTCGACCTCGACGGCGACGAGCGGCTGTGGGTGCCACAGGCGCCCGACGTCGCGTTCCGGCCGCTGTTGCTCACGCCGAGCCAGGGCTACTTCGTGAACCTGCTGCGGGTGCGCCGCAGCGGCGTGCTCTCCCGGCACCGCCATGCGGGACCGGTGCACGCGTTCACCCTCCGCGGGCGCTGGCACTACCTGGAGCACGACTGGGAGGCGACCGAGGGCAGCTACGCCTTCGAGCCGCCGGGGGAGACCCACACGCTCGTCGTGCCCGACGGCGTCGCGGAGATGGTCACGCTCTTCCACGTGACGGGCACCTACGTCTACGTCGACCCCGACGGCGCGGCCACCGGGTACGAGGACGTCTTCACCAAGATCGAGAACGCGCGGCGGCACTACGCGGCGGTCGGCCTCGGCGCCGAGCGGGTCGAGGAGTTCATGCGCTAGGCGAGAGTTCGACGAAGGGGTCGAGGCATGGGTCAGCGTGTTGCGGGCAAGGTGGCGATCGTGGTCGGCGCGGGGCAGACCCCCGGCCTGACCGCGGGCAACGGGCGCGCCACCGCGGTACTGCTCGCCAGGGAGGGGGCCAGGGTGCTCGCGGCCGACCGCGACCTGGCTGCCGCGGAGGAGACCGTCACGGAGATCGCGGCCGAGGGCGGCGAGGCGGTGGCCGTGCGGGCGGACGTCACCGACGAGGACGCCATCGCCGCGATGACCGCGGCCTGCCTCGAACGGTGGGGCCGGATCGACATCCTGCACAACAACGTCGGGGTGAGCATCGCCGGAGGGGACGCCCCGATCACCGAGATCGAGGCCGACGCGTTCGCCCGCATCACGGCGATCAACCTGCAGGGCATGGTTCTCACCTGCAAGCACGCGATCCCCGTGATGCGTGAGCAGGGCGGCGGCGTGATCACGAACATCTCCTCGATCGCCGCGGACATCAACTACCCGTACGTCGCCTACCGGACGTCCAAGGCGGGCGTCGTCACCCTGACCGAGCACATCGCGATCACCAATGCGGCCCACGGCATCCGCGCCAACGCGATCCTGCCCGGCCTGATGGACACGCCGATGGCGATCGAGAACCGGGTCGGGCGCGGCGGCGTCACCCGGGAGCAGGTGATCGCCGAGCGCAACGCGCACGTGCCGCTGCGCAACACGATGGGCACGGCGTGGGACGTCGCCCGTGCCGCGCTGTTCCTGGCCTCGGACGAGGCCTCGTTCATCACCGGTGTCGCGCTGGCCGTCGACGGCGGCCAGCGCCTCGCCGTCGGCTGAGACGGACGGAGCGAACGATGAGCGACCAGACGCGCGCCACGGACGGGGTGACCGGCTCCCGGTCCCGGATCCTGGCCGACCTGCACCAGGTCTGGCGGATGCGGGTGTTCGAGGAGAAGGTGCGGGACCTGCGGCTCGCCGGCGACGCCGTCGGCTCGATCCACCTCGGGATCGGCCAGGAGGCCGTTGCGGTCGGCACCGCGGAGCTCATCGGACCCGACGACGCCCTCTTCGCCACCTACCGCGGCCACTCGTGGGCGCTCGCGTGCGGCGTGCCGCCCGCCGCGCTGTTCGCCGAGGTGCTCGGCCGGGCGACCGGGACGAACGGCGGCCGCGGCGGCTCGGCGCACCTCAGCGCGCCCGCGCACCGCTTCTTCGGGGAGAACAGCATCGTGGGCGCCGGGGCGCCGATCGCGGTGGGAGCCGCGCTCGCCGGCCGCTTCGACGGCTCGGGCCGGGTGGCGATCACGGTGTTCGGCGACGGGGCGATGAACCAGGGCGCGGTGCACGAGGCGATGAATTTTGCGGCCGCAATGAACCTGCCGGTGGTGTTCGTCTGCGAGAACAACACTTGGTCCGAGCTCACCCCGATCGACGAGATGGTGCGCGACCCCCACCTGCACCGTCGGGCCGCCGCCTACGGCATCCCGGGCGAGCGGATCGACGGCAACGACCCCGCGATCGTGCGCGACCGGCTCGGTGCCGCCGTCCGGCGGGCCCGCGAGGGCGGGGGCCCGACACTGGTCGAGGCGATGACCGCGCGGCTCGTCGGGCACTACATCGGCGACGCCGAGCAGTACCGCAGGCCCGGTGAGCTCGATGAGGCCCGCAGGCTCGAGCCCACCGTCCGGCTGGCGGCGCAGCTGCGGGCCGCCGGCGCGCCGGACGCCGAGATCGAGCGCGCGGAGCACGACGCTCGCGCGGAGACGGAGCAGGCGGCGGCCGAGGCGCTCGCCGCCCCGCTGGCCGACCCGGCGACTGCGAAGGACCACCTCTATGTCTGAGACGACCTCGATCTCCGAGACGCCGTCCGCGACCACCACCCCGGCGACCACGACCTCCCAGCTCACCTACGGGCAGGCGGTCAACGCCGCACTGCGCCGCTGCCTCGCCGAGCTGCCGGACACGCTGCTCTACGGCGAGGACGTCGCCAAGCCGGGCGGCGTCTTCGGGGTCACCCGCGGGCTGCGGCGCGAGTTCGGGGAGCGGGTCTTCGACACTCCGATCAGCGAGTCGGCGATCCTCGGGTCGGCCGTGGGCGCGGCCATGCTCGGCCGCCGCCCGATCGTCGAGATCATGTGGGTCGACTTCTCGCTCGTGGCGTTCGACCAGATCGTCAACCAGCTGGCCAACGTGCACTACGTCAGCCGCGGACAGCTGCGGGCGCCCGTGGTGATCCGGACCCAGCAGGGCTCGGCGCCGGGGGCGTGCGCGCAGCACAGCCAGAGCCTGGAGGCGTTCTTCCTGCACGTGCCGGGCCTGCGGGTGTGCATGCCGTGGACCGCGCAGGACGCGTACGACCTGCTGGTGGCGGCCGTGTACAGCGACGACCCGACGATCGTGATCGAGAACCGCACGCTCTACAACGCCGCGAAGCAGGACGTCGTGCTCGGCGGTCCGGTGCAGCAGCCGGGCGGCCTGCGGGTGCGCCGCGAGGGGTCGGACGCCACGGTGGTCACCTGGGGGGCGTTCACCGCCCGGGCGCTCGAGGCCGCCGCGGCACTCGCGGAGCAGGGTGTGTCGCTGGAGGTGCTGGAGCTGCCGTGGCTCAACCCGTTCCCGACCGACGAGGTGATCGAGCGGGTCCGGCGCACCGGGCGGCTCGCGGTCCTGCACGAGGCGAACGTGACGGGCGGGTTCGGCGCCGAGGTGGTGGCCCGGGTGGCGGGGGCGGGCGTGCCGCTGCGCAGCCCGGCGCTGCGCCTGGGCCTGCCCGACACCCGGGTACCGGCCGCGCCGAGCCTCGTCGCGGAGCTCCTGCCGGGCAGCGACCGGATCGCGGCCTCGCTGCGGCAGTGGGTGCTGGGCCCCTGACACATCCGCCGCTCCCCGCATCGGACCGACCGCAGCGCAACGCCTGAAGAAGGGACCACCGGCCGTGCACATCGTTCTGGGCGTGGACACGCTCTCCTACCACTGCCGCCTCGCCACCGGGGAGATCTCGCTCGAGGACGTCATGCGCGAGGTCGCGGACCTGGGCGCGGCGTTCGTGCAGCTCAACGCCGTCCATGTCCGTGACCGGGAGGCGGGCGGCCTGGAGTCGCTGCGCAGCCTCGCCGGCGAGCTGGGGCTCGGGATCACGCTCTCCGGTGACGTCGTGGGGCGCGCGGGCAACGGCGACACCGTGGAGTCGGGTGTCCAGCGCATCCGGCGCTGGGCCGCGCTGGCCGAGGCGATCGGCAGCCCGTTCGCGCGCGTCTCCTCGGGCTTCTACCGCAATGAGCTGCTGGCCTTCCCCGAGCGCATCGCGGTGGAGCAGCGCTACCTCATCGACGCGCTGCGCCGCGCCGTCGCCGAGGTCCCGGGTGACGTGCAGATCCTGCTAGAGAACCACTCGGACTTCACGGCCGACGAGTACGTGCAGATCATCGACGAGGTCGGCAGCGACCGAGTCGCCGTCTTCCTCGACCTGATCAACCCGATCTCCTCGCTGCAGGACCCGCTGACCGTGATCAGCAGGCTCGCCCCGCTCGCGACCGCGGGTCACGCCAAGGACTTCCGCATCGAGTCCCGCTACGTCGAGGACCGGTTCCACCGCCGCGGGTTCGACGTGCAGTGGTGCTATCCGGGCGAGGGCGTGGCCGACCTGACCTCGCTGATGGGCGTGCTGGTGGCGCAGGGCGACCGCGCCGAGCCCTACCGGCTCTCGGTGGAGGGCCTCGACAACCACCCGGGGGTGGCGGACCAGCGGGAACGTCTGGGCGCGTCCCTGCGGTTCCTGCAGGCGTTCCTCGACAATGCGCCCGCCACCGCCCAGCCGCTCGCCGGGCAGGTCACCTGACGGGCGCCCCTCACCGCATCCGACCAAGGAGAAGACGTCACCCATGGATCTCGATCTCGCCGGCAGCAGGGCGCTGGTCACCGCCGCGAGCCAGGGGCTCGGCCGGGCCTGCGCCGCCGCCCTCGCCGCGGAAGGCGCGCGGGTCGTGATCTCCTCGCGCGACCAGGGCCGGCTCGAGGCCACGGCCGCCGAGATCGGGGCGGCCGGCAGCGTGGCCGCCGACCTCGGCTCGGCCGCCGACCTCGAGGAGCTCGTCCGGCGCACCGTCGAGCTGCTGGGCGGGCTCGACGTACTGGTCGTCAACTGCGGGCCACCACCTGCTCTGCGGTTCACCGAGGCCGACGACGGCGCGTGGGACGCGGCGCACGACGGGGTGCTCATGAGCGCCGTCCGGCTCACCCGCGCCGCGCTGCCGCACCTGCGGGAGTCGGGGCGGGGCCGGGTCGTCAACCTCACCGGGTACGGCACCAAGGAGCCCATCAGCCAGCTGGTGCTCTCCGAGGCCAACCGGGCGTCGGTCACGGTGCTCGCGAAGGTACTGGCCGACGACCTCGCCGCCGACGGCGTGACGGTCAACAACATCGCACCCGGGCCGATCCTCACCGACCGGCTGCGTGAGCTGCAGGGGAAGGCGGCGGCGAGCGCCGGCGTCGACCTCGCCGAGCAGCTGCGCCGCTACGCCGAGGACATCCCGGTGCGGCGGCTGGGCAGACCCGAGGAGATCGGTGACCTCTGCGCATTCCTGTGCTCCCCGCGGGCCGGGTTCGTCACGGGACAGACGATCGTCGTCGACGGCGGCATCAACCGGTCGATCTGATGGCCACCCGGGTCGCGGTGATCGATGCGTCGCACTGGCAAGGAGCCACATCATGAGCGAACCGGGCACGAGCGACCGGGGCACCGGCCTGCTGCTCGTCATGATCGACATCGATCCTGCCCATGAGGAGGACTTCAACCGCTGGTACGAGGAGGAGCACCTGCCGGAGCGGCGCGGGTGTCCGGGCTTCCTGTCGGGGCGGCGGTTCGTCAGCGTCGAGGGGGAGCCGAAGTACCTCGCGCTCTACGAGCTGGAGGATCCGGAGGTGCTCGAGAGCGAGGCCTACCGGGCGATGCAGCCGCCCACGGAGTGGACGAAGAAGGTGAGCCCGCACTTCACCTCCTACGTGCGCAACGTCTACCGGGCGATCCCGGGCGGGGCGTCCTGACGTGGCCGAGCACGCTGACGGCTCCGCGCTGCTGTTCCTGCATCCGGTCGGTCTGGACCGCGACTGCGTCCGGTGGCTGGACCTGCCACCGGTGCGAGCCGTGACGTTCCCCGGGCACGGTGAGCGGGCCAGGGCGCGCCTCGGTCTCACTCTCGCCGACATGGCCGACGAGATCGTCGGGCACAGCACCGGCCCGCTCGACGTCGTGGGCGCGTCCCTGGGCGGGATGGTCGCGCTGCACCTTGCACTGGCGCACCCCGACCGCGTGCGCTCGCTGGTGCTGGCCTGCACCACCCCGCGCGGCGACGCGGCCGTGATGACCGCTCGCGCCGACGCCACCGAGGCCAGGGGGTCGGCGGGCATGCTCGACGACACCATGGCCCGCTGGTTCACGCCCGCGGCGCTGCGGAACCCGGACGCGCCGGCGCTGGCCTACGCGCGGGACCGGCTGCGCACCATGGACGCCGGCGCGCTGGCCGACACCTGGCGCGCGATCGGCACCCACGACGTCCTCGACCGGCTGGGGGAGATCCGCGTGCCGACCACCTGCATCGCGGGCCTCCACGACGTGTCGACGCCGATGGAGGTCATGACGGACCTCGCCGCGCGGCTGCCCGTCGCGCGGCTGGTCGAGATGGAGACCCCGCACATGGCGTTCCTGGAACGGCCGCGGGAGTTCGCCGCCGCCGTGCGGGAACACCTGGTGTGGGCCGCGGAGCCGGCAAGTCCGGAGGGAGCACGGCGATGATCATCGATCTGCACCGCCACCTGTGGTCGATCTTCGAGCGGTACGCCGCGGTCCGCGAGATCGCCGCCCGCGGGCTCGTCGGGGGCGTGCACCAGCACGCCGAGGCGCCCGTCCAGGACGTCGGGTCGCGCGCGGCCGAGATCCGCGCCGAGATGGACAAGGCCGGCGTCGACCGGTCGTGCCTGCTGCTGGGCGACTACGGGCTGCGCCTCGGGGAGGGTGACCTCTCGATCGAGGCCGAGAACCGGCTCGCCACCGACCTGGCGCGCGAGGACCCCGAGCACTTCATCGCGTTCTTCGGAATCGACCCGCGCCGGCCCGGGGCGGTCGAGCTCTTCCGGGACGCGCTCGACGCGGGTGCGCGCGGGCTCAAGCTGCACCCGTGCTCCGGCTACTCCCCGAGCGACCCGGTGTGCCGCCCCCTCTACGCGCTGGCGGGTGAGCGCGGGGTGCCGGTGGCCGTGCACACCGGACCGATGGCGGCGCCGCTGGTCAGCACGTACGCCAGCCCGATCCACCTCGACGAGCCCGCCGCCGACTTCCCGGACACCACCTTCGTGATCCTGCACGCCGGGCAGAGGGCCTGGTTCCCGCTGGCGCTGGACATGGCCCGGTGGAAGCCGAACCTCTACCTCGAGCTCTCGTTGTGGCAGGGCCTGCTGCTCGAGGACGAGGCGCGGTTCGTCGGGCGCATCGGCGAGATCAAGAGCGGCGTGGGCCTGGGCCGGGTCGTCTTCGGCAGCGACTGTCCCGGAGTCTCCTCGGTGATGCCGCTGCACGCCTGGGTCGAGACGTTCCGCCGGCTGCCGGAGATCGCGCAGCGGCACGGCGTCGAGGTCACCCCGGACGAGGTCGACCAGATGCTGGGCACCACGGCGGCGTCGCTCATGGGGCTGTCGTGAACCCCGACGCGGGGCGGCTCGCGGGCAAGGTCGCGATCGTCACGGGCGGGGGCTCGCGGGCGGCCGGGATCGGCACGGGGCGCGCCGCGGCGGTCCTGTTCGCGCGCCACGGCGCCCGCGTGCTCGTGGTCGACCGCGACGAGGCCGCCGCCCGGGACACCGTCGAGATGATCACCCGCGAGGGTGGCGAGGCGGTCGCCCACACCGCCGACCTCACGGCCGAAGACGACTGCACCGCGATGGCCGCCGCCGCGGTCGGCCGCTGGGGCCGCATCGACATCCTCGACAACAACGTGGGGATCGAGGGCCCGGGCACGATCCTCGACGTCACCGCGGCGGACTGGGATGTGGTGATGAAGGTCAATGTCGGGACGATCGTGGCGGCGAGCCGCGCGGTGGTGCCGGTGATGGCGGCGGGGGGCGGCGGGTCCATCGTGAACCTGTCGTCGATCTCGGCGCTGCGGCCGCGCGGCCTCACGCCCTACACCGCGGCGAAGGGCGCGGTCATCGCACTGACGCGCGCGATGGCGATCGACCACGCCGCCGCCGGGATCCGGGTGAACTGCATCGCGCCCGGGCCGATCTACACGCCGATGGTCTACGCCGCCGGGATGGACGAGGACCTGCGCGACCGCAGACGGGCCGCCTCCCCGCTGGGCGTCGAGGGCACCGGCTGGGACGTCGGCTACGCGGCGCTGTTCCTGGTGTCCGACGAGGCCCGGTACGTCACGGGAGTGACCCTGCCCGTGGACGGCGGCGTCTCGATCAGGAGCCCCGACCGGTGACCGGGGCCAGGCCGGTCGGCCAGGCGAAGATGGCCCGGCAACGACACAGGTGACGCGGAAGATGAGGACGACATGACCGACGAGGCCCGGACGGGCACCCGCATCCAGTCGGTGTCCCGCGCGGCGCACCTGCTCATGCTCATCGCGTCGCTGCCCGAGCACGAGCGCTCCGTCGCGCGGCTGGCCACGGAGCTCGGCACGTCGGTGCCCACGGTGTACCACCTGCTCAACACCCTCGTCGACGCCAAGCTCCTCACCCGCGACGAGCGCAAGCAGTTCCGCTTCGGGTTCGCGATGGAGGTGCTGTCCCACGCCTACGCGCAGCAGACCGTCCCTCCTCCCGAGCTGCTGGCACCCCTGCGCTGGATCACCGAGGTCACCGGCGAGAGCGCCTACCTCAGCGCGTGGCGGGGCGGGAACCCCGTGGTGCTCACGCACCTGGCCGGGACCCATGCCGTGCAGGTCACGAACCTGCGGCCGGGCTACCGCGGGGCCGCCAACGCCAGAGCGTCGGGCAAGGTGCTGCTCGCGTTCGCCGAGGCCGCCGACCGCGACCGCTACCTCGCGATGCACCCGCTGGAGAGCGTCACCGAGAAGACGATCACCGATCCGGCCGTCTTCGCCCGGGAGCTCGCGCTGGTGGCGAGGAACGGCTACGCCACCGACGTCGAGGAGTTCTCACCCGGCGTCGCCTGCATCGCGGCGCCGATCTGGAGCAACGGGATCCTGCTGGGCTGCTACACGATCTCGGCGCCGGTCGAGCGCTACCGCCGGGAGAAGGCGCGCTATCTGGGGTGCCTGCGCGAGGCCGTCGGCATGCCGGCGGCGCCGGTGCAGGAGGGCCCGACCGGTCCAGCCTGACACCGGGAAACGCCGCAACCGTCGAATCAGGGCCGCGCCGACATGGTCTTCCACTGCTCCCAGGGAATGGTCCAGTCGTAGATGTCGCCGTCCGCAGCCGAGAGCGGGACGGAGCTTCCGATGACCTCGACCGGATCGCCGTAGAGAACCGAGTCGTAGTAGGAGCGCGCATTCGCCGTGGAGAGGTTCACGCAGCCATGGGTGACGTTCTGCCTGCCGTGGGCGTAGCTCGACGCGGGGTTGGCGTGGATGAACTCGCCGTTGTTGGAGATCCGGACGGCCCAGTGCATGGGGACGTCCACGTAGTCGAACGCCGACATGAGAACGGTGGGGGACTTGCCCATCACGATGTGCGTGCCGCCGCGGGTGACCCGCCGCCGGTCGGACTCCAGCCCGAACGTGGCGGGCATGTTGGCCACCTGCTTGCCGTCGCGGATGACGACCATCCGGTGCGACCTGACGTCGGCGCGCACGATCTGGGAGCGGCCGATGGTGAACGTGCTGCTGAGGTCGGCTGCGCCGAACCCCGCCGCCCCGAGGTCACGCCCGTAGAGACCGACCTCGACGGTGACCCCCGTGCCGGAGGGCCAGTAGGTGGCCGGCCGCCAGTGCACGCGCGAGCCCCGGTCGCTGTCGGGCAGCCACGCCCACGCACCCTCGACCGGCACGGTCGTGCGCACCTTCAGACGACGTTCGATGCCCGCCCGGTCGGCCACGGCGATGGGCCGGTCGAAGCGGATGTCGATCGGGGCGGCGATCCCGACCACCGCGCCGTCGCCGATGCTCGTGGAGGCCCGGACCAGCTGGTCCGGATCGGCGGCGGTGAAGCTGCCCGTGACCGGGACGGTCCCGCCGTCGTTGGTGGCGCTGCCGGCGAAGCGGTAGGTGGTGGCGTAGGCGGGGGCCGCCGACGCCGTCCAGGTGCGGCCGTCCCGGGACAGCGTGCCGGGGATCGACGTGCCGTCGTCGGCGGTGAGGGTGACGTCCGTCAGCGTGCCGCCGCGGGCTTCGACGTGGATCGGGGCCGCGGGTACCACGCCCGTGGCCCCGTCGCCCGGGGCGAGCAGTACCTGTGGGGCGGCGGGGACGGGGGCGACCGGGCCGCGGAAGGTGACGGCCGACCCGGCCGCGACGATCAGCACGCCGATCGCCACGAGCACGGCCACCGCGCGCCGTCGTCCACGATCCGGTTCGGGCCTGACCACCGTTTCTCCCCGCAGCCGATTCCCCTGAATAATCAGAACAATTGCACGGGTCCGGGGCAATGAGCTCAGGATAACGTTTCGTTCGCGCGACCGCCGACCGGCGAATGACACCCGGAAAGGTGAATAACGGTCCCACTCGGGCGGCCTAGAGTTCCTCGCGCAGCGTCGCCGTTTCCGGCCACCGTGCACACTTCAGGCCACCGTGCACACGTCCTGACGTGTGCGCGGTGGCCATCAGGTGTGTGAGGTGGCTGCATTCCCGCGGTCAGACGGGGCGGACCCGCTCGGCGAAGTCGTCGTGGGTCATCCGCGTGAGGCTCTCCACCTCCAGGGCGTCGAGGTGGACCTGCCGGCCGGTCTCGAGGTCGCGCACGAGCAGCCGCGGCCCGTTGGCGGTCTCGTCGAGCAGGACCTCGACGGTGGCGAACTCGTTGCGCAGCACCAGCCGGGGCGGGGGAGACGGTGTGGTCACGGCGCGGCTCAGACCAGGAACGTGAGGTTGAAGATCGGCGCCTCGCAGTTGACCAGACGCGCCGTCCGCCGCCGGATCCGCCACCCGTCACCGTGCGGGACCAGCCGGTGCTCGTACTCACCGGCGAACGCGCGCTGGGTGCCCTTGCGGACCTCGAAGATCGCGAAGTTCGACCGCACGACCACGGCGTCCTCCACCGGCGGGCCGACCCGGACGTTCGTGACCAGCCGCCGGGTGGCCGACGGGGGGATCTGGGCGTGGGCGGGCCCGACCGTCAGCCGCCAGACGCGCTCGGCGATGCGCCCGCGGTCGTCGTAGATCAGCGACACGTGGCGCTGCGGGTCGGCCTCGTCGTACCGGGCGGGCACCCAGTAGACGGCGTCGTCGGTGAAGAGCTCCAGCCAGCGGTCGAGCTGGAGACCGTCGAGCAGTTCGGCCTCGTGGTAGAGGAAGTCCTCGGCCTCGCCGCGCGTGAGGACGCGGGTGTCCGTCGCGCCGGTCATGCCGCGCGCCCTGCCTGCAGCAGGCGCTTCCACTCCCGGAAGAGGCCCCGTTGCGGCGTCTCGTCGCTCGGCTTGCCGCGGTAGCCGCCGCCCGGCAGGCGCTCCTCGTCGTGCAGGCCGCGGGAGAGCAGCAGCCACGGATCGACCTCGGCGGCCACGCCCTCCTGCACGCAGACGAACGCCTCGGAGTCGTCGGGGGCGATGAACGAGCCGGTGGCGAACGCCTCCTCGAACTCGCGCAGCCGCTCGGCGTTGAGCTCGTCGGGAGCGTCCCCGATCAGCATCGGCGACATCGTGATCTGCGTGCGGGTGGGGCTGATCGGGGTGATCACGCGCAGGTTCTGCAGCGTGATGTGCAGGTTGGGGAAGATCAGGACGTTGAACTGGCCGAGAAAGTCGCGGAGAAGCTCGCTGCCGTGCTCGGACTCCAGCCGCGAGGTGTACTCCGGGTAGGCCTTGCGGAACGCCTCGACGTCGCCGTCGCTGGGCCAGCGGGCGAGCAGCACGTGGCCGCCGGGGTGGGCCTCGCTGTAGCCGATCGTCTCGTCGCGGGAGCCGAGGCGCGCGTGCGGGCGGTCCGGGCTCTGGTCGCGGATCTTGAACCAGGTCTCGTGCAGCGTGATCGCGTGGTAGCCGTCGACCCCGCCTTCCGCGGCGTGCTTCCAGTTGGCCGGGTACTCGTGCACGTTGCGCCCGGCGCCCAGGTTGAGCGTCTTCTCGAAGGCGGGGTGCAGGAAGACGCGGTCGAGGTACTGGCGGACGCCACCGAGGTGTTCGACGAGGTCGGGCACGTCGGGGTTCAGGCTTGCGAACACCAGCCCGCGGTAGGAGCCGACCCGCGCGACGGGGGTGAGGCCCAGCGCCGGCTTGTCGAGGTACTCCGGGCTGTAGCGGCGGTTCATGGGCACGCCGAGCAGCTCGCCGCTGTTGCGGTAGGTCCAGCCGTGGAACGGGCAGCGGAAGAACGTCGCGTTGCCCGATCGCTCCCGGCAGACGAGCGACGCCCGGTGGCGGCACCGGTTGAGCAGCACGTGGATCTCGCCGTCCGCGTCGCGGGTGACGATCACGGGCTGGGTGCCGATCCTGGTGCTGCGGTAGTCGCCGGGCTGCGCGATCTCGGACTCGTGCGCCACGTACACCCAGGTCCGGCCGAAGATGCTGCGCATCTCCTCGGCGAAGAGCGCGGGGTCGGTGTAGACGCTGCCGTGCACGCGGTCGGGGCGGACCAGGTGGTCGAGCTCGGGGTACCGGGCGGTTTCCATGCGGCGCCTCACCTCTGGCCGGCTCCTCGCACCGCCGTACACTCGCGGCGTACGCTCTGCGTACGAGGAGTACGTCTAGCGAACACTGGCCAATGTCACCCGCGGCGGGACGCGTGTCAAGGGAGATCGAGTGCCCAAGGAGCCGGACCAGCGCGAGTTCATCCAGTCCCTCGAACGCGGCCTGGCCGTGATCCTGGCGTTCTCCGACCACCACCCGAGCCTCACGCTCAGCCGGTGCGCCGAGCTCACCGGCCTGAGCAAGCCGACCGTCCGCCGGGTCCTGCTCACGCTGCAGCACCTCGGCTACGTCCGCAGCGAGGGCAGGCTGTTCGCGCTGACGCCTCGCGTGCTGGCGCTCGGCTACGCCTACCTGAGCTCCCTGAACCTGCCGGTGATCGCGCAGCCGTCCATGGAGGAGCTGGTCGCCGCCACCCGCGAGCCGTGCACGCTGGCGACCCTCGACGACACCGACGTCGTCTACGTGACGCGCGTGTCGGCCCATCGCAGGCCCGGCGCCACGCTCGCCACCGGCACCCGGCTGCCCGCCCACGCCACCGCGATGGGTCATGTGCTGCTCGCGGACCTGTCGCAGGCCGAGCTCGACCACTACCTCTCGCGCGCCGAGCTGCTGCCGCTGACCGCGCGGACCGTGCGCACCCCCGGCGAGCTCCTGGGCCGGCTCGACACGGCGCGGGCCCAGGGGTGGGCGATGGTCGAGCAGGAGCTGGAGGAGGGCCTGCGGTCGGTGGCGGCACCGGTCCGCGGAGCCGACGGCCGGGTGATCGCCGCGCTCGGCATGTCCGCGTCGGTGGCCACGGCTGACGAGGAGACGATGCGCGAGCGGTTCGCGCCGCTGCTGGTGCGCGCGGCCGCGGCGATCAGCGAGCGGCTCGGCGCCGACTTCGGCCCCGCGGGCACCCGGCCCGCGGTGGCGGCGAGGCCACGATGACTGATCTGATCAATGATCCGGGAGGACCCATGAAGCTCAGCTGTGCCGTGCTGGACGACTACCAGGACGTCGCGCTGCGGACGGCGGACTGGAGCTCAGTCGCCGACGCGGTCGACGTCGACGTGTTCCGCGAGCACATCGACGGCGAGGACGCGCTGGTCGACGCGATCGGCAAGCACGAGATCGTCGTGATCATGCGGGAGCGCACCCCGTTCCCGCGCTCGGTGCTGGCGCGGCTGCCCCGGCTGCGGCTGCTGGTGACCACCGGGCCGGGCAACGCCTCGGTCGACATGGCGGCGGCCGCCGAGCAGGGCGTCGTCGTGTGCGGCACGGGCGGCACCCTGGAGCCGACCGCCGAGCTCACCTGGGCGCTGATCCTCGGCCTGGCCCGCTCCCTGCCGGCCGAGACCGCAGCGCTGCGCTCGGGCGGCCCGTGGCAGCAGACCGTCGGCACGGACATCGCCGGCAGCACGCTGGGGGTCATCGGTCTGGGCCGGCTCGGCCGGCAGGTGGCGAAGATCGGGCAGGCCTTCGGTGCCGACGTGGTCGCCTGGAGCCAGAACCTCACGGCGGAGGCCGCTGCGGAGGCCGGGGTGCGGCTCGCCGACAGCTTGGAGGAGCTGCTCGAGGTCAGCGACTTCGTCACGATCCACCTGGTGCTCTCCGACCGGACGCGGGGGCTGCTCGGCGCGCCGGAGCTCGCCCGCATGCGCCGGACGGCCTACCTGGTCAACACCTCCCGCGGCCCGATCGTGGACGAGGACGCGCTGGTCGACGCGCTGCGCGCGGGCCGGATCGCCGGAGCCGGTCTCGACGTGTTCGCGGTGGAGCCGCTGCCCGCCGACCACCCGTTCCGCTCGCTGCCCACCGTGCTGGCCACGCCGCACCTCGGCTACGTCTCGCGCCGGACCTACGACATCTTCTTCCGCGAGGCCGTGGAGGACATCGCCGCGTTCCTGGCCGGCGCACCAGTCCGGAGGATCGCCTGACCGGGACCTAGGACCGACGGACGGCGCGGCCGGGAGGCTCCGCCACCCCGGCGGCAGTGCCGAGGAACGTGCCCACCCCGGCGGCGAGCTCCCCGGGGTGGGTGAGCGGCACCATGTGGGCGCCCGCCGCGAGCGTGCCGGCCCGGCCGTGCGGCGCGGTGGCGGCCAGGGCGTCCACCCAGTCCTGCGGAGCGATCCGGTCGTGCGGGCCGCGCACGACGAGCACCGGACAGCCGACCTGCGCGAGCCCCCGGTCGATCCGGTCGCGGCGGGCGGCGTCCATACCGCGGCCCATCGCGCCCAGGCCGGTGCGGCGGTAGTCCCGTACCAGCCGGGGCACCTGTCCCGGCCGTTCCCAGGCGGCCGTGCGCAGCCAGCGCCCGGCCAGGGCGGGCCAGGACCGCGCCCTCGGGTCGGTGGTCGGGCCGACCAGCACGAGTGCCGCGACCCGGTGCGGGTCCCGGACGGCGGCCCGCACGACGATCTGGCAGCTCGCCGAGTGGCCCAGCAGCACCGCACGGGTCACGCCGAGCTCGTCGAGCCGGGTGAGCAGCAGCCGCGCCAGGTCGTCGGAACCCAGTGCGGTCCCGCGCGGGGCGGGGAGCCCGTAGCCGGGCAGTTCGACGACGGCCGACGGCGCGGGCAGCCGGTCGAGCGTGCGCCCCGGGACGGCGCCCGACAGGCCGAGCCCGGGGACGGCGACGATCGGCGTGGTCAGCGACGGGTCGAGCGGGGCAGGGGGCACCCCCTCAGGATGGGGCATCCGTCAGCCGGGCGCTCTCCCCGTCGGCCGCCGCGTCGAGCGGCACCGGAGCGGGTCGCTCGCAGCTGGTCGAGACCTGCAGGCCGGAGCGCTGGTGCGCGGCGGCCAGCAGCGTCTCCATGACGTCCAGCACGTGCACGGCCACCTCGGCCGAGGCGCGGTGTGGCCGGCCGGCGGCGTGGTTCACGGCGAGGTCGAGCACCCCGATCCCGCGCGCCGCGCCCACGTAACCCGCGGACGGTGCCAGGACCGTCCAGCTGTCGGCGCCGCGCGGGCGCAGGGCGACGTCCCCGTCGAACCGGTTGGGATCCGGCACCGACAGCGAACCTTCCGTGCCGTGGATCTCGATCCGCGGCTGGGTGGAGGCCACCACCTCGAAGCTGGTGGTGAGGGTGGTGATGGCCCCACCGGTGTGCACGAGCACCCCGGAGACGTGGGTGTCGACCTCGACCGCGAACTCGGTGCCCGCGCGGGCGCCGGAGCCGATCGTGCGGGTGGTGCGGGCGCGCCCCGCCGCCGCGACCACCCGCTCGACGGGCCCGAGCAGGTGGACCAGTGCCGTGAGGTAGTAGGGCCCCATGTCGAACAGCGGGCCACCCCCGGGCCGGTAGTAGAACTCCGGGTCGGGATGCCACGACTCGTGCCCTGGCGAGGTGAAGGTGGCGTTGGCCGCCGTGGGGACGCCGATCAGCCCGTCGGCGACGGCCTTGCGCGCGGTCTGCACGCCGGTGCCGAGCACGGTGTCGGGTGCGCAGCCGACGCGCAGGCCGTCGGCGGCGGCCAGCACGGCGCGGGCCTGGGCGAGGTCGAGCGCGAACGGCTTCTCCCCGTAGACGTGCTTGCCCGCCCGTAGCGCCGTGGTGGCCACCTCGGCGTGCGCCGCCGGGATCGTCAGGTTCAGCACGAGGTCGACGTCGTCGGCGGTGAGCAGTTCGTCCACGCCGCAGGCGCGGGCCCCCGGCGCGTGCTGCACGGCGACGGCCGCCCTGGCCGGGTCGAGGTCGGCCAGGGCGGTGACCTGCACGCCGGGGAGGTGTCCGAGCGTGGACAGGTACGCCCCGCTGATCTTGCCGAGCCCGACGACGCCGATCCTCAGCGGCTCGCCCATGTCAGCCCCCGTTCGATGACCGTGCGGATCTCGGGCACGTCGAGGTCCTCCTGCTTGTGGCCGACGGTGCAGACGAAGATCCGCCCCGCGCCCCACGTCCGGGTCCACACCGCGGGGGAGACCACGGGCTCACTCCACGGGTCGCCGGGCAGCGCTGGCACGGTGGTGGTGGCCAGGACGTCGTTGCGGCTGTCCGACAGCACCCAGTACTGCTCGGTGTGCAGCGTGACGCTGGAGATCCCGGCGACGATCGGATGGTCGGCCCGCTCGGGCACCACGTCGAGGGTGTGGTCGACGAAGTCGCGCGGGTGGCAGGCGAACTGGCCGCCGACCATGTGCAGGTAGTCGCTGGAGCTGCGGAACGCATCGGCGATCCCGCCGTGCCACCCGGCGAGGCCCGTACCGCTCTCGACGGCGCCGCGCAGCCCGGCGAGCTGGTCCTTGGTGATCGTCCCCATGGTCCAGCACTGGAGGATCAGGTCGGTGCGGGCCAGCAGGTCGGCATCGAGGTAGACGTCGAGGCTGTCGGTGGTGACCGTCTCGTAGCCGGAGTCCTTCAGGAACGGGAGGAAGCTGTCGGTCGTCTCGACGGGGCAGTGGCCCTCCCAGCCACCCCGGACGACGAGGGCAGTCGACTTTCGCAACTTCGCGTTGGTATCCACTGATCACCAGTGTCACAAAGTGGCGTGTCGCAGGTCAACCGTTCATCAACAGTCGTCAAAGTTGCGCAACTTCGTGCAGTGGGGCACGGTGCGGCATGACGCGAACCACGCTCGCGCAGATCGCGGCGGTCGCAGGTGTCACCGTGCCCACGGTGTCCAAGGTGCTCAACGGCCGTAGCGACGTCTCGCCCGGGACCAGGGCGCGGGTGCTGGACCTGCTGGCGGCCGCGGGCTACGAGCGGCGCCGCGCCGTCCTCCCGGTCCCGGACGCCGCGGGCGCGGAGCCGGCCCCGCCGCCGGACCTGCTCGGGCTGGTCATGGACGGGGTCGAGGGGTCATGGGCCACCCGCGTGCTCGGCGGCGTCGACCGGGCGGCGGCGGAGGCGGGGTGCGACGTCGTCGTGATGTCGGCGCGCGGTCCGTCCGGGCGGGACTGGGTGGAGCGGTTGCTCGCGCGGGGCTCGACCGGGGCCGTGCTCGCGCTGGTCGACCCGACCCCCGCGCAGCGGGACCGGTCGGCGGTGGAAGGGATGACGCTCGTGGTCCTCGACCCCGGCGTCGAGCCCGCGCAACAGCTACCGACCGTCGGCACCACGAACTGGGCCGGCGGCCGGTCCGCGGTCGAGCACCTGCTGGCGCTCGGGCACGAGCGCATCGGGGCCATCGGCGGGCGGCCCGACCAGCTCAACAGCCGGGCCCGGCTCGACGGCTACCGCTCCGCGCTCACGGCGGCAGGTGTCCGGGCGCGGGCGTCGTGGGTGCGCCATGCGGACTGGACCCGGGCGGGCGGCCGGGCTCAGGCCGACGCGCTGCTGGCGCTGCGGGAGCCGCCGACGGCGATCTTCGCCTGCTCCGACCGGATGGCCAGTGGGGTGTACGAGGCGGCGGCGGCGAAGGGGCTGCGGATCCCGGAAGACCTGAGCGTGGTCGGGTTCGACGACCTGCCCGAGGCGCAGTGGCTGGCTCCCGGCCTCACCACCGTGCACCAGCCGGTGCGGGAGATGGCGGCGGAGGCCGTCCGCCTGCTTCTCCGGCTGCGCAGGAGGGAACCGGTCGACGCCGTGCGGGTGGAGCTCTCGACCTCCCTCGTGCTCCGGGCGAGCACCGGACCGCCGCAGCACTGACGAGGCCGCACTGACGAGAACGCCACGGTGCCCCGCCGGAAGCGAGCCGGCGGGGCACCGTCCACGGGGTGTCTCTGTCCACTGGGGATCTCTCGCGGCGCTCGATCGACCACCTCCTCCGTACGGCGGGTCAGCTCGTTCAGGTGCTCAGGCGTCGATCTGCTTCGGCTGCTCGTCGGCGCCGGTGACCGCGATCTTGCGTGGCTTGGCCCGCTCGGCCACGGGGATGCGCAGGGTCAGCACGCCCGCCTCGTAGCTCGCGTGGATGTGCTCGGTGTCGAGCCCGTCCCCGAGGAAGAGCTGGCGGGAGAAGGCGCCCAGTGGGCGCTCGGCCACCTGCATCTGGACGTCGTCGCCGGGAACGCTCGGCCGGCGTTCGGCACGGACCGTGAGGACATTGCGCTCGACGTCCAGGTCGATGGCGTCGGGGGACACGCCGGGCAGGTCGAAGGCGACCACGAACTCGTCGCCGACGCGGTAGGCGTCCATCGGCATGGCCGTGGGGCGGCTCCAGGTGCCGGTGACGTTGCCGAAGACCTGCTGGGTGAGGCGGTCGAGATCGCGGAAGGGGTCGGTACGCATGAGCATCGCAGATCTGCTCCTCTCGTGACGGACATCGGGCGATGCACCGGAGCGACCTCCGAGGTGCTCGGCAGGCGCTCTGGATAACTGCAATCATAAGTAGAGATTTCCTGGGGTGCAAGCTGGCGATGTCGCCCGGTCGGGTGATCGCCGCGACAGCAGGTCGGCCGGCCCGTGGAGTGACACCCGGTCGGCCCCGGCCGCGTCGCGGCGCTGCGCGACTCCGTGGAACTCCTAAGCTCTGGCCATGGCGCGGTACTTCGATGTGCACCCGGTTGATCCCCAGCGACGCGCGATCGGCCAGGTCGTCGAGATCGTCCGCGCAGGCGGGCTGATCGCCTATCCCACCGACTCCTGCTTCGCGCTGGGCTGCCAGATCGGGGACCGGGAGGGGCTGGAGCGGATCAGGGAGATCCGCCACCTCGACGACAGGCACCACTTCACGCTCGTGTGCCGCGACTTCGCTCAGCTCGGACAGTTCGTGCAGGTCTCCAACACCGTGTTCCGCACGATCAAGGCGGCCACCCCGGGCAGCTACACCTTCATCCTGCCGGCCACCAAGGAGGTGCCGCGCAGGTTGCTGCACGCGAAGAAGAAGACCGTCGGGGTGCGGATCCCCCAGCACGTCGTGGCGCAGGCGTTGCTCGCCGAGCTGGGGGAGCCGCTGCTGTCGTCCACCCTCCTGCTGCCCGACGAGCCCGAACCGCTCACCCAGGGCTGGGAGATCAAGGAGCGGCTCGACAACGCGCTGGACGCCGTGCTCGACTCGGGCGACTGCGGCACCGAGCCGACGACGGTGGTGGACTACTCCGGCCCCGAACCGGAGATCGTGCGCCGGGGCGCCGGCGACCCGTCCCGCTTCGAATGACCGGGGGCGGGCTCAGCCACCCGCCATCGCGCCGACGATCAGCAGCGGCTCGGCGCCTCTCGTCACCGGTTCCGGCAGCGGGTCGTCGGGCGAGGCGTGGGACAGGTCCTGCTCGCAGGCGAAGTACCGCACGAACGCTCGGCGGCGCAGCGTGCCGTGATCGCGGATCGTGCCGCGCAGGACGGGGTAGCTGCGCTCCAGTGCGTCCAGCACCGTGCGCTGGGTGGCGGGCCCGGTGACGTCGACGGTGATCTCGCCGCCGATCTGGGCCAGCTTGCGCAGATGGGCGGGCAGCTTGATCCGGACCGTGGCGGTCACCCCGCTCGGCGGGCCGGTCGGCGAGTCGGTCATGGCAGCGTCTGCACCTCCACCGACAGCACCGCGGGCAGGTCGCGCACGATGGGCGCCCAGGTGTCGCCTGCGTCCGGGGAGGCGTACACCTGGCCCCCGGTGGTGCCGAAGTACACGCCGCAGTCCTCGAGGGAGTCGACGGCCATCGCGTCCCGCAGCACGTTGACGTAGCAGTGCTCCTGCGGGAGCCCGGCGGTGAGCGGTTCCCACTCGTTGCCGCCGGTGCGGCTGCGGTACACGCGCAGCTTCCCCTCCGGCGGGAAGTGGTGGGAGTCGCTCGTGATCGGCACGACGTAGACCGTCTCCGGCTCGTGCGCGTGCACGGAGATCGGGAACCCGAAGTCGGTGGGCAGGTTGCCGCCGATGTCGTGCCAGTTCTCGCCTGCGTCGTCGGTGCGCATGACGTCCCAGTGCTTCTGCATGTACAGCACATCCGGCCGGGCCGGGTGCATCGCGAGGTTGTGCACGCAGTGGCCCACCTCCGCGTCGGGGTCGGGGATGCCCTCGGACCGCAGGCCGCGGTTGGTGGCCTTCCACGTCTTGCCGCCGTCGTCGGTGCGGAACACCCCGGCCGCCGAGATGGCGATGTGCATCCGGGACGGGTCCCGGGGGTCCAGCACGATCGTGTGCAGACACATGCCGCCTGCCCCCGGCTGCCACAGCGGGCCCGAGCCGTGCTCGCGCAGCCCGGGCAGCTCCTGCCAGGTGCCCCCGCCGTCGGAGGAGCGGAACAGGGCGGCGTCCTCGACCCCCGCGTAGAGGGTGTCGGGGTCGCCCGGGGCGGGCTCCAGATGCCAGACCCGCGCGAACTCCCACGGATGCGGCGTGCCGTCGTACCACTGGTGGGTGCCGGGTACGCCCTCGTAGCGGAACTCGTTGCCGACCGGCGTCCAAGTGGCGCCGCCGTCGTCGGACCGCTGCAGGAGCTGGCCGAACCAGCCGCCGGACGGCGCCGCGTAGACGCGGTCGGGGTCGGCGGGCGACGCCGCCACGTGGTAGACCTCCCAGCCCGCGAAATGCGGCCCGCTGACGTCCCAGCGCTCCCGCTTGCCGTCGGAGCTCAGCACGAACGCGCCCTTGCGCGTGCCCACCAGAACCCGTACTCCCGTCACCGGACTCCTCCACTCCGCGCCACCCTCGTGGCGCACGCACAGGAGACCCGCGGCACGTCCGAAACTCATCGCCCGAGGCCGTGATCCACCTGATCGCACGAAGCGCACCGCTCGTCCCCGCGCCGTCGTCCGTTCGGCCGCACTGGGCTACCGTGCAGGACGTTCCGGGAAGGGTGAAACGTCCCGGGCCGCCCGCCGCATGCAGCCGTGTCCTGAGCGCACTCTCCATGACCGTGCCGCCGTGTGGAGCAGCGAGATGTAACGTGCCACGCCAGTGAAAGCCACTCCGCGTCGCCTCGCCGTGACAGACCCACTCGCGGCTTCCTGGGAGGGAGCGGCGCATCGACCCGTTCGAGAGGACCGATTGGTGGGCGACAGGATGTTCGCTTCCGAGGGCGACTCGGTGAACGTCGGACGCCAGGGGTCTGCTGCATGGGCCGACAGGTGGGACGACCCTCCGCGCCGCCCGACGGGGGACGACGCCGCCGTCGGTGTGGCCCGCCGCTTGCAGGCCCGCCTCGACCGACACCTGTGGCTGCTGGAGCGCCTGCGGGTGGAGCAGCCCTACCCCGAGCCTCCCGGGTTCCCCGAGCTGCTCGAGTCCGGCCGCCGGATGCGCCGCGACACCGAGAGCATCCTCGTGCTGGCCGGCCAGGAGCCGGGGGCGCACGGCACCGTGTCCCGGCGGCTGTCCGACCTCCTGGCCGACGCCGCCGCGGCCGCCGAGGAGCCGGCCCGCGTCGAGGTCCGGCCCGCGCCGTCGGCCACCGTCGCGGCCGGGGCGGCCGCGGAGTTCCTGCACGTCCTGGCCGAGCTCGTCGACGACGCCACCGCCGTCTACCCGGGAGCGCGTCTCGACGTCGCGAGCCGGGTGGAGGCCAGGGGGATCGTCGTCGACGTGGCCGTCGAGGGCGGGACGCGCCGCGACGCATCGGGCTTCGACGACGCGAACGGCTCCGACGGTCGCCGGGTGGCCGTGGTCGCCGAGCAGATCGCCGACCGTTCGCGGTACGGCATCACTCTGAGCCGTCCACTGGCCGGCGCCCCGCACGCTGGGTCCGGGCCGGTGGCCAGCGTGCACTGCCCGCCGTCCGCCGTCACGCTCGACGAGCCCCGTCCGGCGGCAGAGGATCCGCTGCTGCCCACCAGGAACGGCACCGGGTCGTTCCCGTTGGTGAACGACCCCCTGCGGCGGAACGACGACCCCCTGCGCCCCGAGGGCGATCCGCTTCTGCCCACGCGGAGCGGCAAGGGCCTGTTCCCGCTGCTGAACGACCCGCTGCGCGACGACGACCCGCTGCGCGAACGGGACCCGCTGCGCGACAGCAACCCGCTGCGCGATCGGGACCCGTTCTCGTCGGACAACAACGGCTCGGTACGCGGGGAGGACGACGTGTTCTCGACGGGGAACGGCTCGCTCCGCCGTGACGACGACCCGTTCTCGCTGGAGAGCAAGCCGCTGCGGCGTGACGACGACCCGTTCTCGCTCGGAACCGGGCTGCCGCGCCGGGAGAACGACCCCTTCGCGCCGGGCGGGGCGGTGCGCGACGACGACCCGTTCTCGCTCGGCACCGCGCTGCCGCGCCGCGAGCACGACCCGTTCTCCTCGGGCAACGGCTTCCAGTACGACGCCTTCTACGGGGGCAGCGCAGTCGAGCCGCCCGGCAACGGTTCGGCCCCGTCGACCAACGGGTCGGGCACCAACGGTGCGGGGCAGGTGGAGAACTCACTGTTCGGCGACCCGCCGGCGCCCGCCTACTCACCATCGGCGTCCTCCCAGGTCGACGAGCTGTTCGGCCCGCTGCTGGACCTGCCGCTGGAGCCGATCGACGACCGCTACGCCACCCCGATCTTCGAGGCCATCGCCTCGGCGTGGTTCCGCGACCCCGACGCCGACGGCGGGGCGGGCGGCACGGCGGACGGTGCCGCTCCGATCGACTGGGAGTCGCCGAACGACACCGAGTGGCGCGAGGCCGCCGCCCGCGCCGCCCAGCCGGAGCCGGCGGCCACCACCACGTCGAGCGGACTGCCCCGGCGCCGCCCCGGCGGCCAGCTCGTGCCGCCGCCGCGCGCGCAGGAGCCCAATCCCGTGGGCGAGCGGGTGCCCGACCGGGTGCGCGACCGCCTCAGCACCTACCAGCGCGGGCTGAACCAGGGCCGCCACCGCGCACCCGGCGAGGAGCTGGACGCCTGGTGAAGCGGCGGCCCTGATCGGGGCGGCTGCCTCACAGGTCGGCTGCCGACGGGCACGTGACCATGACAGGGTGCCCGTATGCCCTACGACGTCCGCGCCGTCCGTGACCACTTCCCCGCGTTGAAGGCCGGGTTCTCCCACTTCGACGGACCCGGTGGATCCCAGGTGCCCGACGTGGTCGCCGACGCCGTGGCGAGCACGATGGTCTCCCCGCTGGCCAACCGGGGCCGGGTCACGGCCGCGGAGCGGACGGCCGACGACATCGTGACCGGGGCGCGCCGCGCGATGGCCGACCTGCTCGGTGCCGATCCGGCGGGGATCGTGTTCGGCCGCAGCATGACCCAGCTCACCTTCGACATGGCCCGCACCGTCGCCACCACCTGGCGGCCGGGTGACGAGGTCGTGGTCACCCGGCTCGACCACGACGCCAACATCCGGCCCTGGGTGCAGGCGGCGGAAGCGGTGGGTGCCGTCGTGCGCTGGGCCGCCTTCGACCCCGCGACGGGCGAGCTGACGGCCGACGACATCGCCGCCGTGCTCTCCCCGCGCACCCGCCTCGTGGCCGTGACCGCGGCGTCGAACCTGATCGGGACCTGCCCGCCGGTGCGGGCCATCACCGACCTCGTCCACGAGGCCGGCGCCCTCGCCTACGTGGACGGGGTGCACTTCACCGCGCACGCCGCCGTGCATCTCGAGGCGCTGGGCGCCGACTTCTACGCCTGCTCCCCGTACAAGTTCCTCGGTCCGCACTGCGGCGTGCTCGCCGCGGCGCCCGCGCTACTCGCCGACCTGCACCCGCAGAAGCTGCTGCCCTCCTCCGACGCCGTCCCGGAGCGGTTCGAACTCGGCACCCTGCCCTACGAACTGCTCGCCGGCACCACCGCGGCCGTCGACTTCCTCGCCTCACTGGGGCCCTCGACGCTCGCGGCGGCGAGCCGGCGCGACCGGCTGGTGGCGGCCATGGGGGCGGTCGCCGGGCACGAGGACCGGCTGCGCGAGCGCATCGAGGCCGGCCTGGCCGGGCTGCCCGGCGTCACGGTGTACTCCCGGGCGGCCCACCGCACCCCGACGTTGCTGGTCGGCTTCGCCGACCGGGAGCCCGCCGCGGCGTACGAGTTCCTCGCCGAACGCGGGGTGAACGCGCCCGCCAGCTCGTTCTACGCGATCGAGGCGTCGCGCTGGCTCGGCCTCGGCGACGGGGGCGCGCTGCGGATCGGCCTTGCCCCGTACCTCGACGACGACGACGTCGACCGGCTCCTCGCCGCGCTCCGGGCGTTCCTCGCCTAGGTCACGACGGTTCGGGCAGGACGCCGCGCCGCCCGGCCGCCCGGGTGTGCTCGAAGATCAGGCTGGTCTCGGTGCCGGCGATGGCAGGGTTGCGGTTGAGGTGGTCGGCGACGAACCGGCGGAGCTCGTCGGTGCTCGCCGTGGCGACGTGCACGAGGAAGTCGTTGGCCCCGGCGACGAAGTAGACGTCGAGCACCTCGTGGCGCCCGCTGAGCACGGTGACCAGATCACCCATGGCCGCGCGGGCGTGGGGCTGCAGGCGGATCGCGATCATCGCCTGGAGGTCGTGGCCCAGCGCCCGGGGGTCGATGTCGGCGTAGTACCCGCGGATCACCCCGGTCTCCCGCAGCGCGCGCACCCTGGCCAGGCAGGTGGACTGGGCCACGCCGACCCGCTCGGCCAGCTCCTTGTTGGAGACGCGGGCATCGCTGCCGAGGACGCGGAGGATCGCGAGATCGGTGCTGTCGAGGGGCCGAACATCCTGCGGCGGGGCGGGCCGCAGAGGGACTGCTCCCGCAGGAGACATTGGCATGACGGCAGAATATCGAATCTTCTGCCGAACTCTTGCACGTTTTCAGCGTCATCTTCATTCTCGAAGGATGAGAATCGGTGTGCCCCGCGAGGTCAAGAACCACGAGTACCGCGTCGCGCTGACCCCGGCCGGGGCGCACGAGCTCACCCGCTCCGGGCACCACGTGCTCGTCGAACGCGGCGCCGGCCTCGGCAGCTCGATCACCGACGCCGACTTCGAGGCGGCCGGGGCCCGCATCGTCCCCACCGCTGACGAGGTGTGGGACGACGCCGACCTGCTGCTGAAGGTGAAGGAGCCGATCGAACAGGAGTACCACCGGCTGCGGCGCGGCCAGGTGCTGTTCACCTACCTCCACCTCGCCGCGTCCCTGCCGTGCACCCAGGCGCTGCTCCGGTCCGGCACCACGGCGATCGCGTACGAGACCGTCCGGCTTCCCGACGGCACGCTGCCGTTGCTCGCGCCGATGAGCGAGGTGGCCGGCCGGCTCGCGCCGCAGGCCGGGGCGAGCGCGCTGATGCGTGCCGCGGGCGGGCGTGGCGTGCTGCTCGGCGGGGTCCCCGGGGTCCGTCCGGCCGACGTCGTGGTGATCGGAGCCGGCGTCTCCGGGCAGAACGCGGTGGCCATGGCCGTCGGGCTCGGTGCCGACGTGACCGTGCTCGACCTCGACGTCACCAAGCTCCGCCGGCTCGACGACCGCTACGCGGGCCGCGTGCGGACGATCGTCTCCAACGCGCACGAGCTCGAGAAGGCGTGTCTCGCGGCCGATCTCGTGATCGGCGCCGTGCTCGTGCCGGGTGCCCGGGCGCCGCGGCTGGTGAGCAACGACCTCGTGCGGCGGATGAAGCCGGGCTCCGTGCTCGTCGACATCGCCATCGACCAGGGCGGCTGCTTCGAGGACTCCCGGCCCACCACGCACGACGACCCGACCTACCGGGTGCACGACTCGGTGTTCTACTGCGTGGCGAACATGCCCGGCGCCGTGCCGCACACCTCGACGTACGCGCTGACCAACGCCACGCTGCCGTACGTGCTGCAGCTGGCGAACCTCGGCTGGGTCGAGGCGCTCGACGCCGATCCCGCACTGGCCGCCGGCCTGTCCACCCACGACGGGGCGCTCACCAGTCTCGAGGTGGCCCACGACCTCGGCCTGCCCTATGCCGAGCCGCGGGGGCTCGTCCCGGCCTGAGGGCAACGACCGGCGGCCGGACGCTTATTGTTCGCTCGTGTCCGGCGACTGGTGGGTCCTCGTGCTGGCCGCGCTGCCGGTGCTGGGCCTGCTGGTGGCCGTGCTCGTCAGGGGGCGCCCCGCGGGCGCCGACCCCGCCTCCCTGACCGCGGAGCCGGAGGACCGGCCGCTGCCCGCCGTGGTGGCCAACCCGATCAGGATCGAGCCCGGCACGCGCAGGCGGATCGAGTCGGTCTGTGCCGGCCTGGGCTGGGCCGCGCCGCTGTGGCTGGAGACCACCGTCGAGGATCCCGGCACCGGCCAGGCCCGCCTCGCGGTCGAGCGCGGGGCCGACGTCGTGCTCGCCTGCGGTGGCGACGGCACCGTGCGGGCGGTGGCGGAGGCCCTCGCCGGCACCGGGGTGGCGATGGGCCTGGTCCCGGCCGGCACCGGCAACCTGCTCGCCCGCACCCTCGGCACCCCGGACAACGTGGCCGTGGCCGCCCGCGTGGCCCTCACCGGTGACGACCGGAAGATCGACGTCGGGCGCGTCCGGGTCGACGGCGGCGACGAGGAGCACGTCTTCCTGGTGATGGCGGGCACCGGGTTCGACGCCGCGATCATGGAGAGCACCCCGGAGGCGTTGAAGGTGCGGGTCGGCCCGCTCGCCTACGTGATCTCCGGGCTGCGGGCGATGCGCGGCCGCCGCACCCGCGTCACCCTGACCCTCGACGACGGGCCACCACTGCGTCGCCGCACCCGCACCGTCCTCGTGGGCAACAGCGGCACCCTGCTCGGCGGTCTGGTGCTGATGCCGAGGGCCACCGTCGACGACGGCGTGCTCGACGTCGTGAACATCGCCCCGAAGGGCCTCGCCGGCTGGATCGCGGTCGCCGGCCGCGTGATCAGCAGGCGGGGCGACGGCAGCTCGCGGGTGGAGCACTGGCAGGCGCGCTCGATCGTCATCGAGGCCGAGGACCCGCAGCCGTCCCAGCTCGACGGCGACCCGATCGGCGACGCGACCCGGCTGGAGATCCGGGTGGTGCCCGCTGCGCTCGTGATGCGCGTGGCCGACGTCCCGCCGCCGGACGCGCCGGATCCGGGTTAGCGTCCAGACGTGCGCACGGTCTACGTCATCGGTATCGGCGCGGGCGATCCCGAGCACCTCACGCTGCAGGCGGTGGCGGCGATGAACCGGGTCGACGTCTTCTTCACCATCGACAAGGGCGACGACAAGGACGACCTGGCGCGGCTGCGCTCCGAGCTCCTGGAGCGCCACGTCACGCGGCCGCACCGGGTGGTGGCGGCGGGCGACCCGCACCGCGACCGGGCCGCGGCGCCGGGCCGGTACGAGTCGGCCGTCGTCGACTGGCAGGACCGGCGCGAGTCGATCTACGAGCGGATGATCACCGACGAGCTCGACGCCGACGGCTGCGGTGCCTTCCTCGTGTGGGGTGACCCCGCGATCTACGACGGCACGCTGCGCATCCTCGACCGGATCGCCGGGCGGGGCGCCGTCGCGTTCGCGGTGGAGTCGATCCCCGGGATCAGCAGCGTGCAGGCGCTCGCGGCGCGCCACCGGGTGATCCTCAACCGGGTCGGCAGGCCGTTCGCGGTCACCACCGGGCGCAGGCTGGCCGACGAGGGACTGCCCGCCGGCATGGACGACGTCGTCGTCATGCTCGACGCGCGCAACGCCTTCGCCGCGCTGCCCGACACCGACCTCGACATCTACTGGGGCGCCTACGTCGGCACGGCGGACGAGGTGCTCGTGCACGGCGACCTGCAGGAGGTCAAGGCGGAGATCGTGCGGATCCGGGCCGAGTGGCGCGAGCGCAAGGGCTGGATCATGGACACCTACCTCCTGCGGCGGCGGGACCGGTGAAGGTGCTCGTGCTCGGCGGCACCGGGCAGGCCCGCCGGCTCGTCGCCGCCCTGCACGGGCGCCCCGGGTTCACGGTCACCTCCTCGTTGGCCGGGCGCGTGGCGGTGCCCGCGCTCCCGCCGGGCGACGTGCGGATCGGCGGGTTCGGCGGCGTCGACGGTCTGGTGGCGTGGCTGCGCAGCAACGGGACCGACGCCGTCGTCGACGCCACCCATCCCTTCGCCGCCGGGATGTCCGCCAACGCCGTGGCGGCCACCACCGCCACCGGTGTGCCGCTGCTCAGCTTGCGTCGCCCGGGCTGGACCGCGGGACCGGGGGACCGCTGGCACCGGGTCCCCGACGCCGCGGCTGCCGCCGCGCTGCTGCCCGCACTGGGGGAGCGGGTCTTCCTGACCACGGGACACGGCGATCTCGCCGCGTTCGCCGCGCTCGACCGGCTCTGGTTCCTGCTCCGCTGCGTCGACCCGCCGCTGCCGCCCCTGCCGGCCCGGTGCCACGTGGTGCTCGGCCGGGGGCCGTTCACCGCCGACTCCGAACGCGAGCTGCTGCGCGAGCACCGCATCGACGTGCTGGTCACCCGCGACAGCGGCGGCGAGATGACCGCGGCCAAGCTGGTCGCCGCGCGGGAGCTGGGCGTGCCCGTCGTGCTGCTCGACCGCCCGCCCGCCCCGGACGTGCCCGCGGTGGTCACCGTCGAGGAGGCCGTGACCTGGCTGAAGGCGGCGGCCCAGGAGGGCCGGGTCACTCCCGGGGGAACTCCGCCCGCACCCCGAGCAGCCGCACCGGACGCCGGGACGTGAACTTCTCGAGCACGTCGAGCGCGGCGGCCACGAGGACCTCGGGCTCCTGCGTGGGCGCATCGAGGGTGGCGCTGCGGGTGTAGGTGGAGAAGGGCGCGAACCGCACCTTGACGGCCACGCGCGCGGCCGGGCGGCCCTCGTCGCCGATGTCGGTGGCCACGCGCCGGGCCAGCGTGGCGACCTCGGCGCGGACATCGTCCCAGCCGGTGAGGTTCTCCTGGAAGGTCGTCTCGTGGCTGCGTGAGCGCGGCACCCACGGCGTTCCCTCCACCGTGGCTCGCCCGATCCCGCGCCCGAGCTGCACGTACCAGGGTCCGAGGGCGGGACCGAGATCGGCGGCGAGAGCGGCCGGGTCGGCGGCGGCGAGCTCCGCGACGGTGTGGATGCCGCGGTCGGCCAGCTTGCGGGCGGTCTTGGTGCCGATGCCCCACAGCGCGCTGGTCGGCCGGTGGGCCATGACCTCCTCCCAGTTCGACGCGGTCAGCCGGAACACCCCGTCGCCCGCGCCGGGCTTCGCGAACTCAGTGGCGAGCTTGGCGCGCAGCATGTTGTCGCCGATCCCGACGGAGCACGACAGGCGGGTCCGCGCCAGCACCGCCGCCCGGATCCCCCGGGCGAGCGCCTCGGGCTGGTCGGTCTGCGCGCCGACGAACGCCTCGTCCCAGCCCATCACCTCGACCACCACGTCGGGGAACCCGCGCAGCGTCGCCATGACCTCCTCGGACACCTCCTCGTAGTGGGGGTTGTCGGCGGGCAGGAACACGGCGTCCGGGCAGCGCTTCGCCGCCGTGCGCAGGGGGAGGCCGGAACGCACCCCGTGCGCGCGGGCCTCGTACGACGCCGTGGCGACCACCGCGCGCTGCGTCGGATCGCCCTTCCCCCCGACCACCACGGGCAGCCCGGCGAGCTCGGGACGGCGCAGGATCTCGACCGCGGCGATGAACTGGTCGAGATCGACGTGCAGCACCCACGAGGCCACGCGGCCAGTGTGCCGGGCCGAGCCCCGTCCGGCGTTCCCCCGACCGGCGTTCCCGCCGAGGATGGGACGGGGCGTCCGGATGGCCTAGGGTCGTCGGCACTCGTCCTGCTCCGGGGGCGGTGGCTCCGGGAGATCGGTGTGAAGAACCTGCGCGTGCTGGGCGTCGGCGTCCTCCTCGTCTGCGCCGCGGTGGCCACGTTCGCTCCGGTGGCCGCCGTCGCTCCGGTGGAGGCCGCGCCCGTGAGGGCCGGGGCCGCCGGGTCGGTCGAGTACACCGTCCTGCTCACGAGCACCGGCGACGCCGCCGTCCGCGCGGCGGGCGAGGCGGCGGTCCGGGCGGCGGGCGGGCAGGTGACGCGGGAGAACGCCGCCGTCGGAGCCCTGGTGGCCCAGGCGCCTGCCACGGGGTTCGTGGAGCGGGTCACGGCAGCCGACGCGGTGTTCGGGGCGGCTCGCGCCCGGCCGGTCGGTTCGACCGTCGCGGTGCCCGGCGTGGCACCCGAGCTCGCCGGGGTTCCCGCGCCTGCCCAGGAAGGTCCTGCCCAGGAAGAGGGGCCGTCGGGGCTCGACCCGCTGGACACGAAGCTGTGGGGCCACACGATGATCGAGGCGGCCGCGGCCCGCTCGGTCGAGCCGGGGGACCGGCGGGTGCAGGTGGGCGTCCTCGACAGCGGGATCGACGCCACCCACCCCGACATCGCCCCGAACTTCGACGCGGAGCTGTCGCGCAACTTCGTCACCGACGTCCCTCAGGACTCGACGGGCGCCGACCTGGACGGCCCGTGCGAGTTCGCGGGATGCGTCGACCCGGTCGGCCACGACGACTCGGGCCACGGGACCCATGTGGCGGGGATCGTGGCCGCCGCGGCCGACGGGGCGGGCCTGTCCGGGGTCGCGCCGGGGGTGCGCCTGGTGAACATCCGCGGTGGGCAGGACGCCGGCCTGCTGTTCCTGCAGCCCGTGGTCGACGCGCTGACCTACGGCGCCGACGTGGGCCTCGACGTGATCAACATGTCGTTCTACGTCGACCCGTGGCTCTACAACTGCCTCGACAACCCCGCCGACCCGCCCGAGGCCCGGATCGAGCAGCGCACCACGGTCGAGGCGGTCGGCCGGGCGCTGGAGTACGCGCACGCCAGGGGCGTCACGCTGGTGGGGTCGCTCGGCAACAACCACGAGGACCTCGGCACGCCGCGCGCCGACCGCTCCAGCCCCGACTACCCGGCCGCCGCCGCGTACCCGCGCACGATCGACAACGCCACCTGCCTCAGCCTGCCGGTGGAGGGCCCGCACGTGCTCGGGGTGTCGGCCGTCGGTCCGTCGGGGGTGAAGGCGGACTACTCGAACTACGGCCTGGAGCAGACCGCACTGGCCGCGCCGGGCGGCTGGCTCCAGGACGGGTTCGGTACCCCGGACTTCCAGCGCGTCGAGAACCTGGTGCTGTCCACGTACCCGCGCAGCGCACTGGTCGCCAAGGGCGCGGTCGACGCGGCAGGCGCGGTCACCCCCGTGGGCACCGCGGGCGGGGTGCTCCGGTCGTGCGGGCCGGGGGGCTGCGGCTACTACGCCTACCTGCAGGGAACGTCGATGGCCTCGCCACAGGTCAGCGGGGTCGCCGCGCTCGTGGTGAGCGCGTTCGGCACCCCGGACCCCCTGCACCCGGGGACCCTGACGATGCCACCCGACGAGGTGGAGCGCGTGCTGCTGCGCTCGGCCACCCCCACGCCCTGCCCCGCGCCGGTCGTCTCCTACGTGCGGGAGGGCAGGTCCCCGGAGTTCGACGCTCCGTGCACCGGCGACGCGAAGGCCAACGGGCACTACGGGCGCGGCATCGTCGATGCGCTGGCCGCGGTGACCGAGGACCCGACCCGCGAGTAGCTCAGCGCACCGCGGCCGGCTCGATCAGCCGCACCACCGACGACGCCATCCGGAGCGACCCGATCCCCGTGGGGTGGAACGGGAAGGGGTCGGCCATGCCCTGCAGGTCCGGCCCCAGCCCGTCGGTCCCGTCCTCGCACAGCAGCCCGAGCTCGGGGCGGGCCACCGCGAAACCGTACTTCTCCGCTCCGGCGCTGAGCACCGCGTTGAGCTGGTCGTTGCGGGTGGTCAGCAGCTCGATCTTGGCCGCGTCCAGACCCGGGTAGCCCGCAGCGCGGGTGTCGGCGCAGTCGGCGTCCGGCGGGAACGCCCCGTAGGAGGTCAGCACGATGACCTGCGGGTGGCCGGGCAGGTCGTTGAGGTCGACGAGCAGGTCGCCGTACACGCGGTCGAACGCCGCCATCCGATAGTCGAACTCGCCCTGGGTGAGCTGGTCCCCGCAGTCGGGCACGCCGTAGCAGTAGCGCAGGAAGTCGGTCCAGCCCACGTCGTTGGGCCCGATGGCGACCACGACGAAGCGCAGGTCGAGCACCTGCTTGAGCACGCCGATCTGGGCGGGGACGAGCCGGTCACCACGTTCCTGCGGCCCGCGCAGCCCCGTGGTGACGGTGGCGCTCGGGCAGGCGAGGTTCAGCACGTTCGCCGAGGCCAGGTGGCCGACCTCGGCGGCGAGCGAGTCGGTGCTGCGTTCGCAGGCGACGTCGTCGGGGGTACCGCCGGGCAGCGGCGGTCCGCCGACGCGGACGGCCCGCGAGTCGCCGATCACCGCGCCCTCGTAGCCGCTGACCAGGGGCCCGACCGGGTCGGGGCTGAGGTGGTAGGCGCCCACCAGCTGGGCGAGGGAGGAGACCCCGCGCAGCCCCTGTGCCGCGCCGGCGTAGGCGAGCACCCCGGAGACACCCCAGGCCACCACGGAGGCGACCACCGCGATCGCGGTCATCCGGCGGGCGGCGCGCACGCAGTAGGCCACGATCTCGTGCAGCGGAGCGTGGCCGCCGGTCTCGCGGCCCTGCCGGCGCAGGACGACGAGTGTCCGCAGGCCCGCCGCGCCCGCGGCGGCCGCGAGCGTGAAGGCGACCAGCCCGAGCCCGCCGAGGACGTACCAGGTGGCGAACCCCGTGGTGACCGCCGAGACGGCGTCGTCGCGCGCCTTCGGCCCCTCAGCCGGGTCGAACACCGCGGCGGCCGCCTCGCTGCGCTGCACCGGGCCCATGGTCAGCTGCGGCCGCAGTGGCCCGTAGACGCGCAGCCGGTCCACGTCCAGCTCGGTGTTGCCGACCTGGACGAGCTGCGCGGGACCGGCGACGGACAGCTGCGGGGGCCGGGCGCCCACGGAGATGTGCTGCCCGAAGACGACGAGGTCCTGCGCCGGGGTGAGCGCCACCGTGATCGGGACACCGACACCGAGGCAGAACAGCACCAGCAACAGCGTCGGCCACGAACGGAGCTCCCGGAGCACGGTGCGCCTGCCGGGCTCGCTGTCCAGTGCTCCGCCTCCGTCCGGTCGTCGTCACCGTCTGTTCGTCGTCACCGTCTGTTCGTCGTCGCCGTCTGCGTTGCGACCACCAGGATGCGTGACGACGGCCCTCGACGGAACCCATGGGTGGCAAGAGTGGACATATCCGGCAGGGCGGGGCCTGCTGCCGCCGGTCAGAGCGCAGCGCGGACGGCCAGCAGTGCCACGTCGTCGTCGAGCGGGTCGGCGGAGAAGACCTCCACGGCCTCCCGGACGGCCGCGACGACCTGCCGTGCGGGCCGGCCGGCCACGCCCTTCGCGACCTCGAGCAGGCGTTCGGCGCCGAACTGCTCGCGGCCGCGGCGGCGTTCGGTGACGCCGTCGGTGTAGACCAGCAGCGTGTCGCCGGGGCCGAGGCGGTGCGGCGTGCACGTCAGGCGGACGCTGGGAAGCAGCCCGACCGCCGTGCCGAACTGCCCGATGAGCTCGGCGGTGCCCTCGGCCCGCACCAGCACCGGCTGGACGTGCCCGGCGAGCACGAGTTCGACGTCCAGGCCGGTGTGCGCGCTGCGGCCCGACGGGTCGACCCCGGTCGGCCGTCGCCTGCTGACCATCGCCGCGGCGAGCGTGCAGAACTGCAGGGGGTCGCCCGCCTCGATCATCACCTCGTTGAGCATCTCGATGGCTCGCGGCAGCGGCCGGTCGTCCCGCACGAGCACCCGCAGGACGTCCCGGACGAGACCGGTGCGGGCCGCCGCGCGGGCGCCCTTGCCGCAGACGTCGCCGATCGACACCAGCCAGTGCGAGGGGTCGACGGTGAGGACGTCGTAGAAGTCGCCGCCGACGTCGCTGCCCGTGCTCGCCGGGAGGTACTCGGCCGCGAAGTCGACGCCGGGCACCACCGGCAGCGCCCGGGGGAGCAGCGCCTGCTGCAGTGCCTGCGACACGGCGACGTGGGCGCCGGTGCTCTGGGCGTTGTGGATCGTCAGCGCCGCGCGGCGGGCGATGTCGCCCGCCATCACGATGTCCTCGGGGCTGTGCGGGCGCCCGTCGGGGCGGCCCACCAGCAGCGTGCCGATGGTGCGGCCCCGGGCGCGCAGGGGCAGCGCGATGCCGTCGGTGGGGACGGCGAAGCGCACCGGGGCGGAGCCGTCGCGGCCCAGCTCGGCGAACCGGGCCCGCAGCTCGGCGGGCAGGCCCGGGGTGGCGTCCGGGTCGAGGACCGACCGCAGCTCGGGGAGCTTGGTCTCGTCGGCATGGGTGAGCGCGGCCAGCCGGAGCCGGCCGGAGGGCTCCACGAGGTGCACGGCGCACCACCGGCCGAGCCGGGGCACGACGACCTGCGGGACCACCGCGACGGCCAGGTCGACGTCCAGGGACTGGCCGAGCAGCTCGCTGGTCTCGGCCAGGTAGGTCATCCAGGCCCGCCTGCGCTGGTCCACCCCCCGCAGCCAGTCGGACTCGACGGCCATCGCGATCCGCGCGGCGATCAGCTCGGTGAGGTCGCGCGTGCGGTCGGCGTCGACGCCCGCGGGGTGCACGGTCAGCCGGTGCACCACCCGCAGGACGCCGCGCAGCGGCGCCGTCATCGGCAGGCGGACCTCGACCGCGTGCCCCCCGCCGTGCCCGGCACCGTCGCGGGCGACCTCCCGCGCGCCGGTGCCGTCACCCTCGTCGACCTTGACGTCGACGGAGTCGGCGTCGAGCAGCTCGCGGAGCCTGCGGACCAGCTCGGCCACCAGCTCCACCGGTTCCAGCCGGTCGCCCAGCGCGGCCGGTACGTGCAGTAGCCAGCGGGCCTGCTCGGCGGTGCTCCACACGCGTTCGGTGTCCGGGGGAGCGGCCGGGATGGCGGGGGCCACCGGAACGCTGCCCCGGCTGACGGAGAACCAGATGATGTGGCGGCCGTCGGACTCGTGGCGGGTGCCCCACGTCGTGGCGAGGCGCTGGACGAGGGCGAGCCCCCGGCCGTGGCTGGCCGCGCGGCCGTAGCGCTGCCGGGGTTGGGCCAGGTGCAGCTCGAGCGGTCCGGCCCCCCGGTCGGTGACGGCGACCGTGACCTCGTCGTCGGTGACGGTCAGTGCCACCTCGAACTCCGTGCCGGCGTGCAGCACGGCGTTCTCGCACAGCTCGCTGGCCAGCAGCACGACCGTGTCGACCAGGTCGCCACCGTCGCCGTTCTCGCTGGTGGGAAGGTCGAGATCGCGCAGGGCTTCCTGGAGCATGCGCCGCGCTCGACCGGCTGATCGGGCGTCCGGCGGCAGCCTTGTCCGCCGCTCGAGCTGAACGGGCACGGCTGCAGTGTGCACTGTCGGCCTCGCGCGCGCTCGCGCCGCCGTCCCTAGCGCAGCGGATCGACGGAGCGATCGACGCCGAGGATCGACGCGGGGGGATCGACGCGGGAGGATCGACTAGGGTCTGGTCCTGCGGCGGCCGCGGCCGGTGCCGTGGGGCGCGCCGGTGCCCGTTCGCCGGTCCGAGCATGGGAGGACGGCGGTCATGACCACCACACGGCCCCAGAGCGCCGAGGTCCAGGAGACCGGGGAGTCCGCCGCGGCCGACGACAGCGGCCTGCTGGCGGAGCTGGCGGAGGCTCTGCACGAGGTTCGGCTCGGCCGCTTCCAGGTGCGGTTGCCGCGACGGCAGGGCCTCGCGGGTGAGGTCGTCGACGAGTTCAACGAGATGGCTGCGCTGCAGGAGCGGCGCAACCGGGACCTGCTGCGGATCAGCCGGGTGGTCGGCCGTGAGGGCCGGATGTCCGACCGGCTCAACGAGGAGTCCTACGACGGGTCGTGGGCCACCGGGGTGCAGGCGGTCAACGCGCTGATCGACGACCTCGCGGCGCCCACCGCCGAGATCGCGCGGGTGATCGAGGCCGTCGCGGAGGGCGATCTCTCCCAGCACATGGCGCTCGAGATCGAGGGCCGCCCGCTGCGCGGGGAGTTCCGGCGGATCGGCCGCACCGTCAACACGATGGTCGACCAGCTCTCGAGCTTCGCCGACGAGGTCACGCGGGTGGCGCGGGAGGTCGGCACCGACGGCCGCCTCGGCGGTCAGGCCGACGTGCGGGGTGTCGCCGGCACCTGGCGGGCGCTCACCGACTCGGTCAACACGATGGCCAGCAACCTCACCAACCAGGTGCGCTCGATATCGTCCGCGGCCACGGCGATCGCCCAGGGCGACCTGTCGCGCACGATCACGGTGAACGCCCGTGGCGAGGTCGCCGAGCTCGCCGACACGATCAACGCTCTCACCTCCACCCTGCGGCTGTTCGCCGACGAGGTCACGCGGGTGGCGCGGGAGGTGGGCACCGACGGCCGCCTCGGTGGCCAGGCCGCGGTGCCCAACGTCGCCGGCACCTGGAAGAACCTCACCGACGCGGTGAACCTGATGGCGGCCAACCTCACCGCGCAGGTGCGCGGTATCGCCCAGGTCGCCACCGCCGTCGCCACGGGTGACCTGTCGCAGAAGATCACCGTCGATGCCCGGGGGGAGATCCTCGAGCTGAAGTCGACGGTGAACACGATGGTGGACCAGCTGTCGAGCTTCGCCGACGAGGTCACCCGCGTGGCACGTGAGGTCGGTACCGAGGGCAAGCTCGGTGGGCAGGCCGCGGTGCCCAACGTCTCGGGTACCTGGCGAGACCTGACGGAGAACGTGAACCAGCTGGCGGGGAACCTGACCGCGCAGGTGCGCAACATCGCGCAGGTGACCACGGCGGTGGCGCGGGGTGATCTGTCGCAGAAGATCACGGTGGATGCTCGGGGGGAGATCCTCGAGCTGAAGTCGACGGTGAACACGATGGTGGATCAGCTGTCGAGCTTCGCCGACGAGGTCACGCGCGTGGCGCGCGAGGTCGGTACCGAGGGCAAGCTGGGTGGCCAGGCGGAGGTCAAGGGGGTCGCCGGTACCTGGCGGGACCTCACGGAGAACGTCAACCAGCTCGCGGGCAACCTGACCGCGCAGGTGCGCAACATCGCGCAGGTCACCACCGCCGTGGCCCAGGGCGACCTGTCGCAGAAGATCACGGTGGATGCTCGGGGGGAGATCCTCGAGCTGAAGTCGACGGTGAACACGATGGTGGATCAGCTGTCGAGCTTCGCCGACGAGGTCACGCGGGTGGCGCGCGAG
>NZ_JAAXKY010000034.1 GCF_012911925.1 Pseudonocardia xinjiangensis | reverse complement strand
AGGCAGGGGGCTCCCTGCTCCGGCAGCCCGCCCTGCCCAGCCCGAGGGTCGACCCCGGTTCTCGCGGCGCCCGTCTCATCCGGTGTGGTCATGTGGATCTCCTGCTCTTCCGAGAAGCCGGGATCACCCATTCGGGCCGCCTCGGGCGGCCGTCGGATCCATTTCTCTGCGGCTGAGGACAACGGAGAACTGCCTACGCCGTCTGATCCGGCAATTACTCACCCCGGCGCAGGTGAAGGGATGTTAGAACCGGACGTTGCGGGCCGCAACGGCGTCACCCAATCGATGCGCGCGTACTCGACGACCTGATCTACGAATGCGTCCGGAATCTCACCGAAGCGATTCGTCCCGGGACCATTACGAGCGCCCGGACGGGTGGGGGCGCCCCGGGAAGTCGATCCGTCCCAGCGGCCAGTCCGCGGCGATCCAGTGCGCCACGGCCTCGTACAAGGGGTGATCCAGCTCGGCCCGGTCGGCCCGCACCCAGCAGCGCACCACGGTGTCGAAGTCGGCTCCGCGCGCGGGGTAGATGTAGACGCACCCGATCACGTCACCACCGGCGGGCTCGATGACGGTGTAGGTGAAACCACTGCGCCGGGCGAAGTCCTGCGCGTGACCGCGCAGGTCGGCGAGATTCGCCTCCGGGGTCATGCCGGTGGCCGGAGGCCAGTCCCGGCCCGCGAACCCCGGCGTGGCCCGGATGTGCTCGATGCTGCTGGTCCAGGCGGCGAGATCGGCCTCGTTGTGCTCCGGCCCGAGGGGCTCCAACCGGAACCGCGGGGCGAGAAGCTCCCGCGGGACCGTGAATCCCTCGGGCACGAAGGGCCGATCCGTCGTCATGTGCCGGTCAGACCTTCGCCTCGACGAACTGCTTCCCGGCGGTGTTCTGGACGGCCACTCCCGCGACGTCGTCGGGAGCGATCAACGCCGACCCGTCGAGCGTGGTGCCTCCGGTGGCGCTCTGCGCGGACACGAGCCACCCGCCCGCCATCTCCCTGCTGCCGTCCTTGCCGATGACGATCAGCTGACAGCGCTCCCCAGCCGGTATGCCGGTGACCGCCACGTTGACCCGCACCCATCCGGCTGCCGGCGTGATCGCGGCCGTCAACCGTGCGCCGGTGCCGGGATCGAGCGCGCTCGCGTACCGGATGCCGGCCTGGACCGGCGCAGCCGGCTGGGTGGTGGAGGCGGGCGGTGCCGCGGCGATGACCGTCTGCTCGCCCAGGGTGACGCGACCGACGAGTACACCCCCGACAAGCGCGACGGCCGCCACGGCCGCGGCGGCCGCGGCGGCCAGGTGTCTGCGCTTGCCCTCTGCCGCTGATGACTCGGTTCTCACCTGCCGGAGGGTGCGTTGCAGCAGGAGGTCCGCGTCATCCGGAGGTCCGTCGAGCAGCACCTCGGGCGGCATGTCCGCCAATAGCTGTTGGAGTTCCCGGAGCACGGCCGCCTCCTCCCGGCACTCGGTGCACGTCTCGAGGTGTTCCTCGACGGCCCGGATCTCGTCCGGGGTCAGTTCGTCGGCGACGTAGGAATCGACGTCCGCATGGTCACGCTCCGCACTCATCAGGCTGCTCCTTCCATCCCTAGCCGCCGTTCGGGAAACATCTGGCGCAGTGCCCTCAGCGCGTAATGCGATCGGGACTTCACGGTGCCTGCCGGGATGCCCAGCTCCTTCGCGGTCTCGTCGACCGACCGGCCCTGGAGGTACACCTGCTCGAGCACCTCCCGGTGCTCGACGGAGAGCCGTCCGAGCACGTCGAGCACCACCATGCTGTCGACCACGCGGTCCGCGTGATCCCTCTCGACAGGACCCGTGGTGGGTGACTCGGCCACCTCGGCGGGCCGCGCGTTGCGTGCCCGCACCCGGTCCGTGACGATGTTGCGGACCACGGTCAGCAACCAGCCGCGCACCGAGCCCTTCCCGTTCACCAGGACGTCCGGATTGCGCCACGCTCTCACGAGAGCCTCCTGGACGATGTCCTCGGCGGCGGCGCGGTCATTGGTGAGCCTCGTGGCATACGCGAGCATCGCCTTCCCGTGCTCGTCGAACAGGGACCGCACGAGTGCCTCGTCGGCTCCCACCGGCCGCCTCGTCCTCATCCCGACCACGCACGTGTCCCTTTCCCCGCCACCCACGACGTGGGTACCCCGCACGTCGTACCGACGGCCATCGTGATGTTCGTCCGCCCACCCGGGGGATCTGGAGGGTGGTGGCGTCTTCGTCGAACGCCGGCGGCGGCCGGGACGGGCGGCGCGGCCGGGGTGGGCGCCGGGAGCCTCGTCATGGATCGAACCCCTCAACTCGGAACTGGGACCGGAGCACCGGCCACCCCCCACACGTCGCCTACGGCGGTGAGGTTCAAATCTTCTTTGCCGGATCTTCGGAGGCTCATCCATCGCCGGAGAGCCGCAGACGGGCTACGGCACACCGAACTCCCGACCTTCCATGGAATACGTCCTCGGGTGCAGGCCGGTTCGTTCTCCGAGGGGTGTCATGGATCACCCCGAATGCCGGAACCGCAATGCGGCACGGATCCGTGTGTTACTCCGAACGGGTCGGAGCGACCGGCCCGCAGATCTCCCCGAGGAACTCACCATGATGCTCCGCTCCGTCGCCCGGCA
The DNA here is from genome assembly GCF_012911925.1 of Pseudonocardia xinjiangensis. Taxonomy (GTDB): domain Bacteria; phylum Actinomycetota; class Actinomycetes; order Mycobacteriales; family Pseudonocardiaceae; genus Pseudonocardia; species Pseudonocardia xinjiangensis. Next base: position 51,470 of record NZ_JAAXKY010000034.1, on the reverse strand, counting down.
TGCCGTCATCGCCGCCGTGGGCCTCGCGGCGCTGGCTGCCTGCGGCACCGCGGCCGCCCCGCCCGCTGCACTGCCGGCAGCGGCCGCACCGCCCTCCGCCGAGCAGCAGGCACCGGACCAGACGCAGCAGCAGTTCGGACAGGTCATCGCCACCGAGGCACCCACCATCACCCGCACCCAGGGCAAGGTCAAGATCTACACCGGGGCGTCGACCGCGGCGATCACCCCGCCGACCGACCACGCGTCGAACACGATCCAGCTGCAGGTGATCGCGAACACCCAGATCGGCCCGTACGTCAGCGACAGCTCCGGCATGACCCTGTACCGCTTCGACAAGGACACCGCGAAGCCGTCGAAGTCGAACTGCACGGGCGACTGCGCGACGACCTGGCCGCCGCTGCTGGTGAAGTCCCCCGGTGACATCTACACCGTCGGTCTCGACGCCAAGACCGTCGGCTACGTCGAGCGTCCCGACGGCACCTGCCAGGTGACCATCGCCGGCTGGCCGATCTACTACTTCTCCAAGGACCAGCAGCCCGGCGACATCAAGGGTCAGGGCGTGGGCGGCACCTGGTTCGCGGTGAACCCGAAGGGCGGCAAGACCGCGGCCACGCAGGAGCCGGCGGCAGCGGGCACCCAGCCGGGATCCGGCAGCGGACAGCAGCAGTCCTCCTCCGGCGGCTCCGGGGGCTACTGAGCGACAGGGGTCCGGGCGGTCGGCGTCGCCGAGCCGCCCGGACCTGCCCTCGTGGTCGCTCGTCAGGCCAGTGCCCCGGTGGTGATGCAGCCCACCGGGGCACTGCCGCGTGTTCAGGGGCCGCCGTGGCCGGGCCCGGTGGTCCGGTGGGAGCGGGCAAGGGTCTCGCGGCTGTCGGCGATCCGCTGCCGGGACGTCTCGACCGCTTCCGACCAGTCGTCCAGATGGGACTCGGCGAAAGGGTCCGCGGACGCGGCGACCTCGGGCGGGTCCACCTGGGCCCGTTCGATCGCCGACTGGTCGCGGTCGACCGCGGCGAGGTCGCGGTCGCCCGCCGAGGCGGTGCGGTCCTGGGCGGAGGCGGTGCGGTCGGCCGCCGAGCCGGTGCGGTCGGCAGCAGCGGCCCGGTGCTCGTCGTGACCCGGCCCCACCTCCGTGAGGATCTCGTCGATGAGGGACGAGACGGCGGCGCGGTCGAGCGAGGCGAGCCGTCCCTGCTCGGCGGCGTGGTCGCGCAGCTGCGCCAGGGCCGCCGGGGTGAGGTTCTGCCACGCGGCCGGGTCGATGTCGGTGTCCTCGATCCGCCGCAGGCGTTCGACGATCTGCCGGCGGATGTCCCAGAGCCGGCCGCAGAGCTCGCTGCGGTGCTCGCGGGCGGCCACGTCCCGGTCCTCGGCGTGCTCGTCGCGGGCCTCGGCCGTGCGGTCCCGCCGGGCCGAGGAGAGGTCACGCTCATCGGCGGCGTTGTCCCGATCGGCCGCCGCGTCGTCCCTGCGCTCGGCGGGAGCGGAGGAACCGGCCGGCGTGCCGCTGCAGTCCATGCGTCTGCTCCTCCCTGACGCTGACGCGTGCCATGGTGCACCTCTGCCGACCGGTCGTGCGACCTGTGCGGCCGAGGTCGTGGTGGGAACGCGCAGTTCCCGTCATCCTTGCTCGCGTGACTGACTCGGACGGTTCCGGCCACGGTGTTGCGTCCGGGCAGGCAGGCGCGGCCGGGCTCGCGCTGCGGCTGCACGCGGAGCCTGCCGCGCTGCGGGTCGTCCGAGCCGAGATCGACGGATGGCTGCGCGGGCTCTGGTGGCCCGACGCCGACCGCGACGACGTCGTGTTCGCGGTCAGTGAGGCGTGCACCAACGCGGTGGAGCACGGGTACTCGTCCGTACCGGCGGGCGACGTCGAGGTCGTCGGCGGGCTCCACGCGGAACGCCGCGGGCGGTTCGTCGTTCTCGTCGTACGCGACTGGGGTCGCTGGCGCACCGCACGCGCGGACTCCGGGTTCCGGGGCCACGGTCTCACCCTGATGCGGGAGTGCGTGGCCGACCTCGGCCTCCGTACCGGCACCGACGGCACCGTCGTGACGATCACGAGCTGTCCCGTCCCGCTGCCCGGCTCGCGATCCAGGGCACTGCTCCGCCGGGCCCCGACGGGGGTCGCGTGCCCGGCCGTCGACCGGGTGACCGGCGACCGGCGCCACCGGCGGGCCGTGCTCATCCGCCGGGCGGCGGAAGCGCGGAGCCGGTCCGCTGCCGCCGTCGCGGACGCCGGCGCCGCGAACGTGCGCGCGCGGGAGATCATGCTGACCAGCGAGCGGCTGCTCGCCCGCGGCCACGCACTCTCGTCGCTCTAGCCTGCGCCGACCGGCTGCGGCTGCTCGCGGGCCCGCCGGTCGAACTCCGTGCGTGCGACGTGCACCGTCTCCGCGTTCGCGCCCGCCCAGCCGACGAGGGCCTGGACGACGTCCAGCAGGGTGCGGCCGGAGTCGGTGAGGGCGTACTCGACCCGCAGCGGGACGGTGGGGAAGACCGAGCGGGTCACGAGCCCGTCGCGCTCCAGGCCGCGCAGGGTCGCGGTCAGCATCCGCTGGGTGATGCCGTCGACGAGCCTGCGCAGCTCGTTGAACCGCCGTGGTTCGGGCCCCAGCCGGCAGATGACGATCACCGACCACTTGTCCCCGATGCGTTCCAGCACGCTGCGGACGAGCTCGGGCGCCACACCCGCGCACGTCGGGGGGCCTCCGGCGGCCGGGGTGGTTCCCTCGGGGGTACCTGGGCAGGTCGAACTGCCTTCTTGTGGCGACGGTCCGGCGGAGCTGAGACTCATGGGGCCAGTATCAATCAGATACCTGGCGGCTGACCAGGTACTGGAGACCGTCGTGAGAGCAGTAGGTGTCGAGCGGTACGGGGGGCCCGAGGTCCTGCGGGTCGTCGAGCTTCCCGAACCGCACGCCGGGCCGGGGCAGGTCCGGATCCGGGTGCACGCCGCCGCCGTCAACCCGGCCGACACGTTGCTGCGGGCGGGCGTGGTCGACCATCTGCTGACCGAGCTCGACCCGCCCTACCGCCCCGGCCAGGACGCGGCGGGCGTCCTGGACGAGATCGGTCCGGGCACGCAGACCGACCTGCGGGTCGGCGACCGGGTCATGGCGATCGTGACCCCGATCGAACCCTCCGGTGGTGCCTACGCCGAGTACATCGTGCTCGACGCGGACCAGGTGGCGCACGCACCGGCCGGGAGCAGCCACGCGGAGGCGGCGACGCTCCCGCTGAACGGGCTCACCGCGCGCCTGGCTCTCGACATGCTCCGGCTGCCACCTGGGCGCACGGTCGCGGTGACCGGAGCCGCGGGGGCCGTCGGTGGGTACGCCGTTCAGCTCGCCAAGGCCGACGGGCTGCGCGTGCTGGCCGACGCCTCGCCGTCCGACGAGGAGCTCGTGCGGCGACTCGGGGCCGACGTCGTCGTCGCCCGTGGGGCCGACGTCGCGGAACGCTTCCGCGCCGCCGCCCCGGACGGCGTCGACGCGGTGATCGACGCCGCGCTGCTCGGCACCGCTGTGCTGCCCGCCATCCGTCCGGGCGGCGCGCTGGCGCTGTTGCGCAGCACGGGGGAACCCGGCACCGACCTGCTCGCGGGCCTGCCGAACGGGGTCACGGTCCACGAGGTGTACGTCCCGCAGTACGGCCATGCCCGCGACAAGCTCGAACAGCTGGGTCGCCTCGCCGAACAGGGGGCGCTGTCCCTGCGGGTCGCCGGCACCTTCCCGCCGGAGCGAGCCGCCGACGCTCACAGGGCCCTCGAGGCAGGTGGCGTCCGCGGCCGCCAGGTCCTCGAATTCGGCCATCAGAACCAGGAGAACGTGTGAACACCATCGGAGTCGGCATCATCGGGGCCAGCCCGGGACCCACCAGCTGGGCGGCGAACGTCCACGTCCCCGCATTGCAGGCACTGTCGGCCTACGAGCTGCGCGCCGTCAGCACCAGCCGCCGCGCGTCGGCGGACGCCGCCGCGGCCACGTTCGGGGTGGACGCCTTCGACAACGCGGCCGACCTGATCACCCACCCCGACGTGGACCTGGTCGTGGTGGCGGTCAAGGTGCCGGAGCATCACGCCCTGGTCAGCGCGGCTCTCGCGGCCGGAAGGATGGTCTACAGCGAGTGGCCGCTGGGCACCGACCTCGCACAGGCCCGGGACCTCGCCGCCCGTGCCGACGCCGCCGGTGTCCGCACCGCCGTCGGCCTGCAGAGCAGGTTCGTGCCGGAGGTCCGCAGGATCCGGGAGCTCGTCGATGCCGGTTACGTCGGGGACGTGCTCGGCACGACGATCGTGGGCTCCGGGACGTCCTGGGGGGCGACCACCCACCGCGGGCAGACCTACCTCTTCGATGCCGCCAACGGCGTGACCCCGCTGACCGCGTCGGCCGCCTACGGCCTCGATGCCATCGCGTTCACGCTCGGCGAGCTCACCCGCGTCACAGCGACCGCTGCGGTCCGCCGCGCCACCGTGCGGATCGTCGACGACGGTACGGACGTGCCCGTCACCACGCCCGACCACATCGCGCTGACGGGAACTCTCCGCTCCGGCGCCGTGGTGTCCGCCTACTACCGCGGGGGAGTGTCCCGTGGTGAGAACCTGCGCTGGGAGATCAACGGCACCGACGGCGACCTCGTACTGACCTCGCCGCTCGCCAACGGCAACATCCAGGCCACCCAGCTCGTCCTCGCCGGCGGCAGCGGCACGGCGACGGTGGTCAAGGAGCTCGCGCAGCCGGTGCCCGACGACCCGGAGGTCGCCGCGATCCCGACGCCCCCGGCGCGGGCCGTCGGGGGGCTGTACGCCGCGCTGGCCCGCGACCTCCGGGAGAACCGGAACGAGGTGCCCGACTTCGCGGCTGCGGTCCGGATGCACGCCTTCCTCGACACGATCACGGCAGCGACCGCGCCGGAACGGGCGGTGCAGGTCGGATGAGCGAGGAAAACCTGTATCGGCGCTTGGTGGACGTCGAGGAGATCAAGCAGCTGAAGGCCCGTTACTTCCGCCTCCTCGACACCAAGGACTGGGACGCCTGGCGCGGGCTGTTCACGGCGGACGCCCGCATCGAGGCCGGCGGCGTCGCGATGGCTCTCGACGAGTTCGTCACCGTCACGCGTAGGTGGATCGAGGACGCCTCCACCGTGCACACCGGGGGCATGCCCGAGATCGTCATCACCGGCCCGGACACCGCCACCGGCATCTGGGCGATGCACGACCTGCTCCGATTCCCCGAGGACGGCGGGGAGCCGCGCGGAATGGACGGCTACGGCCACTACCACGAGCAGTACCGGCGGGTCGACGGTCGCTGGCACATCGAGGCCATGACACTGACCCGCCTGCGGGTCGACCTGCTCAGCGGCGGCGTTCCCGACGTCTGAGCAGGCCGACCCGGCCGGTCAGCTGTACCAGGTGGGCTCGGGGAGCTCGTCCTTCAGCAGGTACGCCCCCACCTCGCGGCGCTTGTAGAACACCGGGTCGTGCAGGGTGTGGGTCCGGACGTTGCGCCAGAACCGGTCGAAGCCCAGCGCCCGCGTCGTCGAGCGGGCCCCGGTGCCCTCCAGCACCCGGCTGGTGACCTCCAGCGCCACGTCCGTGGCCCTCGCCTTCACCGCGGCCACCCGGACCTCGTGCTCGCCGCGCTGCCGCTCGGTGACGTTCGCCGCGTCGCGGTGGATGGCCAGGCCCTCCTCTGCCACCTGGTCGGCGAGTGCCTCGACGGCCCACAGCTTGGACGCGAGGTCGCCGCACAGGTCCAGCTGGTACGGCTCCTCGACCGCGCGCTCGTGCCCGCCGTGCAGCCACGCCCGCGTCTGCGTCCTGGTGTACCCCACCGCGGTCTCCAGGGCGCCGCGGGCGATGCCCAGGTAGAAGCTGACGAACACGAGCTGGATCGTCGGGACGTTCAGGGTGTTGTAGACGCGCGGCTGGAACGCCTTGTCCACGAAGCCCGCAGCGGCACCCCACGGCACGTGGACCTCGCTGATCGTGACGCTGCCGCTCTCGGTGAGCCGCTGGCCGATGTTGTCCCAGTCGTCGTGGAAGGTGATGCCCGGCTGGTCGCTCGGCACGATGGCGAAGACGTGCGTGTCGGTGCCGTCCAGCACGCCCTCCAGCACGGTGACGTCCGAGACCTTGTTCCCCGTCGAGAACGACTTCCGTCCGTTGTAGACGATGTGGTCGCCGTCGTCGCGGATCACCACGTCGGCGTCGCGCTGGTTCACGGCGCCGCCGAAGAACCAGCGGTTGCGGGTGGCGTCGGCCTCCACGGCCGCGATCTGCTCGGGGGTGCCCACCAGCCGCGCGGCCCAGAACCACAGGTAGTGGTAGCCGAGCAGCTGGCCGATCGACCCGTCTCCCGCGGCCACCTCGCGCACCACCCGGTAGGCGAGCGGCCACTCCTGCCCGCCGCCCCCGCGCTCGACCGGGCCGAGCAGGGTGACGAGCCCGGAGTCCTTGAGCAGGGCGATCTCGGCGTAGGGGGTGGCGCCTGCCTGGTCGCGGGCGGCCGCGTCGGTGGCGAGGATCGTGCGCACCTCGCGGGCGCGGGCCAGCCATTCGTCGGGGGAGGCCGGAGCGGGCAGGGCCGCCCAGTCCGGTGTGGTGGTCGGACGGTTCTCGAGCGTTGTCATGGTCGTTCCTCTCGTGGTCGGCGTCCTGGGGCGGCAGTCGCTTCGGTCAGCGACAGCCGCTGGACGCGACCCGGAGGAGGTCGATGTGCCTGCGCCGGGTGAGGACCACGGCTCAGCGGGTGCTCGACGTGCTCAGCTCGCGGGCGTCGAGCTCCGCCTCCTTCTCCCGGATGATCGGGAGCACGTGACGGCCGAAGTACTCGACCTCCTCGTGGTAGTGCAGGAAGCCGAGCAGCAGCAGGTCGGCCCCGCGGCGCTTGTACTCGATCGCCCGGTCGGCGATCTGCTCCGGCGTGCCGATCAGCTGGGTGCGGAAGCCGTCGTTGTACTGGACGAGGTCGTCGAAGGACGAGTCCGCCCACATTCCGCGCTTGTCCGATGTGGACGATCCGGCCTGCTGCACGGCCCCTCGGAAGCCTTCGACCGCCACCGCGTCGGCCTTCGCGATGATCTCGTGCAGGGTCTCGCGCGCCTCCCGTTCCGAGTCGCGGGCGATGAGGAAGCCGTTGAGACCGAACCGCACCTGCCCGAGGCGCCCGGCGTCGGCGGCGTGCCCGTTGACCTCCTGCACCTGCTCGGCGAACCCGTCGTAGTCCTTGCCGTTGGAGAAGTACCAGTCGGACACGCGGCCGCCGTTGCGACGGGCGGCGGTGGAGTTGCCGCCCTGGAAGATCTCCGGGTGTGGTCTGCCGGGCACCTCGACGGGCTTCGGCTTCAGGTCGAAGTCGTGCAGCCGGTAGAAGTCGCCGCGGAACTCGGCGTGGTCGCTGGTCCAGATCTCGCGCAGAACCCGGATGAACTCCTCGGTGCGCCGGTAGCGCTCGTCGTGCTCCAGCCAGGGCTCGCCGAGTTTGGTGAACTCGTCCTTGAACCAGCCGGACACGACGTTCACCGCGGCGCGTCCCCCGGAGAGGTGGTCAGCCGTGGAGATGAGCTTCGCGAGCACGCCGGGCTGCCAGAGCCCGGGGTGCACGGCGGCGATGACCTTGAGCCGCTCGGTGGCGAGCAGGAGCGCGAGCGAGAAGCTCGTGGACTCGTGCTGGTAGGCGGCGCCGTAGCTGGCGATGTAGCGCACCTGGCTCAGTGCGTACTCGAACCCGTTCGCCTCGGCGAGCTGAGCGAGCTTCCGGTTGTAGTCGTACCCCCAATCCGTGCGCTGCTCGATGGTGCTGGTGACGAGGCCGCCGCTGACGTTGGGCACCCAGTAGGCGAACTTCAGCGGAGCCTGTTCGGCGTGGGACATGGCGGGGCAACTCCTCGATGCGAGGGAAGAGCGCGGGGGCTGTGGCGGAGCGTGGACCGCAGGTCAGCAAGCCGGACAGCGCGGTGCGACACGGTGCGCGCAGGCCACGGCCGGGACACGACCCGGGGCGGCTGACTGCGGCACGTTCCGAATACAGCACACATCCCAGGTGAGCGCCACATAATCCCAGATAGGGGACGGTGTTCCGCGCTGCCCGGACAATTGCTACCGAGCGTGCGGAAAGTCGGCTGAGCAGCTCACCTGCGCCCACTGCGCCGCCTCGGCGGCCCGGGAGCGGGACGACCGCTCGGCCGCCTCCACCGCGTCGGAGCCGAGGAGCAGCCGCAGCGGTGGGTCGTCGAGGTCGACGAGATCGACGATGATCCGGGCGCCACGCGCGGGGTCTCCCGGTGCCGATCGGTCCATACCGGCGCGCCGGCGGTTCATCGCCCCGACGGTCTCCTCGTAGTCAGGCCCGACGGGGGCGAGGCGCATCGACGAGCCCGCCCAGTCGGTGCGGAACGCGCCCGGCTCGATGATGGTGACCTTGATGCCCAGCGGCTTCACCTCGTTGTTGAGCACCTCGGAGAAACCTTCGACGGCGAACTTCGCGGCCTGGTACGCGGCGGCGCCCGGGGAACCACCCACGCGCCCGCCAACGGAGGAGAACTGCACGAAGTGGCCGGAGCGCTGTGCACGCAGTACCGGCAGGGCGGCCTTCGTGACGTTGACGACGCCGAAGAAGTTGGCCTCGACCTGCGCGCGGAAGTCCTCGTCCGGGGTCTCCTCGATCGCCGACGAGTTCGCGTAGCCCGCGTTGTTCGCAACCACGTCGAGGTGGCCGAACTCGTCCTCGGCGAACTGCACAGCGGCGCGCGCGGCCTCGGCATCGGTGACGTCCAGGGCGAACGAGCGGGCGCGGTCGCCGTACCTCTGTACGAGGTCCTCGACCTGCTCGCGACGGCGGGCGGTGGCGACCACCTGGTCCCCCTTCTCGAGTGCGGCGACGGCGAGCTCGCGGCCGAAGCCTCGCGAGCTGCCGGTGATGAGCCATGTCCTGGTCATGCTTCGTTCCCCTGTTCTGCCGGATCGGATGGCGTCAATCCGACGATGTGGCGTCTTCTGTCGTCGCCTGCCGGGTGAAGCCCCCGAGGTGCGTCGGCAGGACAGTGATGGGGACGTCCGGTCCCACTGCCCGGCGCAGTATCTCGAGAATGGTCGCGGTGGGTTGTCCGTAGATGCGGATGTTCGTGGTGCCTTCGAGGGTCTCGGTGTAGGAGAGGTTCGATCCGTCCGCGAGGACCCGCATGTGGTGCTCGAAGGAGTCGCTGTCCGGATGGACCTGGACGTACTCGACTTCGGTGCCGTCGCCGCTGAGGAACTGGTGGAAAGCGATGAGGCGCGGCTCGTTCTCCTCGATGAAGTCGACCCAGCCGGGTACGCGCCGCTTCTCGTCCGCCAGCCTGCCCTCTCGGATCTTGTTGGTGGCTATGAAGACGAACGCGGCGGACATCTGCCGACCCTCCTGATGCGCTACCCCAGTAACTGTCACATCAACGTAGCAGTAAGGACGTCTCATGCCACTTGGTCGAGGACCCTTTTCCATGAGGTGCCTCACGTCGCTAGGCTGGACCTGTCATGAGAGCTGATGCCGCGCGCAACATCGACGCCGTCCTGCGCACCGGAGCGCGGCTGCTCGCCGAGGACCCGGCCACGAGCATCGCCACCATCGCGGCCGAGGCGGGGGTCGACCGGCGCACCGTCTACCGACGGTTCACCACGCGGGAGGCCCTGCTCGCCGCCGTCTTCCAGGCGAAGCTCGACTCGGCCGAGCGCGTGCTCGACGACGCCAGGCTCGTCGAGGCGCCAGTGGCGGTGGCCCTGCACCGTTACGTGGAGGGCATCGTCCCGGTCAGCCGGGAGTGGCCGGTGGACGTGCGCCGGATGATGCGTGCCGACCCGGAGGCACACGCGCGCCGGGAGCAGCAGAGCCATCGGCTCGACGTGTTCCTCCAGCGGGCGGCCGACGACGGTCTCCTGCGAGCCGACATGCCGCCCGGTTGGACCCGTGCCGTCCTGGACCAGCTCGTCGACTCCGTCGCCCACGCCTTCCCGCGGGTCGAGCCACCGCAGGCCGCCGACCTCGTCGTCGACACGCTGCTGGTCGGTGTGGGCCGGCGCTGACGACTAGCGGGGGATGATCGACGCGCATGCGGCCTGCACGCGGTCGGGCACGAAGGCGTCGGAGCGGGAGTCGCCCAGGGCGCGGGCGTCGTCGACGATCTCGCGCAGCGCGTCGGCCTGCTGCGAGCTGAGCCCGCGGTGCTGGTAGTCGTACCCCTGATCGGGAGCCCCGCGGAGATCCTCCGCGGCCCAGTAGGTGAGCTGGTTGACGCACACCGTCACGGGATCCGGCGGCGGCGGGGTGGCGCTGAACTGCGGGGGTGCCGGCGGGACCGGTCCGGCGGCGCAGCCGGCGAGCACCGCGCCGAGAAGCGCCACCCCCAGCCACCCCACGGCCCGCGTCACCGGCGGAGTCTGACCGAGCACCCCAAGTTCAGGAAAGCCACTTTCAGGCCCTCTGCGGGCAGGAAAGTGGCTTTCCTGAACCTCGGGGCGGGGCTGCGCCGGCGGTCAGACCACTCGGCGGAGCCGGAGTTTGCCGGCTGCGAGGGTCAGGGCGCTGAGCACGATCATGATGGCGGTCGTGATGCCCTGGAGCGGCCAGTAGTTCGAGTCCGGCTGGTAGTCCCGGTAGACCGAGACAGCGCCGATGGTGGGCGCGCAGACACGCATGTCGGTCGGGACCGGGCAGTGACGGTAGAAGGTGGTCAGGTCGATCCGGTTGCCGGCGGCGTCGAGGAAGCCGAAGTCCCGCGGGAGGGTGCCCGGCCCGGTGTCGCCGTCCCAGCCACGCCACGTGTCGGTGAGCGGGGTGGTGGTGGTTTCGGCGGGCAGATAGTCGTACCGGTCGTAGAGGACCACGAAGAAGATCAGCGTCCAGCCGAGGACGGTCACGACGATCGTGGCGAGCGAGTTGCGGAGCAACAGCCCGGCTGCGGCCGCGATGGCGAAGGCGAGGAGGGCGCTGCCGACCGGCAGCACGCCGGACAGGTCGAAGTCCACCGGCTCGATGCGGTAGTGCTCGTAGAGCACCGCGAACGGTGCCAGGGCCCACGACGCGACGAGCGTCAGCCCGGCGACGGCGACGAGGACCGGCACGAGCGTCACCGCGATGCCGGTGGCCCACCAGCGGGTCCGGCTGGTTGCCTGCGTCAGGGCGAACACCTGGGTGCGCTGCTCGAACTCGCGTGCGAACAGCCCGGCTCCGGCGATCATCCCGACGATCGGGGCGAGGACCCACAGCCACGCCCGCGCGGGACCCTGGAAGCCGCGGAAGGACTGGTAGAGCTCGTAGCGCCGACCGCCGTCGGTGCAGTCGACCGCGCGGTCCGTCAGGCATGCGGTGACGCCGAGCTCGGCGGCGGCGCCGGTGAGCAGCAGCCGCGCGGCGACGAGGACGAGCGCGGTGCCGCCCAGCAGGGCCGCGCAGAGCAGCAGTGCGGCGCGTTGCCTGCGCCAGACCAACCAGGTCATGCCGCGCTCCCGGTGCTCGTCGGTGCAGGTTCCTGCTGCAGGTAGCCGAGGACGAGGTCGTCCAGTGTCGGTGTGACCGCCCGGAACCCGGGTGGCACCTCGGTGTCGCGGATCAGGGCCGTGGTCTGCCGTCCGACGGTCGAGCGGTGCACCACGTGCCCGGCGCCCGGATCGGCGGCGCTGTCGGCCGGCCCGGTGAGGTGCCGGTGCGCGGCGAGAAGCTCCTCGACCTCGCCGCAGAGCCGGACCCGGCCGTCGCGGAGCAGGACGAGGTAGTCGCACGAGTCCTCGAGGTCGGCGATCACGTGGGACGACAGCAGCACCGTCGTGCCGGTCTCGGCGGCCTCGGCGAGCAGGGTCGCCATCACCTGCTTGCGGGCGAGCGGATCCAGCTCGGCCAGCGGCTCGTCGAGAAGCAGCAGGTCGGGCCGGCGCCCCAGCGCGAGCGCCAGCGCCACACGGGCCCGCTGCCCCGGCGAGAGCTCTCCGACCCGCTCGCCGAGCCCGACCCCGGCCTCGTCGACCAGCCGGAGCACGTACGGCGTGTCCCACCGGCCGCGCGCGTTGAGCACGGCCCCGGCGCGCAGCATCTCGTCCACCCGCAGAGCCCGGTAGAGCGGCTTGTCCTGAGCGACGAAACTCGCCCCCGCCGCCATCCCGGAGCGGCCGGGATCGACGCCGAGCACGTCGACCCGCCCGCTCGTGGGGCGCATCAGCCCGCTGGCCAGCATGAACGCGGTGGTCTTGCCGGCCCCGTTGGGCCCGACCAGCGCGGCGATCCGGCCGCGGGGCAGCTCCAGCGCGCAGTCGCGCAGCGCCCAGCGCCGTCGGAAACGCTTGCCGACCCCGTCGAACCGTAGGACGACCCCCTCACCCATCCCTGCCATCCCTTCGGAAGTGCCGGTCGCGGACGTCGGCGACCAGCGCGTCGATGTCCTCGTGCTCGAGCCCCGCGGCCGTGGCCCGCCTCATCCACTGCTCCAGGTCGGTCCGCAGCTGCGCGTCGACCTCCGAGCCGGGCCGGGCGAGGGACCGCAGCACGAACGTGCCGAGCCCGGGGCGGGGCTCCACCAGACCCTCACGTTCGAGCTCGCGGTAGGCCTTGAGCACCGTGTTGGGGTTGACCGCGGTGCGGCTCACCACGTCCTTCGCGGTCGGCAGCCGGTCACCCGGCTGCAACGCTCCGAGCCGCAGCGCCTGCTTCGTCTGGGCGACGATCTGCAGGTAGGTGGGCACCCCCGAGCGTCGCTCGATCCGGAACTCCACCCGCTCACCCTCAAACAACTAAGTAGTTAGTGGAATGATGGTGATGCGAGCGGACGGAGTCAAGCTCGGCGGCCGCCGGAACCGAGCACCCGAGTTCAGGAAAGCCACTTTCCTGCCCGCAGAGGGCCTGAAAGTGGCTTTCCTGAACCTCGGGGGGCGCCTCAGCGGGCCGGCGACCGCGTGCGCATCCGGGCGGCGTCGCGGCCCGGTGAGACGCCGAACATCCGGCGGTACTCCCGGCTGAACTGGGACGGGCTGTCGTAGCCGACCGCGAACCCGACACCGGCGACGGTGCCGGGCTGGGCGATCAGGCGGGCCCGGGCCTCCTGCAGCCGGACCTGCTTCTGGAACTGGATCGGGGTCATCTCGGTGACCGCCCGGAAGTGGCGGTGGAAGGAGCTGACGCTCATCGCCGACATCTCGGCCAGGTCCTCGATCCGGATCGTCTGGTCGTAGTGGCCCCGCAGCCAGCAGATCGCGCGGCCCAGGTGGGACAGGTGGCTGTCGGCCAGGCCGATCTGGCGGACCATCGCACCCTGCTCGCCGCTGACCAGACGCCAGAGGATCTCGCGCTCATAGCCGGGTGCCAGCGCGGTGACGTCCTGTGGCTGCTCCAGCAGACCCAGCAGGCGGGCGGCCGCGTCCAGCAGCGCTTGTCCGGCGTCGCTCACCGCGATACCGCGTATCGGACCGGGCCGCACAGCCGCGGCGGTCTCCCGCAGCAGCGCCGCGATCGCCCCCGGGTCCAGACGCAGGATCAAGGCGAGGAAGGGCTCGGCGGCGGAGGCGCGGGTGATGGCGCCCGTGACCGGCAGGTCGACCGAGACGACGAGGTACTGGCCCGCGCCGTAGGAGAAGACGCGGTCGCCGAGAACGGTCTTCTTGGCGCCTTGCACGACCACCGCCACCGTCGGCTCGGCCATGCTCCCGACGGGCTCGGTGGTCGTGGCCGAGGCCATGACGCCGACGCCGGGCAACGCCGTGGGCGTCACGCCCTCACCGGCGTGACGGCTGATCAGCGAGCGCAGCCGGCCCAGCGCGTCCATGGGTGGCAGCCAACCACCTCCGTGCTGGATCCGGGGACGGTTGGCAGGATCGTGCATTCATCGAGCAGGATCGGTCTACGGCGGTTCGCCGGTCCGGTGCTGTGCTGGGGGCATGCCTGCACTCGACTCCTACGTGACCCTCGGCCGCTCCGGCCTGCGCGTCAGCCCGCTCACCCTCGGCACGATGACCTTCGGCGAGGACTGGGGGTGGGGCGCCGACCCGGAGACCAGCCACCAGCTGCTGTCGACCTATCTCGACGCCGGCGGCAACTCCATCGACACCGCCAACATCTACACCAACGGCCACAGCGAGAAGATCGTCGGCGACTTCCTCGCCGCCCGGCCGGGCCTGCGCGACCGCGTCGTACTCGGCACGAAGTTCTTCGGCAACCTGCACCTCGGCGACCCCAACGGCGGCGGCGCCGGGCGCAAGTCGCTCATCGAACAGTGCGAGCAGTCGCTGCGCCGCCTGCAGACCGACTACGTCGACCTGCTGTGGCTGCACAACTGGGACCGCAGCACGCCGATCGAGGAGACCTTGCGGGCCCTCGACGACCTGGTCCGCGACGGCAAGGTCCGCTACCTCGGCTTCTCCGACGTCCCGGCGTGGGTCGCCAGCGAGGCGCAGACCATCGCGCACTTCCGCGGCTGGTCGCCGGTGGTCGCGCTGCAGGTGGAGTACTCGTTGCTCGCGCGCACCGTCGAGGGCGCGCAGATCCCGATGGCCCGGGCGCACGGCATGGGCGTGATGCCCTGGAGCCCGTTGAAGAACGGGCACCTGTCGGGCAAGTACCGCCGTGACCGCGCGGTGCCCGAGGACTCCAGACGCGCCGGGATGGTCAGCGGGACGAGCGAGGCCGAGTGCGCCGTGGTCGACGAGGTCGACGCGGTGGCAGCCGAGCTCGGCGCGGCGCCTGCGGCGGTCGCGATCGCGTGGGTGATGGGCCGTCCCGGCGTCGCGTCGACGCTGCTCGGCGCGCGCACCCCGAAGCAGCTGCAGGCCAACCTCACCGCGCTGGACGTCACGCTCGACGACGTGCAGCGCGCCCGGCTTGATGCGGTCTCGGTGCCCGCGCTCGAGTTCCCGGCCCAGTACCTCGCGCATGCGCCGATCCTGCAGTTCGCAGGGGCGACGGTCGACGGCGTGACCCACGCGGCCAACCCGCCGCTCGCCGGCAGCCGGACCCGCTACTAGTCGAGATCGGTGTCGCCGGAACCGGCACTCGTGGCACCGGCCGACAGCAGCCTCTCCGCCAGCACGCGGCAGCGCCTCCCGAGCTCCGGTGGGTCGAGCACCTCGAAGTCGTGCCCAAGCAGGAGCACGTGCATGAGCAGGAAGTCGAGGTTTCCGGCGCCGCTGAGCACCTCGCAGAGCTCGTTCCCCCGCGGCTCCACGACGGCCGCCGACGCCGGGACCTGCGCACGCACCGTGTCGGCCGGCGCGTGCACGAGGAAGCGCGCCTGGTACGGGTAGGCCCGGCTCGCCACACCCTCTTGCACGTAGGTCGCCGCGTCCGGCGCCACACGCGGGCGGAAGCGCCAGCTCCGGGCCGAGACGCCGGTCATCCGGTCGACGCGGAAGCTGCGCCAGCCGTCGCGATCGAGGTCGTAGGCGAGGAGGTACCAGCGCCGGTCGGAGGCGACCAGGCGGTAGGGCTCGACCCGCCGCCGTCGCAGCTCGCTCCGGGACGGGTAGTCGAAGCCGGCCTCGACCTCGTCCCGGCAGGCTCGTGCCAACGTCGTGAGCACCTCGGGGTCGATCGGCGTGCGGCCACCGCCGAAGGACTCCACCGAGCCGGCGAGCGCACGCACCTCGTGCCGCAGCCGGACGGGCAGCACCTGGTCGAGCTTGGTCAGCGCCCGGAGTGCGGCGTCCCCGGCGCCGGTGACCGCGCCACCCGCGCCGGCGAGCAGCGAGACCGCGGTGGCGATCGCCTCCTCATCGTCGAGAAGCAGCGGCGGCAGGTCCTGCCCCGGGCCGAGCCGGTAGCCGCCACCGACACCCTGGCCGGCGTGCACCGGATAGCCGAGCGTGCGCAGCCGCTCGACGTCGCGCCGCACCGTGCGCGGCGTGACCCCGAGCCGTTCGGCGAGCTCGGGGCCGGTCCGGACCGGACGCTGCTGCAGCAGCCCGAGCAGGGTGAGCACCCGCTCCGTCGTCCCCCGCTCGGCACCGCTCGCCATGCCCATGTCGCCCAGCCTCCCCGAGATAGCGGACCGATCCTGTCCGCCAGGGGTGTCAGGGTCATGTCCATGAGTCGACAGATCCAGGTCACGTTCGATGCCCACGACCCGCGGGCGCTCTCGTCGTTCTGGCGCGACGTGCTGGGCTACGTCCATCCCGGACCGCCCGGCGTCGATCTGCCCGAGGGCGCCGACCCGATGGCCGCGTGGGACGACTTCCTCGTGCGGATCGGCGTGCCGGAGGAGGAGCGCACCACGAGATCGGCAGTCGAGGACCCGGAGGGGCGTGGTCCCCGGCTGTTCTTCCAGAAGGTCCCGGAGGGCAAGCTCGCCAAGAACCGCGTCCACCTCGATGTCCGGGTGGCTCCCGAATTGCGGGGTGACGAGCGGATGGCGGCGCTGGAGGCCGAGTGCGACCGGCTCGTCGCGCTGGGGGCCACGCGCATACGGCGCGATGAGCCCGCTCCTCCCTTGAGCCCCGGCGTGATCGTGATGACCGACCCCGAGGGCAACGAGTTCTGCCTGGATTGAGAAACACCACTGTCGGATGAATATCCTGACTGACGGTATCTCACCCGTTCAGTGGTGTTGCGCTGTTGGTTTAGTCATGCGGTGCACGCTAGTTTCCGCACGGCGCCGGGCTATCCGGCAAAGCGCGGTGAATCAGAGCGTCGGAATTGTCTGCCGACCCGCATGAGGAGACGTCTGTGTCGAAGAAGGCAGGAATCGTGGCGGCCACCGCCACGGCAGGGATGCTCGCGCTGAGCCCGCTGGCGTTCGCGAACGACCACGGCGCCCGTGAGCGCGGTGGTGGCGGGCCGACATCGTTCGGGTTCTGGTTCGACCGCGACGACATCCAGCAGGACGGGATCATCCGTTGCACCAACGAGCAGACGATCAACGGGCTGCCGCCCACGACGCCCGCCCCGATTCCGCCGCTGGTGAGCCAGGAGCAGAGCGGCAACTGCGTCAATGTTCCCGATGGCGCGGAGCGGACCAGGCCGACGCCACCTCCCACGACGACGGTTCCCCCCGCCCCGACCGATACGTACACGAGGTCGAACATCATTACGGCCGCCCCCGGCACGCCCGCAAACGAGGACAGCGCCTACTGCGATCCCGGCGACACCCGGCTGGACATCTCATACACCGACCCGTCCGGAGTTGCTTTCGGGCCCGCTTACCCAGCTCAGTTCCAGGACCGCCAGGGCGCGACCATCGCGTACAGCAACCCCACCAGCGAACCGGTGCAACTCAGCGTCACCGTTCTCTGCGAGGACACCAACTCCGATCTCTGAGCCCGCCGCCTGCCTAGCTCGGCGATCTCCGGTCCCTACGACGCGACCGCGATTCCCGGGATGTGCTTGAGCTCGCCGAGCAGGGCGGAGGAGACCGTCACCGAAAATCCGTCGATCGCCAGTGGTGTCTCGCGGTTCCGGTAGCACAGCACCAGCGTCAGCGGGGTGCTGCCCGAATGCGCCACGAGCGCCGACTTCAGCTCCGACACCACCGCGTGGTCCAGTTTCAGTGCGTCGGCCTTGAGCACGAGCGGCGCCTCACCCAAGCCTGCCTGCGCGGCGGCCACGTCGAGAGTGATGATTCCCGACGCGAAGACCGACATCCGTTGTTCGTCGCGGATGTTGACCCGTCCCTTGACCGCGACGGCCGAGTCGGCGATGAGGTCCTCGTGCATCGCGAGGTACGACTTCGGGAAGAACAGCACCTCGATGGCGGCGTCGAGGTCTTCGATCGTGACGATCGCCCAGGGCTCGCCCTTCTTGTTCACCCGCCGGTCGACCGAGACGATCATGCCGGCGATGGCGACCTCACCTTCCTTCGGCGGGTCGTCGAGGATCGCGGCGATGGGCCGCGGAGCGTGCTTGCGCAGAATCCGCTCGGTTCCGTCGAGGGGATGCGCGGAGACGTAGAGCCCGAGCATCTCGCGCTCGTAGGCGAGCATCTGCTTCCGCGGCCACTCCTCGTCACCGATCTTCAGGTGGGCGAGCGGCGAGCTCTCGGCGGGCGGCGGGCCGTCACCCATGCCGCCGAACAGGTCGAACTGGCCGCGCTCCTCGTGGCGCTTGAGGTTGGTGACCGCGTCGACGGCATCCTCGTGGACCATCAGCAGCGACTTGCGGGGCTGGCCGAACGAGTCGAATGCGCCTGCCTTGATCAGCGACTCGATGGTGCGCTTGTTGCAGCAGACCAGGCTGACCTTCTCGAGGAAGTCGCTGAACGAGGTGAACCGGCCCTTGTTCTTGCGGGTCTCGATGATGGCTTCCACGACGTTGGCGCCGACGTTGCGCACCGCTCCGAGCCCGAAGCGGATATCGCCGCCGACCGCGGAGAACCACAGGTCGGAGTCGTTGACGTCCGGCGGGAGGACCTTGATGCCCATCCGGCGGCACTCGGCCAGGTAGACGGCCGACTTGTCCTTGTTGTCGCCGATCGAGGTCAGCTGGGCAGCCATGAACTCGACCGGATAGTTGGCCTTCAGGTAGGCCGTCCAGTACGCGACGAGCCCGTAGCCTGCGGTGTGTGACTTGTTGAAGGCGTACCCGGCGAAGGGCAGCATGACGTCCCAGAGGGTCTGGCACGCCTCCGCCGAGAAGCCCTTGCCGGTCATGCCGGCACGGAACCCCTCGAACTCCTTCTCGATGATCTCCTTCTTCTTCTTGCCCATCGCGCGGCGCAGCAGGTCGGCCTGGCCGAGGCTGTAGCCGGCGAGCTGCTGGGCGATGGCCATCACCTGCTCCTGGTAGACCAGCAGGTGGTAGGTCTCGCCGAGGATGGGGTCGAGCGCGTCCTGGAGCTCCGGGTGGATCGGAGTGATCTTCTGCCGCCCGTTCGAGCGCTCCGCGTAGTCCATGTGCGCGTTCGCGGCCATCGGGCCCGGCCGGTAGAGCGCGAGCGCCGCGGCGATGTCACCGAAGTGGGTGGGCGCCATGGCCTTCAGCAGCGTCCGCATCCCACCGCCGTCGAGCTGGAACACGCCGAGCGTGTCGCCGCGGGTGAGCAGCTCGTAGGTCTTCTTGTCGTCCAGTTTGAGCGTCGGCAGGTCGATCTCGATGCCGTGGTTCGCGGCGACGGCTTTCACCGCGTCGTCGACAACCGTGAGAGTGCGCAGCCCGAGGAAGTCCATCTTCAGCAGGCCGATGTCCTCACACGACGGGAAGTCCCATCCGGTGATGACAGAACCGTCGTCGCGCTTCCACAGCGGGATGACGTCGAGCAGCGGCTCGGAGGACAGAATCACCGCGCAGGCGTGCACGCCTGCGTTGCGGACCAGTCCCTCCAGCCCGCGCGCGGTGGACATGATCTTGCCGACCTCGGGGTCGGTCTCGGAGAGGGTCCGGACCTCCGTGGCTTCCGCGTACCGCTCGTGGGTCGGGTCGAAGATGCCGGAGAGCGGAATGTCCTTCGCCGCGATAGGCGGTGGGAGCGCCTTCGAGATCCGGTCGGCGATGGAGAAACCGGGTTGCCCGTGCAGAACCCGGGCCGAGTCCTTGAGCGCGGCCTTGGTCTTGATCGTGCCGAAGGTGATGACCTGGGCGACGTTCTCCTCGCCCCACTTGTCGACGGTGTAGCGCATCACCTCGCCGCGCCTGCGCTCGTCGAAGTCCAGGTCGATGTCGGGCGGGCTCACCCGCTCCGGGTTCAGGAACCGCTCGAAGATGAGCTTGTGCTCGATCGGGTCCAGGTCGGTGATGTGCAGGATGTAGGCCACGAGCGAACCGGTTGCCGAGCCCCGGCCGGGCCCGACGGCGATCTTCTGGGACTTGGCCCAGCGAACCAGGTCGCCGACCACCAGGAAGTAGCCCGGGAAACCCATCTTCGAGATCACGCTGAGCTCGATCTCGATACGTTCTTTGTATTCGGCTGACAAGCCGTTGGGGAATCGCGACGGCGTGTACTTCTCGACGTCCGCGCGGAGCAGGTCGTCTTCCGTCTCGCCGGGCTGCAGCGGGAATCGCGGCATCCGGTCGATCTCGGCGTAGACCTCGGCGTACGACTCGACGCGTTCAGCGATCAGCAGAGTGCTGTCGGCGGCTCCCGGGACTTCTTTGTCCCAGTATTCGCGCATCTCCGCCGCGCTCTTCAGGTAGTAGCCGTCGCCGTCGAACTTGAAACGGTTCGGATCGTCGAGGGTCTTTCCCGACTGCACGCACAGCAGAGCGGAATGCGCTTCGGCCTGATCCTTCGTCACATAATGCGAGTCGTTCGTGGCGACCGGCGGCAGATCGAGCTTCTTCGCGATCGTGAGCAGGCCCTCGCGAACCGAGCGTTCGATCGGCAGGCCGTGGTCCATCAGTTCGAGGAAGAAGTTCTCCCGCCCGAAGATGTCGCGGTAGTCGCTCGCCGCCTGCAGCGCTGCGGCTTCCTGGCCGAGACGTAGCCTGGTCTGCACTTCTCCGGATGGGCAGCCGGTGGTGGCGATGATTCCTTCCGCGTGTTCCGCGACGAGTTCGCGGTCCATGCGCGGCTTGCGGTAGTAGCCCTCGAACGAGGCCAGGCTGGAGAGTCTGAACAGGTTCCGCAGGCCGGTGGCGTTGCGGGCCACCATCGTCATGTGCGTGTACGCGCCCGCGCCCGAGACGTCGCCGCCCTCACCGAACTCGTCAGAACCCCGCTGCGACGCCTGGCCCCAGAAAATGGGTTTCTTGATGTGCCGGCTGGCCGGCGCGAGATACGCCTCGATACCGATGATCGGTTTGACGCTGCTCTTCGTGGCGCGGCGGTAGAATTCCGCAGAGCCGTACATGTTGCCATGGTCGGTCATCGCCACCGCAGGCATGTCGAGGCGCTCGGCCTCGCTGAACAGCGCATTTACTTTCGCTGCGCCGTCGAGCATCGAATACTCGGTGTGCACATGCAGGTGAACAAATGAATCCGCCACAGGCCCCGTCTCTCCCTCGCGCTGCCCGACAGTTCTACCAGGCCTTCGGGCCCGCGCCTCCCAGGTCCCGGCGCGCGTCGTCGAAGCGGCTTGTGCTCGGGGCTGAACGGGTGGGCGGCGCGTCCGGGGCCGCGCAGGCCGGGGCTGCCGCCTCGGCGCCGGGAGGAGTCATGCGCCCGGCTCGCCGATCGTGATCCAGTAGCGCCGCACGGCGCCGAGCCCGGTATCCCGGACCTCGTCGAGGACGCCGCCGTTGCGCTCGATCGTCCGCGCCGAGGCGATGTTGTCGGCCGCACAGACGACCAGCACCCGGTCCAGGCCGATTCCCCGCGCCTCGCCGAGCATCCTGCCCAGTGCCCAGGTGGCCAGCCCGCGTCGGCGCGCGGACGGGCGGATGCCGTAGCCGATGTGGCCGAGCCGCAGCACGTGGTCGTCGGGTCCGTGCCGCAGTGCGATCCCGCCGAGCACCCGGTCGTCCTCGACGATCCATCGGCACGTGGCCCGCAGCCGGCCGGCCTCCACCGGCTTCGCCGGATCCGACCCGTCGACGAGTCGCGCGACCCAGGCCCTGAACCCGGCAGGCGAGTCGACCTCGTCGGACGGCCGCAGCCCGAAACCGTCCTCGTGGACGCCGGGACCCCAGTCGTCACGCGCCTCGAGCCAGGCGGTGTGCAGGCGTGCGGTGGGCGCGATCAGGTCGGGCACCCCGTGACGATAGTGATCGAGGCGGCCGGGGAGCCGCGGACAAGACGGTGGAACGGTCCGCCACCGCCGGGGCGTACCAGGTCGCCGAGCGCGATCAGCTCATCCGCCGCGGGCTCCTGCCGTGTGGACGGCACGGCTCTACGCGGCCCGGAGCGGCTTCGGCGACGTTCCGGGCCTTGCACGGGGAGCTACACCTTGCGGGAAGCGTGCACCTCAGACGGAGGCGAGCTCACCCTTGATCATCTGCGCGAGTGCGGCCGGCTGCGACAGGAAGGGGGAGTGGGAGGTGGTGAGCCGCAGCAGCTTCTCGGCGCGCTTCGCGAAGAGCTCCTGTGCGAACGGCGGAAGGGCGTTGTCGGCCTCGCACAGGATGTAGGTGCTCGGAATGCCCTTCCACGCGGCCTCCGTCAGCTCCTGGGTCTTCCCGGCGTAGCGCTGGTAGCCCAGATCTGCGATGGCCTGCTCGGTGAGGGCCGCGTCGACGTCGCCGTAGAACACGTCGGCGGGGTTGTCGACCGTCATGTAGTCCCCGGCGCCCCCGTCGTGCTCGTGCATCACCCACCACGGCGCAGGGCTGCCCCCGACGCTCGAGAGCAGGGACTCACCTGCATCGAGCTGGAACGCCGCCAGGTAGATGATGCGTCGGACATTGCTCGCACCGGCGAGTGCCTGCGTGGTCGGAATGCCGCCGTAGGAATGCGCGAGGACGACCACCGGACCGTCGATCGCATCGACCGCGGCGCGGATGGCGGCGGCGTCGGAGAACATGTCACCGAGCGTGTTCACATCGTCGCCGCAGCTGGTCAGGGAGACGGTGTGGACGTCGACGCCGTCGAGCTCGTCGATCAGGTGCTGCAGGTGCGCGGGCTTGTGCCAGGCGCCGGGGACGAGCAGGAGTGCAGGAAGTGTCATGGGAACCTCTGTTCGGGAACGAACGGATTAACGATGATCAAACACAAACGGGCCAGGGCTGAAAACAGGACAGAACCGGCGTCATGGAAACCCTGGGCAGTCTGTGGTGATCACGGGAGCACTGTACATCGACCTTGTTTCGATGAAGTACTAGATCTAAACTCAGATCGGACGCCGACCGAGAGTCCGAGCGAGGCCGGCAGCGGCTCCTGGCGGGTCACGTGAACGCCGCGACGTTGCGCGACGCCCAATCGGCGAAGGTGTGAGGTGCACGACCGAGGAGCCGCTCCACATCCGGGCTGACGCGCTGCTCCGCGGCAGACGGTTCGCCGAGGATGGCGAGGGTGGCCTCCACGACGGGCCCGGGCATGTGATCCAGCATCCGGGCCCGCGCCTCTGCGCGGGTCTGCTCCATGAACCGCACGGGCTCGCCCAGGGCGTCTGCGATCGCCGCGACCTGCTGTCGCGGCGAGATCGGTTCCGGCCCGGTGAGCGTGTAGATCGCGCCGTTGTGGCCGGGTTCGCGCAGGGCGAGGGCGGCCACCTCGGCGATGTCGGCCGGGTCGACGGCGGGCAACGCGACGTCGCCGAACGGCGCCGCGACCACCCGTCGTGCGCGGACCGAGCCGGCCCACTGGAACGTGTTGGAGTCGAAGTTGCCCGGCCGCAGCATCGTCCAGTCCAGACCGGACTGCGTGACGGCGTCCTCCAGCACTGCGGGGTGGCGTCCGGAGCCGACGCCCTGGGAGGACAGCAGCACGACCCGCCGGACGCCGGCCGCCCGCACGGCGGTCATGACGTCACCGAGATCGCCGTTCGTCATGAAGTCGGAGGAGGTCAGGACGAACAACGCGACAGCACCGTCGAGGGCGGGCTCGAGGCTCTCCGGTTCGCTCAGGTCGGCCTGGACGTGCCGGACTCCGGCCGGCACGTCGACCGGCCTTCGGGAAACGGCCGTCACTTCCTCGCCTGCTTCGACAAGGGCCCGCGTGAGCGGCTGCCCGACGTTGCCCGTCGCTCCCGTCACCACGATCATGTCTTTCTCCTGGTCCGCGCTGGTTGAACTGACGCGGCGACGCTACTTTCGATCTACCAGGAGGTACCCAGAGGAAAGTGGGCGTGAAGTGATCGAAACCACATCGGCCGTCGCTCCGGAGCAGGCCTGCCCGATCGCTCCCGTGGTGGACATCGTCTTCAGCCGCTGGACCACCCCGATCCTGTGGACGCTCCACGAGTACGGGCGGCAACGGTTCGGGGAGCTCGAACGCCGCATCACCACGATCACGCCCAAGGTCTTGACGCAGCGGCTCCGGCAGCTGGAACGCGACGGGCTCGTCGTGCGCACCCACCACCCCGAGATCCCACCCCGGGTGGAGTACGAGATCACCGAGCTCGGGCGCAGCCTCGCGCCCCTGTTCGCCACGCTCGCCGAATGGTCGGTCAACCTGGCCGACGTCGACCGGGCACGCCTGGACTACGACGCACGGCAACAGGCTCACAACCGTCGAAGCTGAGGGCTGTAAATCGAGTGATCCCGGGTTCCCTTTCGTCCACGACCGGAGCGCTGGGCGTTGGCAGGATTGCGCCCCATGCGGACTCATGAGGAAGGCGGACCGGCCGATCTGGAGGAGCGGGGGTGGCAGGCACTGGCCACCGAAGGGGCGGGCGCCGAGTTCTATCGCGAGGTGCTCGACGATACGGTGATGATGCTGCTGCCCGGCGGGCTCGTGCTCGACGGCCGGGCCGCGATCATCGAGGCGATGAGCGGGCCCCCGTGGTCGACGTACCGAATCGAACGGCTGACCGAGCACCATCCGACAACGGACACCGGGCTCGTCACCTACGAGGTGGTGGCCCGGCGCGGGCACGGGCCCGAGTACGCGGCACTGATCGGCAGCCTCTATGTCCGGCGCCCCTCGGGGTGGCGGTTGACGTTCCACCAGCAGACCCCGGGGCGTGCTCGGGCCGGAGATCATTGAGTACGAAAAGGAAACGGGATGGCCCGTTCGGGCCCTGAGGAAGCTACCCGGCGGTCGGGTCCAAGAACATCCGGGGCTGGCCGCTGGACGCCCGCACCCCTCCGTCGACCGGGATGTTCGCACCGGTGACGAACGAGGCGTCGGCACTGGCCAGGAAGGCGATCACGGAGGCGACCTCGGACGGCTGGGCGGGTCGCCCCAACGCGATCCGCTGCATGAACGCTTCCAACACCTGCTCGTTCTCCAGGTTCGGTGCTGCCATGTCGGTGACGGTGAGGCTGGGGTGCACCGCATTCACCCGCACGCCGTGCTCCGCGTGATCGAGCGCCATCGCGTTGGTCAGGTTCACCACCGCGCCCTTGGCCGTGTTGTAGGCGACCACGCCCCAGTCGGCGCCGAGCCCCGACACCGAACCGACGTTGACGATGCAGCCACCGACGGCACGCAGATGGGGAAGCGCGGCGCGAGAGGCGAAGAAGACCCCGTCGACGTCGACCGCCATGACCTCGCGCCACGCCGCCGGATCCACCTGCTCGACCGTGCCGAGCGCCGCCGTCGCGGCGTTGTTGACCAGCACGTCCACCCGGCCGTGCCGCGCGGCGGCATCGTCGATGACGGTGGTGATCGCAGCGATGTCGGACACGTCTCCCACGACGGCCTCGACAGTGCCTTCCGCGTCCGCGACGGTCTTCTACAGCTTCTCCGCGGTACGTCCGACTGCGACCACCGTCGCTCCCTCGCCCGCGAACCGGTGGGCCGTGGCCGCCCCGATTCCGGACCCCGCCCCGGTGACGATTACGACCATTCCTGCGAACCGATCTTTTATCACGTATTCCTCCTGGTGGGACCACCTCTGGTTGCTCGATCAGGGTAGGCAGCCCGGTCAAGAGTGAATACGACGAAACTCACAGGAATGCGCAAGGAATACCTATGATCAACACTGTTCGGGATCATTTCGTCAATGGATGGGGCATCAGGTCGATGCCGCACCGCGCTGCCGGACGAGCGGCAGGTACACCTCGTCGACGATCTCGACGAGGACGTCGTCGGGGACGGTCGGCACTCCGCGCACCACGAACTCGTTGCGGAGCAGGACGATGGCGACGGTGGCGACCCGAGGGTGAAGTGCCTCCGGGGAGATCTCGCAACGTGCCACCGCGCGGCCCAGGATGGTCAGCCAGGGGGCGGCCAGTGCGTCGGCGGACTGTTCTGCCAGTCGGGTGAGGAGCCCCGAGGCGCCACCGGCTGCGGAGACCAGTTCGCGCAGGATCATGCCGAGCGGGGAGCTCCAATGACGGTTCGCTCCGCGTAGGAGTTCGAGGGCATCCGCGCGCAGGTGGCCGGTGTCCGGGAGGGGGACCGTGGTGGTCAGCTGCTTGTAGGCGGCGATGCCCAGCGCGAGACGGTCCGGCCAGCGGCGGTAGATCGCGTTCTTGTTGGTGCCCGCTCTCCTGGCGACCCGGTCCATGGTGAGCCCGGCGTATCCGTGCTCGGTGATCTCGTCGACCGCGGCACGCAGGATCGCTTGCTCCAGCGCCGCCCCCCGGCGTCGCGTCTGTCCACCCCGGACCTGCTCGGCCGGGTCGTCCGTCATGGTCGTCCTCGCATCCGGTTCCGCTCGTTCCCCCCAGCATCGACGTGGTCGCTCCGTGACGCAAGATAGGGTACGGTGAGTACCCAATCGACAGGAGAGGTCGCCATGCGCGCCAAAGGCATCAGCTACAGCACCGGGTTCGTCCTTCGGGGCGTGAACTCCCGTGTGTCCTTCGACCCGGCACTGGTCGAGCGTGAGCTGCGCGTCATCCACGACGATCTGCACTGCACCGCGGTCCGCGTGATCGGCGGCGATCCGGAGCGGATCGAGACGGCAGCGAGGATCGCCATCGACGTGGGCCTTGAGGTGTGGTTCTCCCCGTACCCTCTGGAGCTGAGCACCGATGAGATGTTGTCGCTGTTCGCCGACTGCGCCGAGAGGGCGGAGCGGCTTCGGCGGCAGGGCGGCGAGGTCGTGTTCGTCACCGGCGCCGAGCTGAGCTTGATGAACCCCGGATTCCTGCCCGGCGACAGCACCGACGAGCGGGTGGCGCTCCTGATCCGATCGGACCGGGCGCGCGAGGCGATCGCGCAGGTCGGCGCCCGCGTCAACGACTTCCTCGGCGCAGCCGTCGCTGTGGTCCGCGAACGGTTCGGAGGCAAGATCACGTACGCCTCGGTGCCGCTCGACCGCGTCGACTGGACGCCCTTCGACTTCGTGTCGGTCGACCTCTACCGCTCGAAGGAGATCGTCGACCAGTTCGCCGACGGGGTCCGGGGCCTGGTCGCGCTGGGCAAGCCGGTCGCGATCACCGAGTTCGGTGCCGCCGGCTACCGCGGCGCGGGCGACCGGGGTGCGCGCGGACTGGAGATCGTCGAGTACGACAAGGAGACGGGATGGCCGGTCCGGCTGAACGGTGACTACGCCCGGGACGAAGCCGGCCAGGCCTCCTACGTGCGTGAGCTGCTGGAGGTCTTCGATGCCGAAGGCGTCGACAGTGCTTTCGTGTTCATCTTCGCGCTCCACGACTTCCCGCACCGTCCCGGCGGAATGCCGAGCGAGGACCTCGACCTTGCCAGCTACGGCATCGTCAAGGTCTTCGAGGACCGCTACGGAGACACCTACCCCGACATGCCATGGGAACCGAAGCTCGCCTTCAGCGCGATCGCCGACTTCTACCGATGACGAACTCGGCACTCTCGCCGGCCGGACGGCGATCCGCGGTCCCTCCGGTGGCCGTCAGCTGAGCTGCTCGGCCAGTCCGACGACGATGCCCTCGGGGCCACGGACGTAGCAGAGCCGATAGCTGTTCTCGAACTGCGCCACCTCGCCGACGAGTTCGGCGCCGTGGGTGCGCAGGCGGGCGAGGACGTCCTCGATGTCGTCGACGGCGAACATGATGCGGCGAATGCCCAGCGTGTTCGCCGGTGCATCCTTCAGCTCGGAGCTGATCGCCTTCGGCGTGTGGAACATCGCCAGCTCGATCCGTCCGTGGCCGTCAGGGGTCCGCAGCATCGCGATGTCCTGCCGGACGTCGTCGATCGCGATGACACGCTCCACCCAAGGGCCCTCGACTGGCCCCTTGCCCTCCAGCTCCATGCCGAGCTCGACGAAGAACGAGATGACGGCATCGAGGTCGTCGACGACGATGAGAACGTTGTCCATGCGCTGGATCGCCACGCCAGGTCTCCTCGGTGTTGTACGGCCAGGGTGGCCGCATCCGGCACTGAGACGGAGCCGTCAGGCCGTTCTCGACAACCTTCGCGACCGGCTCCGAGAAGTCGGCCGTCGCGGCGTGACCAGCTGGTTGGCGCGGGACTGCGCGCTATCACGGGTCGGTCAGGAAGACGTCCGCCACGGCGGGGTTGTAGGCGTGCACGAGGATGCCGAAGATGACGACGTCGAAGGTCAGATGGACGGTGACCACGTAGGTCAATGATCGGGTGCGCTGGAAGATGTAGCCCTGCAGCAGGGCGAAAGGCACCGTGAGCAGCGGACCCCAGCCGCGGTAGCCCAGCTCCCAGAGGAACGAGACGAACACCACGCATTGCAGGAGGTTCGCCTGCCAGAATGGGAAATGGTGGCGGAGCAGGGCGAAGACGATGCAGATGAAGAACAGCTCGTCCCACAGTCCGACGGCGTTCACCCCGATGAACAGCCGGATGATCTCGTTGGCGCCGGCGATGTCCGGCCAGTTCCGATAGGCGCCCGAGCCCAGGAAGTACACCGGCAGGATCAGGTAGCCCCCGACAACTACCAGGGCCAGATAGCCGAACTCGAACCGGCTCCACCGGTTCCCGGTTCCGACCGGGAACGTGATGATGTCCTCCCTGTACCACCACCGGGAGAGGGCGTATGGCAGGGCGACCGCCGCCGACAGGGTGATCGCGAACCGGACCATCGCGGTGTTGCTCAGGTCCGCCTCCAGCGACATCGTGCTGATGACGACCAGACCGGCGGCGATGAAGATGAGGTGCCGCAACAGCATGCGGTCCACAACCGCCGCGACGACCAGACCGGCGACGATCAGCGCGTACCCGACCAGCCGCTCCTGCAGTCCGAACAAGGCGACCGCGGACACCACCACGAGTGTCGCGGCCAGCAGCTGGGTCCACGGGGGCCGCGCGATCGGCCGGCCCTCGTGGCTGTCGGGACTCGTCGCACCGAGCTTCACCTCGCCAGCATGGCCGGAGCGTGCTGGTGCGACAAACTTCCCATTACGGCGGTGGGGCCGTGCTGTCCGCTGTACGTCGACGCAACTCGTAGGCGACGGTCGGCCACACTTCGCCCTTGACCGCGCGCAGCCGGTCCCCGGACCGATTACGGGTGAAGCCTGCTCTCTCCGCGGCTGCTCGGGACGGGGCGTTGTCGGCGTGAGTCCACAGCCGGATCACCTGGAGATCCAGGTGGGCAAAAGCCCAGCGAGTGAGGAGTGCGAGGGCTCGATGAGCGACACCGCGGCCTCGCGCCTCCGCTGCCACCCAGTACGAGATCTCGCCTGTCCTATCTGCGTGTTCGAGGGAGATGTTGCCGAGGCGGGACCCGGTGCGCGCATCAGCGACCAGGAATCCTTCACGCCGAGGGTCCGACGAGAGCACGCTGATCGCGGCCACGACGTCGGCCGCGGTCAGGTTCGAGGGGTCGGATGTGAACCGCTGGATCTCCGCATCCCTTGCACAGCGCGCGTACCACTCTGCGTCCGAGGGCGACCAGCATCGTAGGACGATTGCGCTGTCACGGAGATGCGCGAGGCTCACCCGACGAGCCTCGCAGAAGAAGGTCGAGCGGGCTGGCTCCGCGACGTGTCAGGTCGGGGTCTGCCCAGGGCGTGGAGACCAATCCGATCGGCTGTGTGCACGAAGAGAAATGAACATGGAACCAGTTTTGAGTATCGGTTTTGAAAGTCTAGCCGGAGGAATTCTCGAAGTGCCCACGAAGGAATCTGACGACGCCAAGGTGAAACTGGGGAGCCGCTTTCACCGGCTATTTGGCGCCACGCTGGTGTCGGCCATCGGCACCGGGATGCACGCCGCCGCGTTGCCGCTGCTGGCCCTGCAGAGCACCAGCAGCCCGATGGCGTTGAGCTTCGTCGTCATGGCTGCCGAGATTCCCTGGGTGCTGCTCTCGCTGCACGCCGGTGTCGTGGTGGACCGGCTGGACCGGCGACGGGTGATGGTGTGGGCGGACCTGGGCCGGTTCGCCGTCATGGTCGTTCTCGCGGTGCTGATCCTGACCGCGACCGCGCAGGTGAACCTGCTGTGACTGGTGGTAGCGGCGTTCCTGCTGGGCGTCGGCCAGGTCTTCTTCGACCCGGCCGCACAGTCGGCCATTCCCGACTTCGTGTCGCGGGATCCGCGGAACCTGGCAACGGCGAACGGGCGGATCGTCGCGGCGGAGAGCAACGGCGAGGACTTTGTGGGGCCTCCGGTCGGCTCCGCTCTGTTCGGCGTATGGAACTTCCTGCCGTTCGCCGGCAACGCCCTCTCGTTCGCCGCCAGCGGCCTGTTGATCCTCTCGATCCGGACGGACGCCAAGCCGAAGGAGACGTCCGAAGGTCCGCGCACGAGCGCGCGGAGCGACATCGTCGAGGGCATTCGGTGGTTGTTCGGAAACCGGACCCTGCGGGCTCTGCCCACGGTCTCCTGCCTCGGCAACGTCGCGGCCACCGCTCAGTTCGCGATGCTCGCGCTGCTGGCCAAGGAGGTCCTCGGACTTCCGGATTTCGGTTTCGGTCTGTTGCTGACGGCCACCGCGGTCGGCGCGACGGCCGGGGGACTGGCCGCCGCGGCCGCCAGCAGGCGATTCGGCCCCGGCACCGTGATGCTCGCGGGCAAAGGCGGCGTGGGCGCGGCAATACTGGTTCTGGGGCTTGTCGACAATGCGTGGGTCGCGGCCGCATGATGATCGTGACCGGTGCGCTGATGACCGCGGAAAAAGTCGTGGTGAGCACATTGCGCCAGCAGATCGTGCCTGATGAGCTCTTGGGGAGGGTGCTCTCATCGAGCAGACTCGTGGTTATGGCTGGGGCGCCGGTCGGTGCGGCACTCGGCGGCGATCTCGCCAGCTTGTTCGGCGTCCAGAGCTCGTATGTCGCCGCTGGTGTCTTCCTGATCCTGGTGGCGCTGGTCTTCTATCCCGTGCTGAACAACCGCGCCCTGGCGAGCGCTACGGACGAACCAGCCGGGTAAGCGCGAAAATCCGCAGCGCGCAGGAGCCGTCGACGACGAACTGGTTGCGTGGTGCCCCCGGCAGGATTCGAACCTGCGACACACGGTTTAGGAAACCGATGCTCTATCCCCTGAGCTACGAGGGCGTACCCGGCTGATCCTAGCTGCGCAGCGGGGGGTGTGGCCCCTCGGCCCGGGTGCTGTGGGGGTGCCGGCCGCAGGCTGGTCCTGCGGAGTCCGACACCCCGCCCGCCGCGGTGGGATGATCGCAGGTGTGGCTGCTGGGACAGGCGGCACGGGAAGGTCGGAACGCACGTGGATGTGAAGACGCTCGCCGAGGTCGCGCCCCGCGACCGGTTCACCCGGGTCTGCGCGCTGACGGGAGCGGGGATCAGCGTGGCCGCAGGCCTCGGCACGTTCCGTGGGCCGGACGGCCTCTGGCGGCTGTCGCCGGAGATGGAACGCGCGATGCACGTCCAGCTGCTGCCCGGCAACGTCGACGCCCTGTGGTCGGTCTGGGGTGGCATGTACGAGAAGGCCAGCCGCTCCGGGCCCACGGTGGCCCACCGGGCACTCGCGGACGCGGGGGCGTCGGTGATCACCCAGAACGTCGACGAGCTGCACCAGCAGGCCGGGTCGGGGAACGTCGTGGAGATCCACGGTTCGGCGGGTCGCGCGCGGTGCCTCGACGAGGCGTTCTGCGGCTGGACGGGCCGGGCGGACGAGGTGGTGCGGACCGATCCGCCGCAGTGCCCGCAGTGCGGGGAGCCGGCTCGTCCGGCCGTGGTCCTGTTCGGCGAGATGCTCGACCCGGACGACCTGAGCACCGCCCGGGATCTCGCGGCGGAGTGCGACCTCTTCCTCGCCGTGGGCACCTCGGGTCGGGTCGCCCCGGCGTCCTGGCTCGCTCCCACCGCCCGCGCGGCCGGCGCCTACTGCGTGAACGTCGACCTGTACCCCGACGGCGAGCTCGACCCGGCGTTCCACGTCCGCGTGGTGGGTGACGCGCAGGACGTGCTCACGGACTGGGTGCGCTGACCGTCGACGGGGTGCGGGTGGCGAGGAAGCCCGCCAGCCCGTCCAGATAGAGCGTGAGGCCGAAGTCGAAGTCCGCGTCCGCGTCCTGCTCCTCGAGCAGGGAGTCGACGTCGAACACCCCGGCCGCCAGCACCTTGCCGAGTGCCGGCATCCGGCGGGGGTCCACCACGCGCGTGAGGACGGCGGCGTACTGGCGGCTGAACGCGTCCGGGTTCTTCGCGTATCCCGCGGCCAGTGCCGAGCTGAGCCGGACCTGACCGTGCACGTAGGTCAGCAGGCCCATCACGACGCCGACCTTCTCGTGCTCCTCGAGCGCGGTGCGGGACAGGGCGGCGAGTGCGCACTCGAACCACGCGAGGTTCTGTGGCCCGACGGGCGGCCCGCCGAGCGGTAGCTGGGCGTACCACGGGTGCTGCTTGATCGCGGCCAGCACACCGTGGGTCCAGAGCGTCAGCCCCGACCGCCAGTCCGTGTCGCCGGGTAGGTCCGGCGGCTCCTCCAGGGCGGCGTCGAGCATGAGGGTGAGCAGCTCGTCCTTGCTCTTCACGTGGCGGTAGAGCGCCATCGTGGAGTTGCCGAGCTGGGCCGCGACCCGGGACATCGACACCGCCGCGAGCCCTTCGGCGTCCGCGAGCTCGATGGCCGCACGGGTGATGTCCCCGGCGGTGAGGGACGGCTTGGGCCCCTTCCGCGGCGCCTCCCGCAGGCCCCACAGCAGGGCGACCTCGTCCGGCAGGTCCGTCTGGTCGGCCATCCTCGCCCTCTCGTCGTCGACGGGCACCAGTCTAGGAAGGGGGCTTCCACGCCCTACTGCGTATCGACTACGCTTTTGAGCGTATCTCATACGCAGAAGGGGAGAGGCGAATGATCGTCGAGGCATCGGGCCTGCGCAAGGCCTACGGATCGACCGTGGTCCTGGACGGGGTGGACCTGCAGGTCGAGGAGGGGTCGGTACTCGCCCTGCTGGGACCCAACGGGGCGGGGAAGACGACCACCGTCCGCATCCTCACCACGCTGTCCCGGGCGGACGGCGGCCGCGCGACAGTCGCGGGGTACGACGTCCTCCGCGAGCCGGCGAAGGTGCGTGCGGCGATCAGCCTGACCGGCCAGTACGCCGCGGTCGACGTCGAGCAGACGGGCCGCGAGAACCTCGTCATGGTCGGCCGGCTGATGCACCTGGGCCGGGCCGGCGCGCGCAGGCGGGCGCTGGAGCTGCTGGAGCGGTTCGACCTGGTCGAGGCGATGGACCGGCGGGTGAAGGCCTACTCCGGCGGGATGCGCCGCCGGCTCGACCTGGCGATGAGCCTGGTGGCAGCGCCGCGGGTGATCTTCCTCGACGAGCCGACCACCGGCCTCGACCCCGCCAGCCGCGCCACGATGTGGGCGGCGATCACCGAGCTGGTGCGGGGCGGGACGACGATCGTCCTCACCACCCAGTACCTGGAGGAGGCCGACCGGCTCGCCGACCGGATCGTGCTGCTCGACCACGGGCGGATCGCCGCGTCGGGCACGGCGGACGCGCTGAAGGCGCAGGTCGGCGGGGAGCGGCTGGACCTGCAGTTCGCCGACCCCGTCGAGCTCGCCCGCGCCGCCGATCTGCTCGCGGGGCGGGGCTGCGTGGCCGATCCGGAGCGGCTCGTGCTCGGCGTCGCGTCCGACGGGAGCGCCGATCACCTGCACCAGGTGCTCGACCACCTGCGGAGTGCGGGGGTCCGGGTCGCGCGGGTGACGTCGCACCGCCCGACGCTCGACGACGTGTTCCTCACCGTGACCGCCCCGACCGGTGGGCGGGCCCCCGCTGCCGTCCCCGCATGACCGTCATCGACCCCGACCGGAGGACCACCATGACCACCGCCACAGCCCCAGCCCCAGGGGAGCGCACCCACGGCGGCCTCGGGAACGCCGCGGGCGACGCTCTGACCATGATCGGGCGCAGCGTCCGCCTGTCGCGGCGCAACGTCGACACGCTCCTCATGTCGATCGTCCTGCCGCTGCTGATGATGGTTCTGTTCGTCTACGTGTTCGGCGGCGCGATCGACACCGGCACGGCCTACATCAACTACGTGGTGCCCGGGATCATCCTGCTCTGCACGGGCTACGGGGCGTCATCCACGGCGATGTCCGTGGCCGCCGACATGAACAGCGGCATGATCGACCGGCTGCGGTCGCTGCCGATCCGCAGCTCCGCGGTCCTCACCGGGCACGTCACGGCCAGCGTCGCGCGCAACGCGCTCTCCACCACGATCGTCGTGCTGGCCGCCGTGGCCATGGGCTTCCGCCCGACCGCCTCCCTCGGGGACTGGGCGCTCGTCGCCGGCCTGGTGCTGCTCTACGTGCTCGCGCTGTCCTGGCTCGCGGCGGGGCTCGGGGTCATCGCGAAGAGTGTGGAGTCGGCGAGCGTGCTCGGGTTCGTGATGCTGTTCCTGCCCTACCTCAGCAGCGCGTTCGTGCCCACCGACACCATGCCCTCGTTGCTGCAGGGGATCAGCGAGCACCAGCCGATCACCCCCGTCATCGAGACGGTGCGCGGCCTGCTCACGGGCACGCCGATCGGCGACCGGGGCTGGGTGGCACTGGCCTGGACGGTGGGGATCCTGGTGGTCGCGTTCGCCGGCTCGACCTGGCTCTACCGCCGCCGCAACCGCGCCTGACGCCGCTCCCACGGGCTCGCCGATACCCGGATATCCTGCCGTATTCGCCACGTGAGCAGCACAAACGGGCATGCCGAAGATCGTGCTAGCGTCGCTGGGTGGTGCAATCGCTGTCGTACTACGTGCACGGCAGCGGCCCAGGAATCGTCCTCGTGCCCGGTATCGGCACTACGGGGGCCGACGCCTGGGGAGCGGTGCCCAGAGATCTCGCCGACAGCCACACGGTGGTGGTCCCGAATCTGCCGGGTTCGGGCGAGAGCCCCCTCCCGGACGGCCCGCTGGACCTCGACACCGTCGCCGACCAGGTGGTCGCCACCGCCCAGGACGCAGGGTTGGAGCGGTTCACGCTCGCCGCGGTCCTTCTCGGGTCGGGTATCGCGCTGAGAGTGACCACCCGCCACCCCGCCCGCGTGTCGCGGCTGGCGTTGCTCGCCGGGTTCGCCCGGCCGCGGCCCAGCCTGCGCCTGTGGTTCGAGATCTGGGCCGCCCTCTCCGGCGACGACGAGGCGGTGAGCAAGCTGATGGTCCTGCTGAGCCTTTCGGACGGGTCGCTCGCCGCGTCGAGCGACGAGCAGATCGACCTGTTGGTCGAGCAGATCACGAGAGGCAGGCAGCCCGGTGCCGCCGCCCAGCTCGATCTCGCCACGCGGCTGGATGTCCGGGCGGACCTGGCGAAGATCGGGGTGCCGACTCTCGTGATGACGGGCACCGGCGACGGTTTCGTCGCGCCTGCCCATTCCCACGAGATCGCCGACGGAGTTCCCGGTGCTCGGCTCGTCGAGATCGCCGGCGGGCACGGCTTCTGGATGGAGAACCCGGACACGGTCGCCGTTCTCCGTGAGTTCCTCGGTGACTGACCACGGGGGCCCATAGCCACCCCGACTGCGGAAAACACATGGTGCTCTGCACAAGTACCTCTCAGGCGCGTCTCAGACGCGCAGGTCACACTAGGTGTCATGCGCATCCTTGTTGTCGACGACGACCGGGCCGTCCGCGACTCGTTGCGCCGTTCGCTCGCGTTCAACGGCTATCAGGTCGAGCTCGCGAATGACGGGCAGGCCGCACTCGATGCCGTACTCACGCAGCGGCCGGACGCGATGGTGCTCGACGTGATGATGCCGCGCGTCGACGGCCTGGAGGTGTGCAGGCGGCTGCGCAGTGGTGGCGACGACCTGCCGATCCTCGTGCTCACCGCCCGCGACGCCGTCTCCGACCGGGTGGCCGGCCTCGACGCGGGCGCCGACGACTACCTGCCCAAGCCGTTCGCCCTGGAGGAGCTGCTCGCGCGGTTGCGGGCGTTGCTGCGCCGCCGGACGCCCGACGAGAACGACGGGATGGACGGTCCGAGCAGGTCGCTGCAGTTCGGCGACCTGACCCTCGACCCCGACACCCGCGAGATCCGGCGGGGGGACCGGCCGATCAGCCTAACCCGCACCGAGTTCTCGCTGCTGGAGCTGCTGCTCGCCCACCCCCGCCGGGTGCTCACCCGCGCCCAGATCCTCGAGCAGGTGTGGGGCTACGACTTCCCGACCACCGGCAACGCGCTCGAGGTGTACATCGGTTACCTGCGCCGCAAGACCGAGGCGGACGGGGAGTCCCGGCTGATCCACACCGTGCGGGGGGTCGGGTACGTCCTGCGTGACACGCCGCCGTGAGCGAGCGGGCGAGATCGCGCGTCGACGCCGGCCGCCACCGGGTGGGGTCGCGCATCGCCGCGCTGCGTGAGCGCCTCGGCATCGTCGGCCGGGGTGCGAAAGCTCCGGACGGCGCCGATGGCCCGTCCCCGCACACCGAGGCCGAGCAGACGAGCCCGGGCATCCGGCCGGCCCGACCGGCGCGGCAGGGCCGCCCGGACGGTTCCACGCCACGTATCGAGGCACTCGACCACGTCTCGCTGCGCGCCCGCATCGGGATCATGGCCGCGTTGGTGGCCGCGCTCGCCGTGGTGCTGGTGTCGGTCGCGGCGTTCGTGACCGTGCGCGTCAACATCCTGGAGACACTCGACGCCAACCTGCTGCAACGGGCGTCCGCCGCCGCCCAGAGCGAGCTGGCCGACCCGCGACAGCTCGCCACCATCCCCACCGAGGTGCTCGGCGCGGGTGACATCCGGCTCGCCCTCCTCCTGGCGGACGGCCGGGCGAGCTCTGCTGAGGGCCAGGCGTCGGCGCCCCCGCTCGGAGTCGACGAGCTGGCGGTGGCCCAGGGCCTCGAGACGTCGTCCACCCGCACCGCGTCGGAGGACGGTGTCCAGTACCGCGTGGTGGCCGTCCAGGCCGGCGCCGACCAGGCTCTGGTGATCGCGCAGCGGCTCGACTCCACCCAGCAGGTGCTCACCAAGCTGGGGGTCGCCCTGCCGATCGTCGGGGGGATCGGGGTGGTGCTCGCCGCGCTCGCCGGCGTCGTCATCGCGAGGGCGGGGCTGCGTCCGGTGGACCGGCTCACCGCCGCCACCGAGCGGGTCGCCGCCACGGGGGAGCTGCGGCCGATCCCCGTCGACGGGTCGGACGAGCTCGCGCGGCTCACCCGCAGCTTCAACGACATGCTGGGCGCGCTCGCCGCGTCCCAGGAGCAGCAGCGGCGCCTCGTCGCCGACGCCGGACACGAGCTGCGCACCCCGCTGACGTCCATGCGCACCAACCTGGAGCTGCTCGCGGCGGCCAGCAGGCCCGGGGCGCCGACACTGCCGGACTCCGACCGCGCCGAGATCCTCGACGACGTGCAGGCGCAGGTGGCGGAGCTGTCGACGCTGGTCGGGGACCTCGTCGAGCTGGCGCGCGACGACGTGCCGCTCGTGGTGCACGAACCGCTGGAGCTGACCGACGTGGTGCTGCGCGCCCTCGAACGGGCCAGACGGCGGGCGGGCGACGTGGAGTTCGTGCCGACGCTCGTGCCGTGGACGCTCATGGGCGACTCGACCGCCCTGGAGCGCGCCGTGCTCAACCTGCTCGACAACGCGGCGAAGTGGAGCCCGGCCGGGGGCCAGGTCCGGGTACAGGTGCGTCCCGTGGACGAGTGGTCGGTCGTGCTCGAGGTGGCCGACGCCGGGCCCGGGATCGCCGAGGAGGACCTGCCGCGGGTGTTCGACCGGTTCTACCGCTCCGCCACGTCCCGGACCATGCCCGGCTCGGGGCTCGGGCTGGCCATCGTCCGGCAGGTGGCGGTGCGCCACGGCGGCGCCGTGTGGGCGGGCCGGGCCCCGGAGGGTGGCGCGTTGCTCGCCATGCGGCTGCCCGGTCGCCAACCACGCTTCTGAACAGGTCGTCGCGAACCGCTCCTACTAGGCTCACCGGACTGAATCCCGGCGAATTCGGACACGGTGGATGGCATGGCGAACGAGACCCCTGACGACCCCGACGCGACGCCGACCGGCCCGAACCCGCGAGTGACGCCGGACGGGGCAGGCGGTTACGGGGCCGGACCCTCCTACCCGCCCGGCCCACCTCCCGGTCCGTACGGCACCGCCGGCTACCCCCTCGGCAGCCCGGGGTACGGGCCGCCGCCGCCCCCGGCGGCACCCGGCAGGCGGCGGTCGGCCCGGCTCGCGGCGCTCGGTCTGGTCGGCGCGGTACTGGCCGGCGGAATCGGCGGCGCTGTCGGCTACTCGCTCGCCGAGAGCAGGAGTACCGGCGGTTCCACCGGCGTGCTCGGCGTTCCGCTCCCTTCGGTCGAGGAGGCCGCGCTGCCGGCCGGCGCGGTGGAGGCGGTCGCCGAGCGCGTGCTGCCCGGGGTGGTGCAGCTGCGGGTCGAGGGGTCGGGCTCGGCGGGGGAGGGGTCGGCGCTGGTGCTGAGCACCGACGGCCTCCTGCTCACCAACAACCACGTGGTCGAGGCGGCGGCGAACCGCGGCCGGGTCACCGCCGTGTTCCAGAACGGCGACACCGCCCCGGCGGCCATCGTCGGGCGCGACCCCAGCTCGGACCTCGCCGTGATCCGGGCGCAGGGCGTGTCGGGGCTGACGGCCCTCGAGCTCGGCAACTCCGACGCGGTACGCGTCGGTCAGCAGGTGGTCGCGTTCGGCTCCCCGCTGGGCCTGGGGGGCACGGTCACCACCGGCATCATCAGCGCGCTCAACCGTCCGGTCAGCGTGGGAGGTGACCAGGAGGCCAGCGAGGCGACCGTGCTCAACGCGCTGCAGACCGACGCCGCGATCAACCCGGGCAACTCGGGCGGCCCGCTCGTGGACATGGAGGGCCGGGTCATCGGGATCAACTCGGCGATCGCCACCACGGGGCAGCAGGGCGGTTCGATCGGTGTGGGCTTCGCGGTCCCGATCAACCAGGCCAAGCGGGTGGCAGAGGAGCTCGAACGCACCGGCAAGGCATCCCGGGCGGTACTGGGGGTCACCGTCGGGAACGACCCGCAGGTCTCGGGAGCGCGGATCCAGGGAGTCACACCGGGCAGCGCAGCCGAGGCCGCCGGGATCAAGGCCGGGGACCTCGTCATCGCGTTCGACGGCCAGCGCATTCTCGCGGGGGACGGCCTGCAGGCCGCGGTGCGGTCCAGGGCGCCCGGCGAGGTCGTCGACATCCAGCTCGCCGACCGGTCGGTTTCGGTGACGTTGGGCGCGGCGTCCTGACAGTGACCGCTCATGTGCTCCCAGTGGTTGACGAGAACGGTCTGAAGATGATTCCGTTTCGGACGTCCCGCCTGCGGTGCCCCGTGGGTAGGGACTGATGGATCGCGTCGGCGCCGGCACCCCCTCCCAGCGCCGGCGCGATTCACGACCAGCCCGCCAGCTCCGCGAAGGTGCGCTGCCCGCGGTAGAGCATGGTCAGCCGCAGCCCCGCGCGGCGGGCGATGCCGGGGAGCGCCGCCACGCCGGCGGCTGCCCACGGGAACGGGTTGCTCAGCTCCATCCGGCCCGCACCGTGGTCCCAGCGCAGCCGCGCCAGCCCCTGCCACAGTCCGGGCTCGGTGGCATCGAGCTCCACGAGCACGGTGCCGGCCGGGCCGATCAGCGAGGCGGTCCGCCGCAGCAGGGCCACCGGGTCGCCGCCGATGCCGAGGTTGCCGTCCGCCAGTAGGACGTGCGACCACGTTCCCTCCCCGGGCAGCGGGTCGAACAGGTCGGCGTGCAGCACCTCGGCCCCGCGGCGGTGGCACTGGGCCACCGCCTCCGCCGCCACGTCGACGCCGAGTGCGGGAATGCCGCGGGCGGCCAGACCCTCGATCAGCCGGCCCGGGCCGCATCCCAGGTCGAGCGTGGGCCCGTGGCAGCGTCCGAGCAGCCAGCTGTCCTCGCCCGCCGCGGTGCTCCGCCAGCGATCGGTGTCGAGCGGCGCGCTGCCACCGTCGCTGCGCAGCAGTTCGACCCCGGGGCCGGCGAGTGCAGGTGCGAACACCGCGGCCGTCATGCCGGGCGCCGCTCTGCCGGCCCGGTCGGCATCCCGTGGGCCAGCAGGCCGGGTGGCAGCGCCGTGACGGCAGCGGCGAAACGGGTGCCCGGGGCCGCCGCGGCCACCGCGAGCGCGTCCGCCGCGGTGTCGACATCGGACAGCTCGGGGAGCAGCGACACGGTGAGGCCCGCGCTGCGCAACGCAGTACCCGTGCGTTCGCCGGTGTCGGCGCACGAGGTCGGCACCGCGGCCACGAGCGCGGCATCAGCCGGCCTGCGCAGGCCGAGCCCCCACCAGCCGCCGTCGACCGCGGGGCCGAGCACCGCGTCCACCCCGGGCCGGGCCAGTGCGGCCGCCGCGGCCGCGAGCCGCGATGCGTCGAGCTGCGGGGTGTCCATCCCGATTTGGAGGGTGGGATGCCCGGGGAACAGCGCGGCGGCATCGCAGTGGGCGGCCGCGATCCGTTCGCCGAGCCCGTCGCCGCGCTGCGGGAGCACAGCGACCTCACGGAGTGCCGCGGCCAGTTCGGAGCCCCGCGCGGCCCGGTGCAGCAGGCCGGTGAGCACGACGACCGGCCGGGCGCCGGGCACGGTCGTCGCCGCCGTGATGGTGTCGAGCAGCGCGGCAGCGGCCAGCTCCGCGGCCTGCTGGGGACACAGCGGCGGGCAGAGCCGCGTCTTCACCCGGCCCGGCTCGGGAGCCTTCGCGAGCACCAGGATCGCGGTCACCGCAGCACCGACGCCATGTCCCGGGCGGCCCGGAGGGTGCCCCGCACCGAACCCGACACCTTCGACCGGCCGCCGGTGCGCGGCCGGTAGCCGACGTCGACCTCGGTGAGCCGCCAGCCGGCCCCGCCCGCCCTCAGCAGGAGCTCGAGGGGATAGCCGAACGCGCGGTCGGCGATACCCAGGTCGAGCAGCGCGGCGCGGCGGGCCACCCGGATCGGGGCGATGTCGTGCACCGGGACGCCACGGCGGCGCAGGAGCGCGGCGATCACGACGTTCCCGGCGCGGGCGTGCCACGGCCAGGCGCCCCGCCCGGCGGGCACCCGGCGTCCGACCACGAGGTCCGCGGCCGGTCCGTCCACATCGAGCAGCGCGACCATCGCGGGGAGCGCACCGGGATCGAGGGAGCCGTCGGCGTCGAGGAAGGCCACGACGTCCGCGGTGGCCCCCTCCAGTCCGGTGTGGACGGCCGCGCCGTACCCGCGCCGCGGCTCGTGGAGCACGGTGGCGCCCAGAGCCGCTGCGACCTGCGGCGTTCCGTCGGTGGACCCGTTGTCCACCACGATCGGGCGGAAGCCCTCCGGCAGCGCGGCGAGCACGCCGGGGAGCGCCTGTGCCTCATCGAGGCACGGCAGGATGACATCGACCGGACAAGGCATGCCGTCGACGGTAGGGAGAGCGGGTCGGCCAGGCGGGCCGTTCACGCTTACCGATCGGTGACGTCGTCGTCATCGCCGCCTGTGCAGGATTTGCGCGGTTAGCCTCGTGAGGTGCGGAGACTGCGATGACGGACCAGCCGTTGGCCCTGGTCGTCGACGACGACGTGACGGTGCGGGACGTGGTGACGCGCTACCTCGACCGCGCGGGCTATCGCATCGAGGTGGCGGGCGACGGCGAGCAGGCGCTGCGCGCCGTGGCGGGCCGCGTCCCCGACGTCGTGATCCTCGACCTCATGCTGCCCCGCCTCGGCGGCCTGGAGGTCTGCCGCCGGCTGCGCCGGGAGCGCACCGATCTGCCGATCGTGATGCTCACCGCGCTCGGCGAGGAGGAGGACCGTGTCCTCGGCCTCGAACTGGGCGCCGACGACTACGTGACGAAGCCGTTCAGCCCTCGCGAGCTGGTGCTGCGGGTGGCGTCGGTGCTGCGCAGGTCCCGGGAGCTTCCCGGGCGGGAGGGCGGCAACGCGCTCGTGGTCGACGGCGATCTGAGCGTCGATGTCGCGGGCAGGCGCGCCTCCCTCGGCGAGCGCCCGCTGGCGCTCACCGTGCGGGAGTTCGACCTGCTGGCGTTCCTGGTGCGCAGGCCCGGTCAGGTCTTCACCCGCGCTGAGCTGCTGGAGCAGGTCTGGGGCTGGAACTTCGGCGACCAGTCCACCGTCACCGTCCATGTGCGCAGGTTGCGGGAGAAGATCGAGACCGACCCGACGAAGCCAACGCGCATCGCCACCGTGTGGGGGGTCGGCTACCGCTACGACGGGAACACACCGGCATGAGGGAGCAGCTGCACGCGGTGGTTCCGGTGGCACTGGCGTTCTCCGTGCCGGTGGCCGCGCTCGGCGCGCTGCTGCTGCACCGGATGCGCCGCCGCTCGATCACGGCGGCGGTCACCGTGCTGGTGCTCGTGCCGGTGCTCGCCGCACTGGTCGGCGTGATCGGGGTCAGCGGCTTCATGTACACCCCGCAGCTCGCCGGCGCCGTCGTCGTGTGCGGCGCGGTCGCGGTCGTCACGGTGCCCGCGGCGATGATGCTCGGGCGGGGGATCGCCAGCGACGTCATGTGGCTGCACGAGGCCCGCGACGCCGAACGTGCGGCCGAGGCGTCCCGCCGCGAGCTGGTCGCCTGGATCAGCCACGACCTGCGCACGCCGCTCGCCGGCATCCGGGCGATGAGCGAGGCGCTGGCCGACGGGGTCGTGGCCGAACCCGACGAGGTGGCTGAGTACGCCCGCCGGATCCGCGGGGAGACCGTGCGCCTGTCCGGAATGGTCGACGACCTGTTCCAGCTCTCCCGGATCACCTCCGGTGCGCTGCAGCTGACGCTGTCGGCGGTGCCGCTGCAGGAGGTCGTGTCCGAGGCCGTGGCCGTCGAAGGGGTGGCCGCGGCGCGCAAGGGCGTCGTCGTGCGGGCCGAGGAGCACGGCATGTGGCCGGTGGTGCTGGGCAGCGACCCTGAGCTGGCGCGCGTGGTGCGCAACCTGCTGTCCAACGCGATCCGGCACACACCTCCCGACGGCGCCGTCGTCGTGGCGGCCGGGGTCACCGGCGACATGGCCTGGCTGCGCGTCGACGACGCCTGCGGCGGCATCCCCGAGGAGGACCTGGAGCGGGTGTTCGACGTCGCCTTCCGCGGCGTCACCGCCCGCACACCCGAAGAGCGGTCCGGTGGTGGCCTCGGGCTCGCGATCGCCCGGGGGCTCGTCCAGGCGCACGACGGGATGATCCACGCCCACAACCATGGCCCCGGCTGCCGGTTCGAGGTGCAGCTCCCGCTGGCGTCGGTGGGCGGCGGCCGCTGACCGCGGCCGCCCCCCGCCGACGGCGTCAGGCAGGAGCGACGGAGCGCCGCAGCGGCTCGCCGGCGAACGCCCGCACGCCGTCGTCGAACGACACGGCGGCCCGGAAGCCCAGCAGGGCACTGGCACGGGCCGGGTCGGCGACGACGTGCCGGACGTCACCGGGCCTGCTGCCCCCCGCGATGACCGGCGGGGGACCGTCCACGGCGGCGGACAGCGTCGTGGCCAGGTCACCGATGGTGTGCGGCTCGCCGGAGCACACGTTGACCGGCACCAGCACATCGGCGCCCGCCGGCCGCCCGAGAGCCAGCGCGTTGGCCGCGGCCACGTCGGTCACGTGCACGAAGTCGCGGCGCTGGCGGCCGTCCTCCAGTACCCGGGGGGCCTCCCCGCGCGCCAGGG
Source organism: Pseudonocardia xinjiangensis (assembly GCF_012911925.1). Taxonomy (GTDB): domain Bacteria; phylum Actinomycetota; class Actinomycetes; order Mycobacteriales; family Pseudonocardiaceae; genus Pseudonocardia; species Pseudonocardia xinjiangensis. The sequence goes on along the minus strand of NZ_JAAXKY010000034.1, from coordinate 8,144 downwards.
CCGACCGGAAGATCGACGCGACGCCCGCGTAGGGGGTGTCGCGGGGCATCCGCGGCCCGTAGACGTTGTGGTAGCGCAGCGACCAGACGGAGCCGCCGGTCTGGCGGGCCCACGCGGCGGCGAGATGCTCCTGGGCGAGCTTGGTGGCCGCGTAGGTGGAGCGGGGGTCGAGCGGGGCGTCCTCGGGGACGAGACCGGGCGCGAGCGCTCGCCCGCACAGCGGGCAGGGGGGCTCGTACCGGCCGGCGTCCAGATCCTCGTTGCGTCGGGGGCCGGGGCGCACCGACCCGTGTTCGGGACACTCGTAGTGCCCCTCGCCGTACACCACCATCGACCCCGCCAGCACCAGCCGGGCGATCCCGGCCGCGTGCATGGCGGCGAGCAGCACCGCGGTGCCGTAGTCGTTGTGGCCGGCGTACGCAGGCGCATCCGACGGGTCGACGCCGTGTCCGACCATCGCCGCCTGGTGGCACACGGCGTCGACGCCGGGCAGCAGGCGGGCCAGCAGGGCGTCGTCGCGCACGTCACCGCGGACGAACTCGTGGTCGCGCGTCCACTCCGGTGCCTCCGACCCGCCGTGGGCCTGGGGGAGGAGCGCGTCGAGCAGGACGATGTCGTGCCCCTCGGCGGCGAGCAGGTCGGCGATGTGCGAGCCGATGAAACCGGCTCCGCCCGTGATCAGGATGCGCACCTGACGATGCTAGGTGGCTCGAGCCGCGCTCCCGGCCGTGTCCGTCCCCCCGTTCGCGGTCGGTAAGAAGACGTGGTGGGCGGGCGCTCCTGCGGGTCCCGCTACGGTGAGCGCCATGGAGATGGCGCCGCCCCAGATCGGTCGAGCTCTCGTGGTGATCGTGGACGACCGGGTGAGCCACGGGGAACGTGAGGATGCCATCGGACCGCTCGTCACCGAGCTGCTCGAGGAAGCCAAGCTCGTGGTCGACGCGGTGGTGGTCGTGCCGGGAGACCCGGTGGCGATCCGCAACGCGCTCAACACCGCGGTGATCGGCGGGGTCGACCTGGTGGTCACCGTCGGAGGCACCGGCGTGTCGCCGCGCGACGTCACCGCCGATGCCACCGCGGGCGTGCTCGACCGCCCGATCCCCGGCATCGCCGAGGCCATCCGCGCCTCCGGGCTCGCCGCGGGAGCGGTGGACGCGGGCCTGTCGCGCGGGCTCGTCGGCGTGTCGGGCAGCACCCTCGTGGTGAACCTCGCCCCGTCACGCGCGGCCGTCCGTGACGGGATGGCCACGCTCACCCCGCTCGTGGGACACGTGATCTCGGAGCTGTCCGGACTCGGCTGAGCGCGCCCGCGCGACGGGAGCGTCGACGGGCGGTCAGCCGGTCGGGCCGGGGATGGTGCCGGGTCCACCGGTGCCGCGACCGTCGGTGTCGGTGGCCTCCGGGTTGGTGGCCGCCGGCGTGATCGGCCCGCCGGTGTGCCCGGTGACGTCGTCCGGCACGGGCGGCACGATCACCGGGCCGGGCGGCTCGGTGGCGCCAGTTCCGGGTGCGGTGGTTCCGGGCACCGTGGTTCCGGGCGCTGTGGTGCCCGGCCGCCTGTCGAGCGACTCGCCCACCTTCGCGGTGACGCCCTCGATCTTCTCGTGGTAGCGGCCGCCGGTGGCCTTGTCCACCTTGGCGGCCGCGGTGTCGACGGCCCGGCCCGCCGCGTCGGCGGCGCGATCGAGATAGCCGGGCGCCTTCTCCCGTGCCGCATCGGAGAGCTCGACGGCCTTGACGGCGGCCTTCTCCGAGTACACCCCCGCCTTCTCCAGAGCGACGTCCGCGAACTCCTTGGCCTTCTCCGTGAGTCCCATCCCCCCATGGTGGCATCACCGGTGCAGGATGGTGGGGTGGAGATGTCGGATCGGGCGCGACGCAGGCTCGACGAGGTGTTCGGGGACGTCCTGCCGTCCACCACCGCCGACGAGCGGGACGACCGCGACGAGCCCGCTGCTGCGGTCGCCGACGAGGAACTGCTCGTCAACCGGCCGCCGCACCACGACCGGGACTGACCTCGGCTCTCAGCTGCTGCGCTGCTGGGCGCGGAGCAGGTCGCGGATCTCGGTGAGCAGCTCGACGTCGGTGGGCGCGGCAGGCCCGGGCTCGATCCCGCGCCTGCGCCGTTCCTGCAGGGCCCGGAGCGGGTAGACGATCACGAAGTACACCACCGCGGCGACGATGAGGAAGTTGAGCGCCGCGCTGAGGACGGCCGCGAAGTCGATGTAGGTGCTCTCCTTGCCACCGACCAGCTGGACCCCGAAGCCGGGGCTGCTCGGTGGCGTGACCGCGTTGATCAACGGCTGGATGATGCCGCTGGTGAAGGCGGTGACGATCGAGCCGAACGCGGCGCCGATCACCACGGCAACGGCAAGGTCGACGACGTTGCCGCGCAGGACGAAGTCCTTGAAACCCTTGATCACGCTAGCGGAGGGTAACGGCGACCTGTTCGGTGAGCGAGGCGGCCGCCACTCGCGCCGCCTGCCCCGGTGGCGCGCCGACGAGCACCAGCCGCCCGGAGGATCCGCGGTCCTCCGGCAGCACGGCCAGCACCGTGGCGCCTGCGGCGAGCACGAGCGGCTCGTCGGTGTGCGCTCCGACGGTGACGACGTCGACGCGGTTGCCCGGCACGAGCACCGCAGCAACTCCGGCGTCGGCCAGCCGGACGGGCACGGCCGCTCCGCGATCGCCACCCGCGGCGAGGCCCGCGCCGGCGAACCGCACGTCGGTGAGGGGCTCGCCCGGACGGGCGCCCCCGACGAGCACGCGGCCCTCGGCGTCCGACACCTCGCGAACCGAGCCCGCGGGGACGAGCCCGGCGGGCCACTCGCGCACGGCGAGGTGCTCAGCCCGCAACGTGCTGCCGGCCGGGATGTCGGCCGTGGTGACCACCAGCGGGACGCCGCTCGCGCCGGTGCGGGGCGCGAGCGCCAGTACGAGCGCAGCGGTGGCGAGCACTGCCGCTGCGGTGCGGCGGAGCAGGGCCAGCCTGCGCCACCCCGGCCCGGCCGCCAATGCGCCCAGGCGATCATGCAGGCGCGGGGCGAGCCGGGCTCTGGTCATGGCACGACGCTAGAGCGCCGTCACCGCCGGACCCGGCCGATCACCGGACCTGTGGACAACGGGACCGGGATGTGGACAACCACCCGGCCGGACCGGTCAGGAGGCTGCGTCAGGAGGCTGCGGCGGCCGGAGCGCTGCTGGAGGACGAGCTGCTCGACGAGGAGCTCTCCTTGCTACTGCTGCTGGACGAGCCGGAGCCGTTGGACTCGGACTTGGCCTCGGTCTTCGTCTCGGTCTTCGTGTCGCTCTTGGCCGACTCGGACGCGGTGGTGCCCGCCCGGCTGTCGGTGCGGTAGAAGCCGCTGCCCTTGAACACGATCCCGACGGACGAGAACACCTTGCGAAGGCGCCCGGTGCACACGGGGCAATCGGTCAGCGACGGGTCGCTGAAGGACTGCACTGCCTCGAACCGGTGGTCGCAGGCGGTGCAGGCGTACTGGTAGGTCGGCACGTGTCCCTCCGGACTGGCACTCGACGAGCTGGCACTCGAACGCACTGAGTGCCAGCATAACTCTCCCGGATCACTCCCTGTTCCCCAGAGGAGCCCCACCGAGCGGAGTGTGACCAGCGTCGGCGAGGAGCGCTGCCGTCACCAGCCGGTCGTGCGGTTCGGCGGGCAGCTCGGCCACCAGTTCCTCGTCGTTGAGCACCACCACGAGCGGGACCCCGGCGGTCGCCAGCGGCAGCGTGCGGTCGTAGTAGCCGCCACCCCGGCCGAGCCTGCGGCCGCTGCGGTCCGCGGCCAGCGCCGGCACCAGCACCAGGCGGGCCGCGGCGATCGCGACGACCCCGCGCCGCGGTCCGATCGGCTCCCGCAGCCCGAGCGGGCCGGCGGCGATGCTCTCCGCGCCGTCGTACCGGGCCCAGTCGAGCGGTCCCGCCGCCGCGGGCACCACCGGGAGCAGCACCTCGTGGCCTGCCTCGTGCAGGGCGGCCACCAGCTCGGGCGAGCCGGGTTCGAGACCCACCGGCAGGTACGCGCAGACCGGGCCGCCCGTGATCGCGGCGAGCCCCACCGCCGCCTCGGCTAGCGCCACCGCCCGGGCGGCGCGCACCTCCGCCGGAAGAGCCCGGCGAGCCGCGACGATGCGGGTGCGCCAACGGTTCTTCTCCGCGACGACCGCCCGTTCGGTCCGATTCGCGCGTGCCGTCACACGGCCACGCTACCGGCGCCGATAGGCTCGCCGACCATGGATGAGGCTACGACCGACCCTTCGGCACAGACCGCGCTGCCGTTCCGCTCGGCCGTGGTTCCGGCCGCGGGTCTGGGCACTCGGTTTCTGCCCACGACCAAGACCGTGCCCAAGGAACTGCTGCCCGTCGTCGACACGCCGGGCATCGAGCTGGTGGCGGCCGAGGCCGCCGAGGCCGGAGCCGAGCAGCTGCTGATCGTCATCTCCCCGGGCAAGGACGCGGTCGCCGCGCACTTCGCCGACTCCTCCGAGCTGGAGAAGGAGCTCCACGCGCGGGGCAAGGAGAAGCTGGTGGCGAAGGTCCGCCGCGCCCACGAGCTGATCGCTGTGCGCACGGTCACCCAGGACGAGCCGAAGGGCCTCGGCCACGCCGTCGGCTGCGCGCGCGACGCCATCGGCCCCGACGAGGAGGCCTTCGCGGTCCTGCTGCCCGACGACCTGGTTCTGCCCACGGGCGTGCTCGCGAAGATGGCGGAGGTGCGGGCGCAGTACGGCGGAAGCGTGCTCTGCGCGTTCGACGTCCCACGCGAGCAGATCTCGGCGTACGGCGTGTTCGAGGTGACCGACACCGGCGACGACGACGTCAAGCGCGTGCACGGGATGGTGGAGAAGCCCGAGCCCGACGAGGCGCCCTCCACCTACGCCGCCGCCGGGCGCTACCTGCTGGACCGCGCGATCTTCGACGCCCTGGACCGCATCACCCCCGGTTCCGGCGGGGAGCTGCAGCTCACCGACGCGGTGGCGCTGTTGATCTCCGAGGGGCACCCCGTGCACGTCGTGGTGCACCGCGGCGGCCGGCACGACCTGGGCAACCCGGGCGGCTACGCGCGGGCGTTCGTCGACTTCGCCCTGGACGACCCGGACTACGGTGCCGACCTCCGCGCCTGGCTGACCAGCCGCCTGAACGGCTGACCTCCCGTGCGATCGGTCGACGAGCAGCTCGAGCGGGTGCTGACGAGCGCGGTCAAGCCGGCTCCCGTGCGGGTGGCCATCTCCGAGGCGCACGGGCTGCGGTGTGCGGAAGAGGTCGTGGCGGCGCGACCGTTGCCCGGCTTCGACCAGGCGGCGATCGACGGCTACGCCGTGCGCAGCGTCGACCTCGCCGGAGCCACCGAGCACGACCCGGTCTCGGTGCCGGTGGTCGGGGAGATCCCGGCCGGGTCGCGCCAGCCCCTGCGGCTGCAGCCGAGGCAGGCGGTGCGGGTGGCGGCCGGGGCGCCGCTGCCGACGCTGGCCGACGCCGTCGTCCCGATCGGGTACACCGACGCGGGCAGCGCGCGCCTGTCGGTGCACCAGGGCGTGCCGTCGGCCGCGTTCGTCCGGCGGGTCGGTGAGGACGTGCAACCCGGCGACGTGGTGGTGCGCCGCGACTCGGTGATCGGCGCGGCGCAGGTGGCCATGCTCGCCGCGGCGGGCCGCGACAAGGTGCTCGTCCACCCGAAGCCGCGGGTGTCGGTGATCTCCGTGGGCGACGAGCTGGTGGACCTGGCGCGCACCCCCGGCGCCGGGCAGGTGGCCGACGTCTGCTCCCACGCGCTCACCGCCGCCGCCCGCGAGGCCGGAGCGGAGACGGCGAGGGCCGGTCTCGTCCGTGCCGACGCCCGCGACGTCAGCACCGCGATCCAGGGCAGGCTCCCGTTCAGCGACGTGATCGTCGTGTGCGGGTCCGTCGGCGGGGCAGCGGGCGCCGAGGTGCACGCCGCGTTCGCCGGGCTCGGCGACCTCGACATCACGCGCGTCGCGATGCACCCGGGGTCCACCCAGGGGTTCGGGCGGCTCGGCCCGGACGGCGTGCCGACCTTCCTGTTCCCCTCGTACCCGGCCACGGCCCTGCTCCTGTTCGAGGTGATGGTGCGCCCGCTGGTGCGGCTGGCGCTCGGTCGCAGCGACCCGCACCGGCGCACGCTGTCGGCCCGGCTCACCTCACCGGTCAGCTCCGTCGCGGGGCGCCGGGGGTACCTGCGCGGCAGGCTGCTGCGCGAGGAGGCCACCGGTGACTACCTCGTTCAGCCGCTCGGCACGTCCGGTACGCACCTGTTGTCGTCGATCTCCGATGCCAACGGGCTGATCATCTTGCCGGAGCACATCACCGAGGCCACAGTGGACGAGGTGGTCAGTGTGGCGTTCCTGCCGGCTCCGGCCTGAGCCTGCGATGGCGCATGCCTACCCGGCTCCGATCACCGGACGCCACCCCGGCTGGCCCGCGTCGTTCGGCGCCCTCCGGGTCCCCGCCGGGGTGGTGGCGCTGCGACCGGTACGGCTGCGCGACGCGGGGACGTGGTCGGCGATCCGGATCCGCGACGAGGGCTACCTCGCGCCGTGGGAGCCGACGACGCCGGGGGGCTGGGCCCAACGGCACGCCGTGAGCGAGTGGCCTGCGCGCTGGCTGCAGCTGCGGGGGGCGGGCAGGCGAGGCGCCGTGCTGCCGTTCGCGATCACGCTCGACGGGCGGTTCGTCGGGCAGGTGATGGTCGGCAACATCGTGCGCGAGCCGCTGCTCTCGGCCTACGTCGGATACTGGGTCGACTCCACCGTGGCGGGCCACGGCGTCACCACGGCCGCCGTGGCGCAGGTGGTGGACCACTGCTTCAGCCGGGTCGGCCTGCACCGGCTGGAGGCCACCGTCCGGCCGGAGAACGTCGCGAGCCTCCGCGTGCTGGCGAAGCTCGGGTTCCGCAGGGAAGGTCTCTTCCAGCGCTATCTGGACGTCGACGGCGCCTGGCGGGACCATTGCTGCTTCGCGCTGACGATCGAGGAGCTCGGGCCGGGCGGTCTCACGGCCCGGGTGGTCGCCTCCGGCCGGGCCGAACGGGTCTGACCACGCTCTGCGACCAACGCGTGGTCATCATGTCCTCACAAGGTTCACATCCGTCACAAGGACACCCTGCTGCACAGGAGTGAACCCGGCCGCCACGGCGCGTCGCCGCCCGTACCCCGCTCCGCCTCACTACCGTTGGACATTGGGGAGCGATCTTGGTTGGGGAGACCGGGATCGTTACCGGACTGCGCCGTGGGGAGGAAGCAGCCGTGCCGAGCTCGATGATCTTCGCGAGCCTGGTTGTGCTCTGGTTGCTGATCCTCGTGCCCGCTGTCGCGCGAGCCCGCCAGGAGGTGGCGCGCCCTAGTGTGGCAGCGCTCTCCGGGCGGGTGCTCGAGCGGCCGCGGCAGCGTCACGGTCCGGATGTGAGCCGCGAACTGGAGGTGGACGTGGACGACGTGGACGAGGTGGAGGACGAGGACACCCCGACCGCCCGGACGGACCACGAGGACGCCGACGAGGACCGGGACGACGAGGCGTACGACGACGACCGCGAGTGGGAGCGGCCGCCCCCGCGGTACCGGCCCGGCCGGGGCGGGTTCGACCCCGAGGCCGCCGCCCTCGCCGCCCGTGCCCGTTACGCGTTCCGGCAGCGGGTCGTGCTCACGATGCTGATCGTCGCGCTCGTCACCGGTGTGGTCGCCGCGATCTCCGTGCCGACGGTCTGGTGGCTGCACGGTGTGGTCGACGTCATGCTGATCGGGTACCTCGTCTACCTGCGCCGCCAGGTGCGTCTCGAGGAGGCGATCCGCGAGCGCCGGGCCGCGAGGATGGCGGGCACCCGGCGCCCGCAGTCCGCCGACGACCCCGAGCTGGACGAGTGGGCCCGCCGAGGGCGCGAGGCGATCCGGCGGCCGGCGCCCGACCGGCACGACGACGAGCACGACCGGTACGACGAGGACGGCTACCACACCGAGCACCACGAGTCCGATCCCGACGACATCGATCCCGGCCACGACGCGGACGGGCCGGGCTCGGAGCGGGTGCGCGGGGCGGGAGAACCGCTGGGCCGCCACGCCGACGCGGCCGACCCGCTCCCCGACCCCGTGGAGGGCGAACCCGCGCTGCCC